>NZ_JBNGOZ010000007.1:0-230752 GCF_050589825.1 Carboxylicivirga longa | reverse complement strand
TTCGGGGTTTTGTTATACTTTTAAGATAGTAATAATTATCTAGATATCAAAGATATAAGTCAACTTATGAATATCCCTCTTTTTTTATGCCTGCCTTGCATTGGACTGCCTTCCTTTCCATGGTTTCGGCAAAGTGTTTTTGATTCAAGGCATAGTTGTCTAAAAGCCCTTCTTCACCGTGATTAAGATGGTGTTGGAGGGCATAAAACTTGAGGTTATAAATGCTAACACCGGCATAGGTCATCCGAATGGCATACTCCTTATCATCAGGCCCCTTGCCGATCCATTCCTCATCGTAGCCATTCACGCGGTAGGCATCATCCTTCCAGTACGACATGTTGCATCCTCGAACACCTCGCACAGATTTTGAGTTGTACAGTAAGTGTTGATGCAGGATGGCGAGTGTCTGGCAGCGCGTAGATTGTTTTGTTGAGTAACTGAGGGTTTTACACGCTTCTTCTGTTTCTTCTTTGTTAATGCGTATTCGGCGACCGGCCACAAGGCGTCCGGGTCGGGCAAAACGAAGGTGATCAGCAACAAAATGTTTATCCAGTATCACATCACCATCAATTTGTATGATGTACGGATGTCTTGCTCTTTCGATGGCTTTATTACGTATGGTGTTAATGCGAAAGCCCTTATCCTCTTGCCATACATGGATGAGTGGGCAGGGGTAATTATCTTTAAAAGAATCAATCATTAACCGGGTTGCTTCGGTCGAGCCATCATCGGCTATGATTACCTCGTCGGGAAGGTGTGTTTGTGCGGCAATGCTTTGAAGGCAAAGCGATAGTGCTTCGGGCCAGTTATAGGTTGTCAGAAAAAGTGTTGTTTTGGGTTGTTTCATGTGCTTGGGTTTAATCAATTTTAATGAGTTTTCCTGTATTGGGCAGGTAGCTAACTGTTACCCTTTTATGATGAGTTGTAGCCATGCCTTTATAGTAGGTATTTCCTGATGAATAGGTAGTAACATCCAGTTTGTCATTAACAAAAAGACGACATTGGCCAATGGATTTGTGATGAACCATACTCGTGTTACTTATCAGCCTGAGCGCATCGATATTCACCGCCCCTTCAAGGGTGATAAAACTTTGTTGGCAACGACCGGCGAGCATAAAATTGCCAATGTTATTATTGCCATACACATTAAGGGTGAGTTGCTGGCAGTTGAGCCTAAGCGATACCTCAGAGAATCGCGCCTCTCCGTTCATAATGATTGCGAAGCGATCGGTGGTAATGGTGTCATCGGTGCGTAATTCGAGTGTGGTATGGGCTGTTATTTTTTGTATCTGTGCAGCAGGAAGATGAATTTCAATGGCTTCACTTTTTCGTAGAAATTCTTTATGACTATGATTAATATTGAGTGTTCCCATATCTTCATTCAGTTCAAGATCGCTGATTAGGTAATCCAGTCCTCTTACATAGGCCGTGTCTGCCGCATTATGCAATACCAAGCGGCACGGTGCGTTGACAACGATATGTTGCAGACTTGCTGTTGATAAGTTTTGTTTGATAACAATGCCATCATCATTCAGCCTGTTGATGTATTCACAGCCGGTAAGGCTGAGGCTAATGAGCAAAAGAAAAAGGAGGAGCCGCAAGCAGGTCATGATTTGTTATTTTTTCGGTAATTAAAGCTGTAGCCCAGACCAAACTCCAGAAATTCAGAACGGAAAAAGCTGGATTTAACGCTAAAGTTAGCAATAATATTTGGGGTGATATAACGGCGGATGCCCAGCCGTGGATAAACCGGTTGCGGAGGTTTTACTTTGGTGTGCAGATATACACCCACATTGACAAACAAGCAGGTTTTATTGAGGAAAACATTGTAGGAAGCAAACAGTCCGTTGAAGTAATAGGCGTGCTTTGAGAAGGTTTTCTCAGGATCCAGTTCATCAGTATTGCTCCAGTTAAGGGGGGCACTTGGCGCGTAAAACTGATCGAAGCCAATGCCAAGGGCTCTTTTTTTATTCAAATGCCACAGGTGATTAATACTCAGGCTGCCATTCCAGTATTCTTTCGCGTTGTAGAGTGTGCTTTGACAGCGTCCTGCACTTCCCACAATCAATATTTCCCGTTCAGTGCTTTGGTGTGCCTTGCAACTGTTCATAGTAGGTGTCAGGGTTTCATTAAAATGATACCTTCCTCCCAGGTTGGCTGTTAGGGTATTAACACCGTGGTTGGGTTTTTTAACTGCCCCGTTTGACAGGTGAGTTAAAGTAGCACCTGCCGATAACGAGAACCTTTTGTGGATACGATAGTCAAAGTGTAAGCCCATGCTGATGTAGGCATTCAGGTGACTGCTAAATAAGGTGTTGTGAAGATTGTTGTCGATGTCGAAGGTTCGGGTGGCATAAGCCAGCCCCAGGGCAAGTTTGCTCTCCACTTTTATGCGTGAGCGACGATAAATAGGATGGTGAATATAAGGATACACAGCAAAGCCCTCGCCATAGATAGCACTATTACCAAAGGTACCATAGTAGAGCCCCAATCCGATTTCGGGATAGTTAAAATAGCTCTCCCAGCTCTTTGGGTCAAAAAGCGCTCGCCCATACGTTATTTCCACACCCCTTGCATAATCCTCAATAAAATACATCATTGTGTTATGGTGGGGTAGTACCAGGCCGCCGTGAAGTCGCATGCTTAGGATTTGGTGTTTTGCTGTCTCTACGCTGACATTAGGAATGCTTTGAGCCTGAGAAGTAGTAGCGAAAAATACTATGATGATAATGAATATGAGGTGTTTCAATGTGATGAATTATGAAATAAAAGGGCGAAGATAATAAAAGGTTAAATAATATAGTTAGTTGCTAAAGACGGTGTTTAGGAAATGGGTTTAATTCAATGGGAATGAGCGGACGGAACCACGATCGCGAAGAAAGCTTCTCTAAATATCTGTCGTTTAAATGCGTTTCCTTTGGTCAGGAGTGTATATCCTTCATTAGATTGCATTATCTTTGATTTTTTATTTTTTTTGATACAATTTACATGATATTTTCTACCGTAAGAAAGCTTCTTCGTTGTTCGTTAGCTCTTTTTCTGCTTTGTTGTCTGCCGGGAAACCGGATATCGCTTATGGCACAGGAGATTATAAATACTGATTTTACTATTCATTCGCAGGTGTCGTCAAACACCATCAGGCCGATGTGGCTAACTGCTAATCAGTGGGGACGTTACGAACAGTTTGGGCATTTGGGTTTGCTGGCAGAGCTGGGGGTCGACTATAAGATTGTTGATCGTAAATATTTCTCTATCCAGGCAGGTGTCCGCGGGCTTGTGAACCTGGATATATCGGAAAGCGCATTGCAGGAGGCCTACCTGAGCGGAAAGGCATGGGTGATTGACTTTTCACTGGGCAAAGAGCAATATTCGCCTGTTGTGTATGACGAAGCGCTTTCTTCGGGTCTGTTTCTGATGAATAGCAATGCCCGTCCCGTGCCGCGTTTTACAATAGGGGTATTTGATTATTTACCACTGGGTTTCACCAAAAACTGGGTGGAGATAAGAGGGGGTATTTCTCAGGGCTGGCTCAATGATGATCGCGTGCAGAAATATAATGGAGCTAATGATGTGCTGCTGCACGAGAAGTTTGCCTATGCGCGTTTGGGGAATACAGCTGTAAAGCCCTATGTCGGATTAATGCATTCGGCTTTGTTAGGAGGTACGCGCCCCAATGGACAGAAGATACCGGTTGATTTTTGGGCTACCTTTATGGGGGAAGCTTCGAGTGAACTAGGAGAAACGAATGCAACGGGTGCGCACATGGGACTTTGGGATTTTGGTATTGATTGGAAAGCAAAGTTCGGAGATATACATCTTTATTTACAGAAGCCTTTTGCTGATGCATCCGGTATGCGTTTGCGCAACTTTTACAATAAGGATTTTATTTTGGGCTTGGGAGTAAAGCCAAAAGATATAAGTTGGTTAAGGGGTGTTTCAGTAGAGTTGTTTAAAACGGATCATCAGTCAGGCTATGGCATTCCCGACCCGCTCTATCCGGTGGACTATAAAGGGCATAAGCAAGGCTCTATTATCTGGATGGACGATATCGAAGATGATTTTGATGGATTTATGTATGAAGTATTCGGAGAAACACGAACCGGATGGTGCGAAGATGAGGTGATGCGTTATTTGGAAGTTGAGCTGGATGAGGGGCATCGCTATGGTGGGCGCGATGATTATATGAACAATGGAGAATATTACAATGGATGGATCTATCACGGAGCCACTATGGGTACACCCTTTTATCATACGGCCGATAAGGTAAGGAAGTATGCGGATGGTTGGGATGAAATAGATCGGGTGAATTTTTACAATAACCGGGTGAATGGATTTCACCTGGGTATGGAGGGGGATATTACTCCCACGCTGAAATATCGATTTAAGTCGAGCTACACAATTAATAAAGGAACTTTTGGTGAGCAGTTTCGTGGGCGCTATAGCTGGACGCGCACCGAAGATTACTTTTTTGCGGAATCGAAGCAGCAGGTTTATTCACTCCTCGAACTTCAATATCAGCTACCTCGCCTGCAAGGGCTAAGCTTCACGGGAAAAGTGGCCTGGGATGTGGGTGAACTGTATAAATCGGTCGGCGGACAAATTAGCGTGCGCTATGCGCCACAGATAATCTTTTAATGATTAGCGCATTTCATGGAAGATTAGTTATTTTTGCAAACAAAATAAAAACTGACAATAATGTTAAAGGAGAAAGAAAGGGTTGTTTATAATTTCCTGGCGGTGTTGGATGCGGCCATCGCCTGGCTATCGCTCGATATCGCCTTTTATTTATACTTTGGTGAATTCACCTTCCGAAACAGCAAAGACTCTATTATTGTTCATCTGATTGTATTGGGCTTGTGGGTCATTCTGTCTAAGGTATTCCGTATTAATGAGGTGTATCGCTCACGTCCCTACTCTATTTTGATCATTAACATATTAGGTGCCACTTTGCTGGGGCTGGGTGCTTTGGCGCTGGCTATATTTGTGTTTAATCTCTATTATATTGGCATTGTACCGATTTTATACTTTGGTGGTGTGTCTGCCATTTTGCTGATTGTCTTAAAGCTGCTTTTTTTCTCCTACGTAAAGCGTGCCCGGCGCAAGGGTCTTAATTATCGTAATATTTTAATTGTGGGAGATGTGTCGGCCGCTACTTTTATTAAGCAAGTATTAAAATATAAGGAGTGGGGGTATCGTGTGGTTGGTGTGGTTGGTGATGAAGAACTTAATGCCCGCGTAGGACAGGAAGTGCCGATGTTGCCTGAGGATACCGATGTGGATAAGATGATTGAGGATAAGACCATTGATGAATTGATCTATTGTCGAGAGAAAGCGCGCATGGAGGAAATTATGGCTTTGCTTACCAGTTGCAACGAACTGGGGGTTGTGTTTCGGATGTCCTCACCTTTCTTTAATATGCTGACCAATAAAACGCACCTGCATTATTTTGACACTACGCCTGTTTTGACCATCTCCAATACCCCCATGGATTATCTGATGCTGAAGGTAAAGGCGGTTATGGATTTTTTAATGGCTTTTACCACCATCACACTTTTCTCACCGCTGTTTATTGCCATTGCCATTGGTATAAAGCTATCATCCAAAGGGCCTGTCTTCTTTCAGCAGAAGAGGGTGGGTATGCGTGGCCGAAAGTTTTGGGTATATAAATTTCGCACCATGGTTACGGACGCTGAGGAGTTGAAGGCGAGTCTGATGGAACAAAACGAGATGGATGGTCCGGTGTTTAAGATTGAGCGCGATCCCCGCATAACCGGTATTGGTCACTTTCTTCGCAAAACTAGTTTAGATGAGTTGCCTCAGTTTTTTAATGTGCTGATGGGTGATATGTCTATCGTTGGACCACGTCCGCCTGTGCCCGCCGAAGTACGCGAGTATGAGCGATGGCAGTTACGTCGATTGTCCATGAAGCCGGGAATCACCTGCATATGGCAAATTTCGCCCAACCGTAATGATGTCTCTTTCGAAGACTGGATGCGCATGGATCTTGAGTATATCGATAACTGGTCGTTACGACTGGACTTTGTAATTATTTTAAAAACCATCAGAACCATGCTTCGTGCCGATGGCCGGTAAACATAGATATTATGAGCAGATATTTTATTTTATTTTTATTGGGCGCTGTTTTGTGGAGCTGCTCAACACGTCCAAAGGTGCCCAGACATCTGGCTGATGAAGAACGTATGACGGCTGTGCTGGCGGATATCTATCAGTTGGAGAGCGTTTTGAGTCAGACCCGGCTGACTTACAACTCCGCCAAAGAAGATAAGGTATCGGGTTATTATCGGAATGTGCTGGATAAGCACGGTATGAGTAAGGCGGACTTTGACAGTGCCATGGTTTGGTATGCCGCTCACCCAACCGTTTTATCTGATGTTTATGAGGAGGTTATTGAGGAGTTGAGTCGACGGGATGCCGAGCTGAAGAATAAGATGAATGAAGAGAAGGAGATAAAGAAAGATTTACCTAAGGTTCCCAGCAGAGTTGATTTGTGGGCCGATACAACGGCATTTCAGGTGCCCTTTGATGAACAGGATTCCTTGGATAATCGGGTTCCTTTTACTTTTAGCGTGGATTCCTTAAGTGATGGCATATTGCGTTTGCAGGCCGATTATTCCTTTAGCGAAACGGGCTTAATGGATAGTGCCCGCATGAAGATGGTTGCCTGTTATGCCGACAGCACCGCTGATACTGTATTTTACCATATCCATAAGTCTTTTAATACGGTGAAGGGTAATATTTCCCATCGCATCAACCAACGTTCTTTGGTGGTGGTCAAAGGACTGCTTTTCGATCATGATACATCAAAGGTATCTGCCGTTGATATCGAAGCTGTTAAGTTGACCTTTATACCAACGATGGGTGCCGATGCCTTAAGCCTTCCGTGATGAGAAAAATAAGTGCTCATTTTTATCTGAGACCTGATGGTACTTTCGGCAAGCGGCCGATACTTCATCTGGATGATACCGGTAGAATTGAAATGGTGCGTGAGCTGGGTGATGCCTTTCAGGAGGAGCCCGGGCTGGAGTATTTTCCCGGGATCCTTGTGCCGGGTTTTGTAGCCTCGTGTGCCCATAAGGAACCATCGGATAGGATGAAAAGGCTGGCGCGCATAAATGGTGTTCTTCGTTTTCAGTGTGGTGATGATCGTTTGGCAGATCTCAACTACTGGGAGGCCTGGAAAAATATTAAAGATCTTGATCAGGAGCAGGTAAGTATCCGCACTCTGGCACATTATCTGTTGACACATACAAAAAAGGCAGCTCAGTTGCTGGGCATAGCTGAGTGGGGGGCGCTGGAGAAAGGTGCGCAGCCCGGCGTTTTGGTTTTGCAGAATATTGATCTTCGGGATTTTTGCATCACTGCCCATTCCTCATTTAAAATAATACAGAAATAATGAATAAATTAACGCGATTGGCTTTGGAAACGGCTATTGATGCCGGCAAAGAGATATTAAGGGTGTTTAACTCCGATGATTTTGGAGTGCGCATTAAAAGCGATGATTCACCATTGACCGAGGCCGATCTGAAGAGCCATCAAATTATTAATATAGCCCTGCAGGAAACCGGTATTCCGGTACTGAGTGAGGAAGGTACACATCAGGATTATCAGGAACGGAAAGAATGGCACCACTTGTGGATTGTAGATCCTTTGGATGGCACCAAGGAGTTTGTGAAACGCAGCGGTGAGTTTACGGTTAATATAGCCCTTGTAGAAACGAATCGGCCCGTGATGGGTGTAGTTTTCGCACCTTATTTGGGGTGTTTATATTGGGGTGATACGGAAGGCGCGTTTAAGGCGCAACTACCCGATGGCTGGCTGCAGCAGAGAGCCAATGACATTGTGAGTAGTTTGAAAGCTGATCTCTTGCCCCTGTCTTTACCAAAAAAGATGACGGTGGTGGCCAGTGTTAGTCATTTCTCTAAAGAGACGGAGCAGTTTGTGAGTGCTTTGAAGGAACGCGTGGGTGATGTGGACTTGGCATCCCGGGGTAGCTCTTTAAAAATGTGCTTGGTGGCCGAAGGTTCCGCGCATATCTATCCACGACTGGGACCTACCATGGAATGGGATACGGCAGCCGGTCAGGCAGTTGTGGAAGCCGCTGGTGGTCACCTGCTGGATTGGCAGACGAGGGAAGCCATGCTGTATAATCGTTCGGAGTTGCTTAATGGTTGGTTTCTAACTTTAGCAAAAGGTTTGCGTCCGGAAGATTATTGGTTGATATAGAGCGGCTGTGGTGGTTGATGGTGATACCGCCTATCTCAATTATTATGGGGGAGTATGGAAAATATCTAATCTTATTCAGCATGTTTTGAATTGTGCCAGGAGAGAATAAAATTATTTCAATTTCCAATTGAAAGGCTGATTTTTGTCACAATACCGCTTATAATTTCTTATCTTTGTGCCTCATTGTTGAATTATAAAAATCACTACACAAATGGCTGCAATTGACAGTTTTAATTTCGCAGGAAAGAAGGCAATCATCCGCGTGGACTTTAATGTGCCTTTGAACGATAAATTCGAGATAACAGACGACACACGTATCCGTGCTGCTGTACCTACTATTAAGAAAGTACTGGCCGATGGTGGTGCTGTAATTTTAATGTCTCACCTAGGGCGTCCAAAGGGCGAGGCCAAGGCTGAGTTTTCATTAAAACATATTGTAGCGCACCTTTCTGCTACTTTAGGTGTTGATGTGAAATTTGCACCCGATTGTATTGGTGATGAGGTGAAAGCAATGGCAGCTGACCTTAAAGGTGGCGAAGTATTGTTATTGGAAAACCTGCGTTTTCATAATGAAGAAACCAAAGGCGACGAAGGTTTTGCCAAGCAATTGGCTGAATTGGCTGATGTATATGTGAACGATGCCTTTGGTACGGCGCACCGTGCCCATGCATCTACTACCATCATTGCCAAGTTTATGGATCAGAAGATGGCGGGTTACCTCTTGGATAAAGAAATTAAGTTCCTGGGAGATACCGTTGAGAATGCTGAGAAACCTTTTGTAGCCATCGTAGGTGGTGCTAAGGTGTCAGGTAAATTAGAAGTTTTGAAGTCCTTAATTACCAAGGTAGATACAATCCTTATCGGTGGTGGTATGGCTTATACCTTCCTGAAAGCACAAGGACACAATGTGGGTAACTCACTTGTAGAGGAAGATCTAGTTGATACGGCCAAGCAAATTTTAGTGGATGCTGAAAAGAATGGCGTTAACTTTATGTTGCCCGTTGATAACTTAGCTGCTGATAAGTTTGCTAATGATGCCGATATTTTGGAGGTAGGTAATGATATTCCTGAAGGTCGCATGGCGCTGGATGTAGGTCCTAAAACAACCGCGGCTTATGCTGCCGAAATTGCGAGTGCCAAAACGGTAGTTTGGAATGGTCCTATGGGATGTTTCGAAATGCCTAACTTCTCAAAAGGTACTTTTGGTGTTTGTCAGGCTGTAGCTGACTCTTCTGCTGTATCTATCATTGGCGGTGGCGACTCTGTAGCTGCTGTTAACCAAAGTGGATTGGCCGATAAGATGAGTCATATCTCAACCGGAGGTGGTGCTTCTTTGGAGTTCCTTGAAGGAAAAGAACTTCCCGGTGTAAAAGCAATTCGTGGATAATTTTTAGAAAGCAAAAGTTTTCTAGAATCTGAAATAAAGATAGCCAAAGCCTGTTGACAAATGTTGACAGGCTTTGTTGGTAAAGGTGAGTATGGATGCGATCAATATATTCCGAAATGTTAGTAAAGATCGTATCCTTTGGGTGGCAACTATTATCTTTGTCAAAAAAATAGCATAGCAATGACATTACTATATAATCTGGGTATTGCAGCCTACTCGGCGCTTATTAAACTGGCGACTCCATTCAATGCCAAGGCGCGTTTGCTCAATGAGGGTCGTAAGGAGTCGATGGAGCGTATTAAATCGTTGCAGCTTAAAGGTAAGGTAGTGTGGATCCATGCAGCCAGTCTTGGTGAATTCGAGCAGGGGAGACCCATTATTGAGAAGATTAAGGAGCAGCATCCCGATTATAAAGTAGTGCTTACTTTTTTCTCACCCTCGGGTTATGAAGTACGAAAGAATTTTGCGCTGGCTGATCATATTTTGTACCTGCCTGCGGATACCCGGCGTAATGCATCAGTGCTGATTAACTCCGTCAACCCTGAAAAGGTATTTTTTGTCAAGTATGAGTTTTGGTATCATTATCTCAAGACCCTTTCAGCTCGTAATATTCCTGTGTATGGTGTTTCGATGATTTTTAGAAAGGAGCAGGCTTTCTTTAAATCTTATGGATCGTGGTTTAGAAAGATGTTGTCTGCTTTTACCAAATTTTATGTGCAGGATGAAGTTTCGGGTGATTTACTGAAGAGCATTGGTTACTCAAATTATTCAATTGCCGGTGATACCCGTTTTGACAGGGTGCGTGATATTGCTGCTGAATCCAATGACTTTGATATTGTTCGCAAATTTGTGGATGAAGCAAAGCAGGTGGTTGTGGCAGGCAGTACCTGGGGGCCTGATGAAGATATTTTAATGGATTACATACAAGATGTGAATAAAGAAGTGAAGCTGATTATTGCTCCGCATGAAATTCACAAAGAGCATATTCAGCAAATCGAAGCCAGGTTGAAGGTGCCTTATTTTAAATATACCGATGCCGAAAAAGCAAGTTCTGATGCGCGGGTATTAATTATTAATACCATCGGCATGCTTTCCTCCATTTATAAATATGGGCATGTTGCCTATATCGGAGGCGGGTTTGGAGTGGGGATTCACAATACACTGGAGGCAGCTACCTATGGTATGCCAGTAATATTTGGCCCCAACTATCGAAAATTTAAAGAGGCACGCGATCTGATTGAATGCAAAGGCGGCTACAGTATTAAAAATGCTGCTGACTTTAATTTGCTCATAGAAGGATTGTGGGCAGATCCTTCCTCTCTTGCGCAGGCTTCAAAGCAAGCTAAAGATTATGTGGACAGCATGTGTGGTGCTACCAATTTAATCCTGCAAGAGCTTTTTTAGTAGGCGCAGCAGGGTAAATTATTCTCTTCTCAACAAGTTGTTGATAACATTCCAAAATATGGAGCAGTCATTCTGTTTCCGGGATTCGTTTGTGCTTTTTTAAGGGCATGGAAGGCTTCCATTCCTGCCCGTTCAAGGGCTTTTGAAATTTCCAATATGTGTAAAGTTAATTTTCGTTTTTGTTGAAAAGATTTTCGTTTTGGATAACTTTTGCAATGCCCTCCTGATGTTACAATACTGGTAATTAGTATTTTAGTTATTTTTTTTGGACAACTTTTGGTGGTTGTTGAAAACTAATGTTTGCGCTGCGAGCTAAGCTTTGCTAACTTGCAGTCAAATAAAAACGGGAATAAAAAAACACTAAATACCAATTTACCAACGTCTTAAATTTCGTGAGCAAATGGCTGTTAAAGAAATCAACTTAAAAACTAAAAACGTGAGCAAAACATACACCTATGACGAAGCTTATGAGGCATCGCTGAAATATTTTAAGGGTGATGAGCTGGCGGCGCGTGTGTGGGTTAATAAATATGCGCTGAAGGATTCGGATGGAAACATCTATGAGTCCACCCCTGATGAAATGCATTGGCGTATTGCTCGTGAAATTGCTCGGATTGAGGAAAAATATCCCAATCCAATGACCGTAACCAAGCTTTACGAATTGCTTAAAAACTTTAAATATATTGTACCGCAGGGTGGCCCCATGTCGGGTATTGGTAATACTCACCAAATCGCCTCTTTGTCCAACTGCTTTGTGATCGGAGATAATGGACCTTCTGACTCTTACGGTGGAATTATGAAGGTGGATCAGGAGCAGGTGCAGCTGATGAAGCGTCGTGGTGGCGTTGGTCATGATTTATCACATATCCGTCCTAAGGGATCGCCGGTTAAAAATTCGGCACTTACCTCTACAGGTATCGTCCCTTTTATGGAGCGTTTTAGTAATTCAACTCGCGAGGTGGCTCAGGATGGACGTCGTGGAGCATTGATGCTCAGTGTTTCTATTAAGCATCCCGACTCAGAGGCTTTTATCGATGCGAAGATGGAGCAGGGTAAAGTAACCGGAGCAAACGTGTCGGTGAAGATTGATGATGAGTTTATGCAGGCCGTTGTTGATGGTGAAAAATATACACAGAGTTATCCGGTGAATGCCAAAGAACCCAAGTATTCAAAAGATATTGATGCAAGTGCTTTGTGGTCGAAGATTGTGCATAATGCATGGAAATCGGCCGAACCGGGTATTCTTTTCTGGGATACTATTATTAAAGAGTCGGTGCCCGATTGTTATGCCGACCTGGGGTACCGCACGGTATCGACCAATCCCTGTGGCGAAATTCCGCTGTGTCCCTACGACAGTTGCCGACTGATTGCACTCAACCTTTATTCTTACGTTGAAGAGCCTTTTACGCCCAAGGCGCGGTTTAACTTTGAACTGTTCCGCGAGCATGTAGGTTATGCTCAGCGTATGATGGATGATATTATTGACCTGGAGCTTGAAAAGATTGATGGTATTTTGGCAAAGGTAAATGCCGACCCTGAGAGTGATACTGTTAAGCGTGTTGAGCGTGAGCTGTGGGAGAATATCCGTAAGAAAGCCCAGGAAGGGCGACGCACAGGTGTGGGAATCACCGCTGAAGGCGATATGTTGGCTGCGCTTAACCTGCAGTATGGCAGTGATGTGGCGGTGGAGTTCTCGATTGAAGTGCATAAGAATCTGGCACTGGCCGCCTATAGTTCATCGGTTGATTTGGCAAAAGATAGAGGTGCTTTCCCTATTTATGATGCCACCAGAGAGGTTAATAATCCTTTTGTCAATCGCTTGTTTGATGCTGACCCCAAACTGGCTGCCAAAATGAAAAAATATGGTCGTCGTAATATTGCGGCCCTTACCATTGCGCCTACCGGTACAACAAGCCTTATGACACAGACTACGTCGGGTATCGAGCCTGTGTTCCTGCCCGTTTACAAACGTCGCCGTAAGGTGAACCCCAATGATCCGGAGGTGCGCGTTGACTTTGTGGATGAGGTAGGCGATAGCTGGGAGGAGTACACTGTGTTCCACCATAAATTTGTGACCTGGATGGAGGCCAATGGCTACGAGACGGCCAAAGAATATAGTCAGGAGGAGCTGGATGCCATGGTTGCCAAGTCGCCCTACTACGGGGCTACCTCCAATGATGTTGATTGGTTGAATAAGGTGCGTATGCAAGGTGGTGTGCAGAAGTGGGTTGACCACTCTATTAGTGTAACCATTAACCTGCCCTCCACCGTATCGGAAGAGCTGGTGTGTAAGCTGTATGTTGAGGCCTGGAAGAGCGGCTGTAAAGGTGTTACAGTATATCGTGATGGTAGCCGAGCCGGGGTTTTAATTTCCAACGATAAGAAGGATGGCGATAAGCAAACGGGTTTCCCCAAGAAACGTCCTGAAGTGCTGGATGCTGATGTGGTGCGCTTTCAGAATAACAAGGAGAAGTGGATTGCCTTTGTGGGATTGATTGATGGTAAGCCTTACGAGATTTTTACCGGTCTGTCCGACGATGAAGATGGTATCTTACTGCCCAAGTCAGTGCTTTCAGGTAAGATTATTAAGAATCGAGAAGAGGATGGTACATCGCGTTACGATTTTCAATTTACCAATAAGAGGGGGTATAAGACCACCATTGAAGGGCTATCGCATAAGTTCGATAAAGAGTATTGGAATTATGCTAAGCTAATATCGGGTGTGTTGCGTCATCAAATGCCCATCGAAGGGGTTATTGATCTGGTGGCAGCCCTTCAACTGGATAGTGAGTCGATCAACACCTGGAAGAATGGGGTGGAGCGTGCCCTGAAGAAATATATACCCAATGGTACCAAGGCCAAAAAGGGAAAATGTGAAAACTGCGGTTCTGAGGAATTGATTTATCAGGAAGGATGCCTGATTTGTCAGAGCTGTGGTTCGTCAAAATGTGGTTAATATCTGCCAATATGTAACCGAAAAAAAAGGGAGACTCCGCATGGTGTCTCCCTTTTCTATACCTTGTGTTAGTAATAAGTTTTGAAAGTTACATATTCATTAAGCGTGTGCCTAACTTCTTCCCCTAAGGGTTACACATGGTATAATCATCTCTTCCAGAGAGATGCCACCATGCTGAAAAGTATCGCGGTAATAACCTACGTAGTAATTGTAGTTGTTGGGATAGGCAAAAAAATCATTGTTATTGGCAAAGATATAAGCCGTGGAAACATTATAGCGGGGAAGGGCTGCTTCCTCAGGCTTCAGCACTTCGAATACTTCTTTGGATTTATACGATAGGTTTTTGCCTTGTTTGTAGCGTAGGTTGGTGTTAACATTGCGGTCGCCAATTACTTTCACAGGATTTTGCACCCGCGTAGTGCCATGGTCAGTGGTCAGCACTATTTTCACGTTCTCATTGCGCAGGCGCTGAAGTAATTCCCTAAGGGGAGAGTGCATGTACCACGATTGTGTCAGAGAGCGATACGCTGCCTCATCGTGCGCCAGCTCCTTAATCATCTTCACCTCGGTGCGGGCGTGCGACAGCATATCCACAAAATTAAAAACAATGGCATTCAAATCGTTATCCAGCAGGCGATGCAGCTCTTCCAACAGGTTTTTGCCAGCTTCACTATCCGATATCTTGCGGTAGGCATAGCTCTTCTTCATGCGGAAGCGTTCGAGCAGCGTGCCCAATAACTCACCTTCGTATTTATTTTTACCCTCCTCACTGTCATCGTCCACCCAATACTGCGGAAACATCTCTTTTATTTGTGCAGGCATCAGTCCTGAGAAAATGGCGTTACGCGCATATTGGGTTGCAGTTGGTAAGATGCTGAAATAGGGGCTCTCATCCTCCACCAGGTAATCGGCCGAAATTACTTTTTTAAGCACTTCCCACTGGTCATAGCGAAAATTATCAATGACAATAAAGAATACTTTTTGATTCTCTTTCAACAGGGGTAGTACCTTGTTTTTGACAAGACTGTTGGACATTAGGGGTGCTGCTTCTGGTTCTCTGATCCAGTTGAGATAGTTTTTCTTAACAAACTTGGTGAAGGTTTGGGTGGCCTCGTTTTTTTGCAAGCCTAAGACCTCGTCCATGGTTCCATCGCTATGTTCTAATTCCAGCTCCCAGTAAATTAACTTTTTATAAACCTCTATCCAGTCATTAAAATTGAATGAATCATTAATTTTTAGGGCAATTTGTCCAAATTGAGACTGATATCCAGAGGTAGTTGTCTTGGTTATCAGCTCTTTTTTGTCGAGGTGCTTTTTTATGGATAGCAATATCTGGCGGGGATTTACCGGTTTTATAAGGTAATCGGCAATCTGGTTGCCAATGGCCTGATCCATAATATCCTCCTCCTCACTTTTGGTAATCATGATAACGGGCACTTCTGAACGTAATTCCTTCAGTTGCACCAGTGTTTCCAGCCCGGTGATGCCGGGCATGTTTTCATCCAGAAAAATAAGGTCGTAAAAAGTATTTTGTACCATGTCGAGTGCATCGTGCCCATTGGTGGCCGTCTCCACTTCGTAGCCCTTTTCTTTTAGAAATAAGATATGTGCGCGCAAATGCTCAATCTCATCGTCAACCCAAAGTATTGTTATCTTGTTGTCTGTCATCACTTACTTTTATTATCAGCGCCTCGCTAAAGCACCTTTTTTTAACAGCGTCCCTGGCTAATAGTTTGCCTTGAAAAAGTTGTCGTATTCTTCCAGCTTATTGGTTTCTGTCAGCTTTTTCATATTGCTTTCCGAGATTACCCATATGTAATGTGTGGTACGGCTCAGGTCGCGGGTTAGATAGGGGTATTGTGCCATTCCATCGAGGTAGTCATTGGCACTTTGGGCATTCTTAAATCCCTCGATTTGTACCATGCGGTAGGCACTGCCAAACTCCATGAGTTGCACCTTATAATCATCACCATAATTATTGCGTGTGTGTGCTGCAAAATTGCGTTGTACTTTGTTGTAGTCAATGCGTGTCTTGCGAATGATAAGCACTACCAGATGGCGCTCTTCGGGTATATTGGTAAATATGGAAGACGGTGCCGTTGCTTCGGTCTCAATGTTTGTTGTGTCAGGCTTTTCTTCCTCTGCTGCTTTTTCTAGTGCCGTAACCGGTGCTGTTGCCTCCTCTTTTACTTCCTTCTCCTGTGATATCGGCTTAGTTTCCGCTTTCTCTGCCTCTGCTGAAACCACTTTTTCTGTTGCTCCCACTGCCTCACCTATTTGCTTTTCGTTACCAGCCTCCTTTGCCTCTTGAGTTATTTGCTGTGTTTCCTTTTCTGCATAAGTGAGGGGGCTTTTTAGTGTGTCAAGTGGTGTTGCTATTTGCTGCGTTGTGTCAACCATACTTACTTTTTTCAATTCATCGCTGCTGACATGTTGCAGGTAATATTTGTCGAAGAAAACCAGATAATCCTTTACTAATCCGGACAGGAAGAACTTATTGTTGTTGCTTTCTGAGATGATCAGCATTTTGTCATTGATTTTTTCGAAGCCAAAGAAGTGTGGATTTTCCCTTAAGCCATAGAAATAATCCATGGCTTCTACCCGGTTGCTAAAACCGGTAACGCTGATGGCTGCAGTTCCATCCAACAGTCGTTTTTCCTGAATTTCGAAATCGTGAAGCAGATAGCGTGAGAAATTATAGTCGGCCACATTGTAAATGGCACGATTCATTAAGTTCTCGTCAATGCCCATCACAATCAGCTGATAGGGTTCGTTCTCAACATATACATACTCAGCTTCCTGTTTTGGTGTAGACGTATCTCTGTCCGTTGTTTCGCTCACTTTGTCTCTTCCTGGAGCGGCAGCGAATAAAGTGCCTTGCACAGGTGTTTTACCTTCCTTTAGGTGTTTTAGCAGGGTCTTGGCCAGCGCTGCCTCTTCTCCTTCCTTGTCCTCATCAATAATGGTGTTAAGGTCTTTCTTAAAGGGCTCTATATGTCCGGTTTTGGCATAAGACAGGCCGCGCAGCAGTAGGTATTTGCTGCGTCTGTGTTCCGTACTCTCTTCTGAGCTGTCAACCGCCAGAGTGGCAGCATCAATTACCTCAGTGAAGTGGCCGAAGAGGAAGTTGGAGTAGGTCTGCTCGTAGGCTGCTGCTTCCTTTTGTTTTTTGTCTTGTACCTTCTTCAGGTAATCAGGATCGTTAAGGAAGGCGACAAAGCGGTGCTCTGGAAATTCATTTTCGATGCGTTTTTGTGCAGATGCCATGCCATTGGTGTCGCCGTGTAAGCGATAGGCGTTGTAGAGTGCAATCAGTGCTTCATCGCGTGTTGATGCTTTAGGGTAGCGACTCAGCAGTTCTTCCAGCGCCTCAATGGCCTTGGGGTAATTTTGCAGACGATCCATAAATACGAGTCCTTGTTCCAGTAGTGCAGTTTGGATCTTTTCATCCGAAACACGGCGTTGTTCTTCGCTTAGGGGAATGTCAGCCATCAGCTGCTCGCGAGTGGGCACGTCTTCCGATGTGCGTCGGGCTGATTTTTTTTCATCCGTCTTAGCTGTCTCTTCTGCATTTTCAGTTGTTCCCTCTTCTGTACCGAAAGGATCATCGGGTAAAGCAAAGGGGTCATTGTTGTCAGTACTTTCCTCCATCTTACTTTTATCCTTACGACGCCAGTTATCCTCCAGCTTCCGTTTTCCCCAGCGTTTTTCAAACTCCATCTTGCCCATCGACTTGGAGGTCTGGTTGTAGAAGTACCATTTCCCTGACTGTCCGTAGCTATTGTTGGTGTTGGTATTTTGGTAGAAGAAGGCATCACTCATGCTTTCTTCTGCTTCCTGTTTTTTTAGGCGCTCTTGCTGTGCTTCTTTATCGGCAATGATCTCATCCAGATAGGCATACAGCACAGGCTCGCTCATATCTGCCAGGTTTTGAAGGCTGTCTTCTCTTTCTACCGTTAGCAGGTGATCAACGAGTCCGCTCAGGCCATAGTGCTTCTCCTTGAGCTGTTCCATTTGCTTATACTCTTCATCAATCACTGTAAGTGCACTGTCGTAGTAAAAGAAGGCGTTTACATAATCCATTTGTGCATAGTATAGCTCACCTGTTTCGCGGTAGGAGAGGCCTTTTTGATGATCATTATCAGTGCTGGCGCCAATGGATCTTTTAAAGTTAAGTAAGGCTTCCTTTTCATCGTTTTCCTGCAAGGCTACCTTACCAAAAGCAAAGTAGATACGATCCAGGTAATCTTTGTTCTTTTTGTCTCTGCGGAGTTTGTGCAGTTGCTTCTTAACATCAGCAATGTCGGCATTGTTGTAGATGATGGACGCCCTGTTAACTTTGGCATTAAAAGTCATCTCATAGTCGGTGCTTGCCTTTGCTACATAACCAAAGGCATCGGCAGCTTCCTGGCGTTGATTGTTTAGTAGGTATAGCTGTCCCAGAATATACGAGTAACGCAGGCGTTTGTGTTTGCTGCGTTCGTCGGCCAGTGCGTTGCTAAGGTAGGGAATGGCATCGATGTATTTTTCCTGTGCTATCAGCAGGTTGGCATATACCGCCATGTAGTCGGCATATAGTTCGGTGGGGGCGTTGCCTCCTAAATCGTAACTCTCCAGGGCGGCCAGCGCACCCACATAATCACCACGGTCGGTATAGGCACGGGCTTGCCATATAAGGGCTTCGTACATGGTTTCCTCATCGGGAAAATCGCGTACTACTTGCTGTAGTGTGCGAATAGCCAGTGAATGCTCATGCTTGTAAACGTGAGCTTTGCCGATCAGTATATAAGCGTCATCCACCCAGGCATTAAACTCTTTTTTGCTGTAAAATTCTGCGGCATAAGCATTGTTGCGCGATCGCTTTTGGGGCTTAGCCGTAATGGAATGTTTCTTAATGAGTTTCTGTCCCTTTTCAATGGCACGATCCATGTCAGCTGTGGCGATGGCTGCAGCCTCCGGATCGGATGATTCAAATACAGGAAGAAGGTTAGTATAGTTATTCCGGTAGCCTTCGTTAATCGCTTTATCACCATTGCGGAAGGCCTCCCTGCCGTTGTAATAAACATTGTAGTAGGCAGTGAGGTTATGATAGTTGCGACTTAACCAGGTGTTCTTTTTAGTGCTGCATCCCAGCACAGTGAACAGGATAAGTATGATGCTGATATTTCGAAGAATCATGAATTCTCTTAATACTTTAGGTGTTTCGACTATGGCCTTTATCAGGCCAGGACTAAGTTAAAGGCTTTATTTTCAAAAATAATAGCTTTTGTTGAAGTATTCGCCTATTAAATTATTAAACTCGTATTTGACAAAAATATTTCATTAATCGTCAAAAATAGCCCTGTTGAGCGAAAACAATATTTAATTTTACATGACAAGGATAAATGCGGATGCTGCCGAACTAACCATACTTAGCGACTATGAGAATTAATATTATTGAAGACGACCGGGTTTTTAACAAGCTGATTGAACATACACTCAGGCTAAACCCGGATTATGAGGTGACTGCGTACTTCAACGGTAAGGATTTTATTAAGAACCTGGCGGGTGACCCCGACGTGGTAACATTGGATTTAGGTCTGCCGGATTATACCGGAAATGAGATTCTCAGGAAGATTAAGAAGTATAATTCAGACATTGAGGTGATTGTTATTTCGGGGCAGGACGATATTTCAACGGCCGTGCAACTGCTCAAGGAAGGGGCTTATGACTACATTACCAAGGATGAAAATATAAAGGAGCGTTTGCTGCATGCCATTAATAATATTAAAACCAATAAATCATTAAAACACGAGATTACCCAGCTTAAGTCTGCCATTGCTCATAAGTACGATTATAAAAATGCCATTATTGGTGATAGTCCGGCCATTAAGGCGGTGTATGCGCTGATCGATAAAGCTGTGAATGTACCTAATATTAATGTGTCGGTGTATGGTGAAACGGGTACGGGTAAGGAGCTGGTGGCGAAGACGATTCATTATAATTCATCGCGCAAGGATAAGCCGTTTATTGCGGTTAATATGGGGGCGATACCTCGTGAGCTCATTGAGAGTGAGCTGTTCGGTCACGAGAAGGGCGCTTTTACCGGGGCCATCAATACCAAAAAAGGCAAGTTTGAAGAGGCTGATGGTGGTACCGTGTTCCTGGATGAAATTGGGGAGATGGATTTTAATTTGCAGGTGAAGCTGCTGCGTGTGTTGCAGGAACGTGAGATAACGCGGGTGGGAGGCAATGCAGTAATAAAAATTAACACCCGTATTATTACGGCCACCAATAAAGATCTGGCGGAGGAGTCGAGGAAGGGTAATTTTAGGGAGGATCTCTATTATCGTCTGCTGGGACTGCCCATTCATCTGCCTGCACTGAAGGATCGTAATAAGGATGTATTGTTGCTCAGTGCCTTTTTCCTGCGTACATTTTGTAAAGAAAATAACATGAAGCAGATAGCGCTGACGCCCGGCGCTAAAAAGAAGTTACTGGGCTATCATTTTCCCGGTAATGTGCGCGAATTGAAAGCTATTGTGGAACTGGGGGCGGTGTTAACGAATGATGATATCATCGATGAAGAACACATTATTTATAATTCCACTCAAGGAGAGATGGAAATGTTTGGTCGCGAAATGACTTTAAAAGAATACACTGAGTCGATCATTCGCCATTTTTTGAAGAAGTACAATAATAATGTGTTGAAAGTAGCAGCTAAACTCGACATTGGTAAGTCAACGATTTATAATTTGTTAAAACGTGATAAAGAAGCAGAGTTGAATTAAAAATATTTCCCCTGATTTCGCTAATAGAACATCTATTTTTCTGCGTTAATCTGTGGGAGAGAAAAAGGGCATAATTATGAAACAGTACCTGAAGAATTACATGCTAAAGGGAACCATGGGAGTATGGGTGCTCGCTATCATTTTGAATATCATATTGTTTAACTGGCTTGAGTCGGAACTTGACTTTATCGTGATGCAACTGGCTTCAGTAACGATTGTGATTTTTGTACCGCAACTAATGTGGTGGAATGTGCTTATTGCCAGAGCGGAATATATATATAGTCCCAATATGGAAGTACCGGATTTTTCGGTGGTGAGGCGTCATACACTGGCGATAAAAAGTGGACTAAGTCTGGAGACTCTAACTGAGGCCTTGCCTGACAGATTTTTTGTGTCGCAAATCGATGTGCAAGGCAATAAGATAAAGCTTTATGATAAGGCTTTTTGGTCAGTGGGAATAGGTTATATCTTAGAACTAAGACCTACAGAATTAGATATTATTAGCTTTCCTATATCGAGTCATGCTGTAGGTGCAGAGCGTAGGCGCGAAAAAAGTGTTGCTGCATTAAAAGCCTGCCTCTCGTAAAATGTCCTAAATCTCCTATTTCGCAAGGCTGTATCGCTCATCCTTTTAATAAGTTTTACTAATTTCGCATTTTGAATATATTATTCAACGAAGTCGTGTGGTTCTGCGCTGATCTGCACCACAGGAGGGAAATAAAGTGAATAGAAAAGTATTGTGCGTAAGCTGCACGAAGTCAATATTATATCATGGAATACAATTTTAAAGAGTTAGAACAAAAGTGGCAAAAGCACTGGACCGATAACAAGGTTTATAAAGTGGAGGTGGACAACTCGCGCCCCAAATACTATGTGTTGGATATGTTCCCGTACCCATCAGGTGCCGGGCTACATGTAGGGCATCCACTCGGTTACATTGCTTCTGATATTTATAGTCGCTACAAGCGTTTAAACGGGTTTAATGTGTTGCACCCAATGGGCTATGATGCTTATGGGCTGCCGGCTGAGCAATATGCTATTCAAACCGGACAGCACCCTGCCATCACCACAGAAAATAACCTGAAGCGCTACCGTGAACAACTCGATAAAATAGGATTCTGTTACGATTGGGATCGCGAGGTCAAAACCTGTGATCCAAAATATTACCACTGGACACAATGGGCCTTTATTCAGATGTTTAACCATTACTACTGCAATCAGGCGCAACAGGCACGCCCTATCAGCGAGTTGGTTGAGGTATTTGGTCAAACAGGTACCCAAGGCTTGGACCTGGCCTGTAGCGAAGCCTTGAGCTTTACAGCCGATGAGTGGAAAGCAAAGAGTGAGAAAGAGCAGCAGGAAATATTATTAAACTACCGATTGGCCTATCTGGCCGATACCATGGTGAATTGGTGTCCGGCGCTGGGTACCGTGCTGGCCAATGATGAGGTGAAGGAAGGGCTGTCGGTGCGGGGCGGTCATCCGGTAGAGCAAAAGGTAATGCGCCAATGGTCTTTGAGGGTTTCTGCTTATGCCGAGCGCTTGCTCAATGGCCTGGACAATGTGGACTGGAGTGATTCGTTAAAAGAGATACAGCGCAATTGGATCGGTCGTTCGGAAGGGGCAGAGATGACTTTCAAAGCCAAAGACTCGGATGTGGAGATGGAGATATTTACTACCCGCGCCGATACGGTTTATGGTGTTACTTTTATGGTGCTGGCGCCTGAAAGTGAGTTGGTAGATCAACTGACGACAGCGGAACAACGCGCCGAAGTGGATGCCTACATTGCGGAAACCAAAAAGCGTACCGAGCGTGAGCGTATGGCTGAGGTGAAGAAAGTAACCGGCGTATTCTCCGGTGCTTATGCCATCAACCCATTAACCAACGAGGAGATACCGGTATGGATTAGCGATTATGTATTGGCGGGTTATGGTACGGGTGCCATTATGGCTGTTCCGGCGCACGATTCGCGTGACTTTGCTTTTGCTAAACATTTCAACTTGCCGATTCGTCAGGTGGTAATCCCTGTGGGTGCTGAAGAAACAGATCCGGCTACCTGGAGCGATTCCATTGATTCGAAAGAAGGCACCATGGTGAATTCAGGTATCATTGATGGACTGGATGTGAAAGAAGCTATTGCCAAAACCAAAGAATATATTGCTGAAAAAGGCATTGGTAAAGTAAAGGTAAACTATCGCCTGCGCGATGCTATTTTTAGTCGTCAGCGCTATTGGGGCGAGCCCTTCCCTGTTTATTATAAGGACGATATGCCTTATATGCTGGATGAGTCAAAGCTGCCTTTGGAGTTACCTGAGATTGATAAATACTTACCCACCGAAGAAGGCGAACCGCCATTGGGACGCGCCAAAGGATGGACAACAGAAGAGGGTTATCCGCTGGAATTAAATACCATGCCGGGTTTTGCCGGATCATCGGCCTACTACCTTCGCTACATGGATCCTAAAAACGACAAGGCATTGGTGGGTAAAGAAGCCAACGAATACTGGCAGGATGTGGATCTGTATATTGGTGGTACCGAGCATGCCACAGGTCACTTAATTTATTCGCGCTTCTGGAATAAATTCCTTTTTGATATTGGTGAAGTAATTAAGGACGAGCCTTATAAGAAGCTGATCAACCAAGGTATGATTCAGGGACGTTCCAACTTTGTGTATCGTAAAAAAGGAACCAACACTTTTGTATCCTATAACCTACGAAAGGAACATGATGTGCAGGAGATTCACGTGGATGTGAATATTGTTCGCAACGACGAGCTGGATCTGGAGGCCTTTAAAAAGTGGAGTCCTGACTACGCTGATGCCGAGTTTATATTAGAAGATGGTAAATACATTTGTGGTTGGGCAGTGGAGAAGATGTCCAAGTCGATGTACAATGTGGTGAATCCTGATACCATTATTGATCAATATGGAGCCGATACATTGCGTTTGTACGAGATGTTTCTGGGTCCTTTGGAGCAGTCTAAGCCCTGGGATACTAACGGAATAGACGGTGTGCATAAATTCCTTCGTAAAACATGGCGCCTGTTTTATAAAGAAGCTGTGTTGCAGGTAACTGATGAGCCTGCCACCCCCGCCGAATTAAAGGTGTTGCACCGCACCATAAAGAAGATTACTGACGATGTGGAGCGCTTCTCCTTCAATACCTGTGTGAGTGCATTTATGATTTGTGTGAATGAACTCAACGACTTGAAATGCCATAAGCGCGCCATATTGGAGCCCTTGCTGACTCTTCTGGCACCTTTCGCCCCTCACATGAGTGAAGAGCTTTGGCATGCATTGGGTAATACCACTACCGTGTGCGATGCGCAGTGGCCTGAATTAAATGAGCGTTTTTTGGAGGAGGCATCGGTGACTTATCCTGTGTCGTTCAATGGTAAGATGCGTTTTAAAATTGATTTGCCCGCAGATATGGGCAATGCCGATATTGAAAAAGCAGTTATGCAACACGAGTCAGCTGCCAAATGGCTGGACGGTAAAACCGTTCGAAAAGTGATTATTGTTCCGAAGAAGATTATTAACATTGTTGTTGGTTAACAACAGCTTCTATCATAATAACTTTTATCCCAAATTAGGTTAGAAAAGTGATAAAGTTTTTTGTTGAATAAATGAATATAGCCTGCAGGATGTTTTTCCCTGTGGGCTTTTTTAATGTGTTATACATGCAGAATAGAACCGTAATTTTACAAGAAGTTCGAAGTTATATTATGCTGGCGCTGGGGCTGGCCATTGGAACCCTGGGCTGGACCGCCTTTTTAATACCGGCCAAAATTGTAGGGGGAGGCCTGACCGGTATTGCTACTATCATCTTTTTTATGACAGGATGGGATGTGGGGCTTACAACCCTGATAATTAATATTGCCTTAATACTCATTGCGATGCGTGTTTTGGGTGCATCTTTTGGTATTAAAACTATTTATTGTGTTTTGGTCTTTGCAGGCTTACTGACTGTAATGCGCCCAATGTTTGTCGAGCCCGTGGTATCAGAGGTAATGATGAATGCCATTATTGGGGGAATACTTGCCGGGCTGGGTTCCGGTATTGTGTTTATTAATGGAGGCAGTACCGGTGGTGTCGATATTATCGCCATGATAATTAATAAGTATAGAAACATTAGCCTGGGACGCCTATTGCTGGGCATGGATGTGCTGATTATTTCATCGTCTTTTTTTCTGGTTCAGTCATCGTCCATTGAAACGGTAGTATATGGTTTTATGACCATGGCCATTTTGGCTTATACCGTTGATATGGTAATCTCGGGTAACAAGCAAACAGTGCAGTTTTTTATAATCTCCAGTAAGCCGGAAGAGTTGCGTAAGTCAGTAATTTTTGACGCCGAACGCGGCCTGACGATACTGCATGGCAAAGGTGGGTATTCCGGCGAAGAGCGACAAGTGTTAATGGTGATTGCCCGTAAGAGTGAGACGCAACAGATTTTTAAAGTAGTGAAGCAGATCGATCCCGGAGCTTTTATAACTGTGGGTACCGTTATGGGTGTTTATGGGCAGGGTTTTGATAAGATAAAGAGTAAATAGATGTTGTTTTTTGTTAGAATATCATAGCTAAGGCACTAAAACTAATCAACTATTACTACCTTGCATCTCCTCAAAACAACTTGAATATGACCAGAAAGAAAATATTTGCAGCGATAGCGTTTGTGCTGTTGCTTGTTCCACTTGCCTATTTCTTGCTTCATCGCTATCAACATCCCCGTTCTGTTGTTACGGAGGAGACACTCGATTCGTTGGAGGTGATTGAGATACCTGAGCCGGAGCGGCTATACGGCTTGGTAGTTGACTCTTTTCAAATAGAGGAGCATACCATTAAACGCAATCAGTTTTTGGCCGATATCTTTCTTAAAGCGGGGGTGGATTATCCAACCATCAATACCATTGTGGAGAGAACAAAGCCTGTTTTTGATGTGCGTAAGATAAAGGTGGGTAATCGCTATACCTTATTTTATAGTAACGACACACTGAAGCAACTAAGCCATTTTGTTTATGCCATCGATAATACAGATTATATGGTGGTATCATTGGGCGACTCCATCACGGCTTATCGCGATGTGAAAGAGATACGTCGTGAGCGCAAGACAGCCACCGGAATTATTAACTCATCCTTGTGGCTTACCATGACGGAGCACGATATTAACCCTTTACTGGCCATTGAACTGTCGGAGGTTTTTGCCTGGACGGTCGATTTTTTCGGTATTGGTAAAGGTGATAATTTTAAGGTGTGCTACGACGAATTATATGTCGATACGGTGAGTATTGGCATTGGTCAGGTGCATTCAGCGGTCTTTCATCATCGTGGACGCGACTACTACGCCTTTAATTATGAAGAAGACAGTGTAGCCCATTTCTTTGATGAGGAGGGCCAAAGTCTTCGCAAGGCTTTTCTGAAGGCACCCCTGAAATTTTCTCGTATCAGCAGTCGCTTTTCCCACAGCCGCCTTCATCCGGTATTAAAAATAAGGCGACCGCACCATGGTATTGACTATGCGGCACCCACGGGCACGCCCGTATACGCCCTAGGCGATGGCCGCGTTATTGCACGGGCTTACCAGAAGCGGGGTGGAGGTAATTATCTGAAGATAAAACATAACAGTGTATATACTACAGTATACATGCACCTGCATGGTTTTGCCAAAGGCATTAGTAAGGGTACGCATGTGAAACAGGGGCAACTGATCGGTTATGTGGGTTCAACTGGTTTATCTACTGGTCCACACCTCGACTTCAGGGTGTTTAAAAACGGGCGCCCAGTAGATCCCCTGAAGATTGATGCTCCACCGGTTAATCCTGTTAAAGAGGAGAATATGCCGGCCTACAATGCCTTTATTGCGCCCTTAAAGCAGGAGTTGGATGCACTGCCATTGCCCGGTCTTGAGTAATTGAGTTTAAAGCAATATAGAAAAAGAGGATGGTTGCTTTGTTAAGTGGCCATCCTCTTTTTTTAGTGTCTAACAATTGAAATTAGTGTTTTTTGCAGAAAATATAAGCAAGCTGTCAATCGTCTCAATACTCAAACCCTGATACTTTGTACTTTTATATCTTGTCCGGGTCAGGCCTTCAGTAGTTCGTCGATTACTTGTGGAAAGTGTTCATACTCCAGAGCATGGACTTTATGGGCTACATCATCAGCGGTATCCTTGGGCATGATTGAGCATTTCACCTGGCGGATAATGTTTCCTTCGTCATATTGCTCATTAACGTAATGAATAGTGATGCCCGATTCTGATTCCTTGTTGGCCACAACTGCCTCGTGTACGTGCTGACCATACATTCCTTTACCGCCATATTTGGGTAGTAGGGCAGGATGGATGTTAATAATTTTGTTGGGAAAGGCTTGCACATAGGCCGGTGGCACCAGCCAAAGAAAGCCGGCAAGTACAATTAGGTCGGGCGTCAGGCTCTGTAATTCATCTAAAATAGTCAGGTTTTCGCGAAAGGCTTTTCGACCGAATACCTGGCAGGGAATATTGAGTCTTTCGCAACGTTCAATAACTGAGGCGTTTGGGTTATTTGTGTAAACCCTTGTGATCTCGACCTTTGTATTATCTTTAAAATATTTAACAATGTTTTCAACATTCGATCCCGAACCGGAGGCAAATAGCACTATCTTTTTCATTATCTTATAATTGCATGTTTTAAAAAAAGCAAAAATCAGCTGTAAAAGTAGCTAAAAACAGGCACGAATTGTTATTTTCTTTACACGAAGTTTGAATTATTATCGACAAATGTATTTCTTTGCAAAGTTGTTTAAGAACATTTTTTAGTATTAATTTAAAAATCTTAGAGCTATGTCAGACGTTGCATCAAGAGTAAAGGCAATTATCGTAGACAAATTAGGAGTTGACGAGACTGAAGTTACTCCAGAAGCAAGCTTCACTAATGACTTAGGAGCTGACTCACTAGACACTGTTGAGTTAATCATGGAATTCGAAAAAGAATTCAACATCGCTATTCCAGACGATCAGGCTGAGAATATCGGTACTGTAGGTGACGCTGTTACTTACATCGAAGAGAACGCAAAGTAAGAAACTGTAGGATACTTTAAAAGTAGTTATGGAGTTAAAAAGAGTAGTTGTTACAGGGCTTGGTGCCATCACTCCACTGGGTAATACTGCAAAGGAAACCTGGACCAATATGGTGAATGGAGTAAGTGGTGCTGCACCTATTACTCATTTTGATGCCACTAAGTTTAAAACACAGTTTGCCTGTGAGGTAAAGGGCTATGACGCCAAGGCGTATTTCGACCGTAAAGAAGTGCGTAAGCTGGATTTATTTGCCCAGTATGCCATGGTTGCTGCCGACGAAGCGATTGCTGATGCAAAGCTTAATTCCGATGATATTGACCATGATATGGTAGGTGTTATCTGGGGGGCAGGAATTGGTGGTATCAATACTTTTCAGGCGGAAGTTGAAAATTATGCAAAAGGGGATGGAACACCACGTTTCAATCCTTTTTTCATTCCGAAAATGATTGCTGATATTGCGCCCGGTCATATTTCTATGAAGTATGGTTTCCGCGGACCCAACTTTGGTACTATTTCGGCGTGTGCTTCTTCAACTAATGCACTTGCCGATGCGTATAATCTCATACGTTTAGGTAAGGCAAATGTGTTTGTAACCGGTGGTTCAGAAGCTGCTATTAATGAGGCCGGGTTAGGCGGCTTTAGTAGTATGCAGGCAATATCAACCCGTAATGACGATCCGAAGACTGCTTCTCGCCCCTTTGATAAAGGACGTGATGGTTTTGTGATGGGTGAAGGAGGTGCTTCCATTATTCTTGAAGAATATGAGCACGCCAAAGCACGTGGTGCACACATCTACTGCGAGTTAGTAGGTGCTGGCATGAGTGCTGATGCACATCACTTAACAGCACCACATCCCGAAGGTCTTGGAGCTAAGAGAGTAATGCTGGGTGCACTGTCCGATAACGGCATTGATCCCTCCGATGTTGACTACATTAATGTACATGGTACTTCTACGCCCTTGGGCGATATAGCAGAAACCAAAGCCATTATTGAAGTTTTTGGAGAACATGCCTACAAGTTGAACATTAGTTCAACCAAGTCGATGACAGGACACTTACTTGGTGCTGCCGGTGCTTTAGAAGCAATGGCATGCGTCATGGCAATTAAAGATGGGGTTGTGCCACCAACCATTAACCACTTTGAAGACGATCCGGAGCTTGACAATGCGCTGAATTTAACTTTTAATGAAGCGCAGAAGAGAGACGTGAAAGTGGCTTTATCCAATACTTTTGGATTTGGCGGTCACAATGCATCAGTTGTATTTAAAGCATTGTAGAAAAGCTGTGATTAAACTGCTTTTGCACATTATAAAACGTTTCCCTCTAAGGAGGGAAACGTTTTATGGTTTTGTACGGAATACCACCGGCTTACGTCCTGGTGATTTGAGCATTTATCAACAAGCGTTGGTACACAAATCGGCCATGAAAAAGGAGGGTGGTAAGCGTTATGTGAATAACGAACGACTGGAGTTCCTG
The DNA here is from genome assembly GCF_050589825.1 of Carboxylicivirga longa. Classification (NCBI taxonomy): domain Bacteria; kingdom Pseudomonadati; phylum Bacteroidota; class Bacteroidia; order Marinilabiliales; family Marinilabiliaceae; genus Carboxylicivirga; species Carboxylicivirga longa. The sequence goes on along the minus strand of NZ_JBNGOZ010000007.1, from coordinate 201,459 downwards.
GGAGATGCCATGCTGGGCGCTATTGTGGCGGATGAGCTATATCGGCAGTTTCCCCATAAAAATGAGGGTTTCCTCACCAAAACACGCTCGCGTATTGTTAACCGTTCCTTGCTAAATAAAATTGCCCTAAAAATGGGGCTGGGTGAATGGATTGATGCGCAGTCGAAAATTGATATTACCCAAACCAGTATTTTGGGTGATGCCCTTGAGGCTTTTATTGGAGCGGTGTATGTTGATAAAGGTTATGCTGCATGTCAGGATTTTGTGCTGCAGCAAATTGTATATCGTTACATCGATCTGAAAAGAGTAGCTCATAAGGACACGAACTATAAGTCCTTGTTGATAGAGTGGGGACAGAAGCACAAGCAAAGTGTTCATTTTATCACTGAAGAAAAGCATCAGTCGTCAGATACAGCACCTACCTTTGTGGCAAGAGCCGCAGTGGATGGGGAAGTTGTAGGACACGGCGAGGGATTCTCCAAAAAAGAGGCTCAACAAAATGCTGCGCGTCATGCCCTCAAGATGCAGCAGACTAAGGTCTTGAAGTAAGTGATTATTATTGACTTAGTAAAATGCGCTGTTAATTAATGTTAATTGGCGAGATTAATCATTTCAGCCTGCTATTTTTGTTTTTATGAGTAAAAAATTCATTCTTGGACTTACGATTACGATGGCCATTGCACTGGTAGGGATTACCTACATACAGGCTATGTGGATTCTTAATGCTTCTAAGATTGAAGAAGAGCAGTTTGATAAATCCGTAAAACAGTCCATCGATAAGGTAGTTGATCGTTTGGAAAAAGATGAGGCCATGCGCTATGCCCGAAGCCCGCGGTTTGCGTTCGACAATAGCAATGTGCCCGCCAAACTGCGCAGCGATAATAAGTATTTTAAAGGCAAAGAAAAGGAAGCCGGCGCCCATGCTCTGCAAGATTATAGTATTGAGTTTAATTATAATGCCTCCGCTGGTGTTTATCGCTTCTCGCAATATTTACGGGATTCGTTGGTGACGACCTTTCAGGGGCGTACTCAATACATCGGTAGTGATCGTATTGATCCTTTTACGGGGGCTATGAGCGCCATACAAAGTGAAATGCGCCGCCGGTATGATAAGCAGCGCGAGGCGAAAGAAAAATCACTTTTGCAGGACGAGCCCATTGAAAAGCGGGTGGATATCTTTCGATTGGAGCAATATATCTTTGAAAACCTGGAGGAGAATCGAATAACCTCACCTTTTGAGTTCGCCATAATTAACTCAAAAGGAAAAATTGTATACGAAACCAAGGGGTATGAGAATCATAATCCTTCTGAGCTGTATTCTACATTGCTTTTTCCGAACGATTACCATACGCAGGCCAATTACCTGAAACTGTATTTTACCGATAAGCCCAATCCCATACTTGAATCCATGGGATTAGTGATTCCATCGGCTGCATTTACCCTCATCGTAATTTTGCTGTCTATTGTTACGATCATTATTATTGTTCGCCAAAAGCGGCTGGATCAAATAAAGAATGATTTTATCAATAACATGACCCACGAGTTCAAAACACCCATCTCAACCATATCATTGGCTTCGCAGATGCTAAAGGATGGGGCTGTGGCGAAGACGCCTAAAACACTGCAGCACATTTCGGGCGTGATACAGGATGAGAGTAAACGCCTAAGTTTTCAGGTTGAGAAGGTGTTGCAGATGGCGATATTCGAAAAAGGGAATTCGGGCTTTAAGTACAAACGACTCGATGTTAATGATCTGATCCATCATGTAACTAATAATTTCCGCATTAAAGTGGAAAATCAGCAGGGCAAGATAATAGAGCGACTCGAAGCCAAAAACAGCATTATTAATGTGGATGAGGTGCATTTTACAAATGTTATTTATAACTTGCTCGATAACGCCGTTAAATACAGGAAAGGGGCACCTGTTCTGTATGTCAAAACATGGAACAAGAACAATGGAATCGTAATTTCTGTTAAAGATAATGGAATGGGGATATCAAAGGATAACCTCAAACGTATATTTGAAAAGTTTTATCGCGTTCCAACAGGTAATGTGCATAACGTAAAAGGCTTCGGTCTTGGACTGGCTTATGTAAAGAAAATTATCGATGGTCATGGAGGCCAGATATCTGTTGAAAGCGAAGTTGAAGTTGGTACAAAATTTGACATTTTCCTACCTCTAAAAAACACAAAAGAATGGAAAAAGAATATAAAATCCTCTTAACTGAAGATGATGAAAACCTGGGTATGTTGCTGCGCGAATACCTTCAGGCCAAAGGTTTTAAAACGGACTTATTGCCCGACGGAGAGGAAGGCTACAAAGCCTTTATGGCTGATAAATACGATATTTGTATTCTGGATGTGATGATGCCTAAGAAAGATGGTTTTTCTTTAGCAAAAGATATTCGTATGGTAAATACCGAGGTGCCCATTATATTTCTAACAGCCAAGTCGCTGAAGGAAGATATATTTGAGGGTTTTAAGATTGGTGCCGATGATTATCTGACCAAGCCTTTTAGTATGGAAGAGCTTTTGTTCCGCATTGAAGCTATTTTGCGCCGTACAAAAGGAGGCAATACGGCGCAGGAGTTTTATCAGTTGGGTAAGTATAAGTTTGATACACAAAAACAGCAGCTAATTGAAGGTGAGGCTATTATAAAGCTAACAACCAAGGAGTCGGAGCTGTTAAAATTGCTTTGTACCAATGCCAATAAGGTGTTGGAACGTAACTTTGCGCTGAAAACAATTTGGGTAGACGATAACTACTTTAATGCCCGTAGTATGGATGTTTATATCACTAAGCTGCGTAAGCACCTAAAAGATGAGCCTAGTGTGGAGATTATTAATGTGCACGGTAAGGGCTACAAACTCGTTATGTAATAGGAAAACGTATAAATTTTGTCACCGCTTCATGCTTATGGAGCGGTTTTTTTATTGTATTTTCTTGCCTTAAGTAGTTTCAAATGATGTCAATGAACAGTTTTAGAACCGAGGTGACCATAGGGCCGGCAGAGCGTCCCCTGCGCTACGATGATGCAATTCTTTTTATGGGCAGTTGCTTCGCCAGTAATATGGGGGGCTATTTTTCTGATCTTAGCCTGAACGTGATGCTGAATCCTTTTGGCGTGCTGTATAACCCATCTTCCATTGCCAATGGTTTCGAGCGCCTGTTAAATCCCGAGCCTTATCGCGATCGTGATGTTTTTCAGCGCGATGGATTGTATCATACTTTCTTTCATCATAGTAGCTTTAATAGTGATGATAAAAGTGAATTTATAAAAGGGATTAATCATTCTCTACAGCAAAGCAGTGATTTCTTACGAAAGGCAAAGGCCATCGTAATTACTTTTGGTACAGCATGGGTGTATCGCCATAACGAGCTTGATATGGTTGTGGCCAACTGTCATAAATATTCGTCGGGCACGTTCACCCGTCAGCTCTTAAGCGTTAATGATGTGCTGTCTTGTTATCGTCCACTCCTAACGCGTTTGCGGCAGCTCAATCCCGCGTTACAGCTTATTTTTACCCTGAGTCCGGTACGACATTGGAAAGATGGAGCCCATGGCAATCAACTTAGCAAAGCGAGCTTATTGCTTGCCATTGATCAGCTGGTCAAGGAATATGATCAGGCCTGTTACTTCCCTGCCTATGAGCTGTTGCTGGATGAGTTGCGTGATTATCGTTTTTATGCTGATGATATGTTGCATCCATCAAAGCAAGCCATTGCCTTTATTCGCAGTAAATTTGTAGAAGCACATTTTGATGGGGATAGTACAGCGATTTTCGATCGCCTTGCAAAACTAAGGCAGGCTTCTCAGCATCGCCCCTTTAATCGGGCTTCGGCAGCTCATCAGTCTTTTGTTCGCAATCATATTCAAAAGGTAGACACCGCCCAAAAGCAGTTTCCCGGTCTCGACTTAACGGTCTTGCGAAAGGCTTTTGAAGCGCAAGTGCATTAATATTTTGCCGTTATTGATCAGTAATTTCAGCGCGATAGCATCACTGTTTTGGCATGGTTATGCAGGTTTTGAAAATGCTTTTTGAGCGGAAGAAAATGCAGAACCCCGGATTAGGACTTTGGGTTAAATACTTTAAAAACCTGAGCTTTTGAATATAAATAACCATGGGTTTTAACCCGTGGTAAGCCTCCTGCCTTATCTTTGCAATCCCAAAGTGCGTTGAATAGCAATAATCAAACTTTGAGAAAGTGTAGAGGGCAGAAAAAAAGCGACCCTTGGGCCGCTTTTCTATTGAATTGGTATTTATTAACCAATAATTTCTTTGTACTGTTCGCCGGTTAATAAATCGTCCAGCTCGGCAGTGTCGGCAATCTGCACTTTAATCATCCAACCGCCCTCAAAAGGCTCCTTGTTTACAAGCTCAGGCTGATCTTCCAGTGCCGGGTTTACTTCAATAACTTTACCGGTGATGGGCATATACAGGTCCGAAACCGTTTTAACAGCTTCAATGGTACCAAATACCTCTTCTTTGTCAAGTTCTTCGTCTTCGGTTTCTATTTCCACAAAAACGATATCGCCCAACTCTCCTTGAGCAAATTCTGTAATACCAATGGTTGCTATGTCACCATCTACAAGAACCCATTCGTGGTCTTTAGTATACTTTAGATTTTCAGGTACATTCATGATTGAACGATTTATTTTATTTATGATTTCTCAAATGTAAAGAATTTCTTAATATAATTCTATGTCATTTTTAGCAATCACCACTTATTGATGCTTTGTTTATTGTTTAATGTATTGTAATGCAGCATTTAACCTTGTATTTGTATCGCTGAACCCTAATAAAAATCATGTATTCTATTGGAGTAAAGTGTCATTATTTTTTACTAACGTTTATTGCGCCAGTGAGAAACGGAAACTAACACCAAAGTTTGAGTTGGTAATAGGGTATGAAAGCGATACATAGGGCTTATTCACCTTGGTATCATAGAACAGTTGCATGTTAAAACGTTCGCTTAGGGCATAGTCAGCAGTAAATTTCACACTTGTTATTTTCATACCGGCTGTAACCTGTCCGTAGTCCTCCTGTATCTTCCGCACAAAGCTGATGTTATCCTGTATGGTGAAATCAGCCCGAATATTCAGGTCGTTGCTGATGGATTTCTGACTGCTTCCTTTGCCAAAAATCAGGTTCATCTTATCGAAGCGATAGCCTAGCCCAATAACCAATTCATCATTAAAGTTTTCAATCACCTGGTTGTTACCCATGCTCAGACTCATGGTACGTGCCTTCTTAATCTCAGCCCGCGTGGTAATGGCATTAGTCCAGGTAATATTTACCCCTATCAGCGGATTAAACTGATCGGTTACCGTAATGGCATTGATATCGTACTCCATTATTCTGCCTTCTGCAGTCTCAGGTGTTACCGACACATAGGCTCCCATGTTGTAGGTGGAGCGATAGGCATGAGTCAGGTCAAAGGACTTAATCACCTTCTGAAATGCTTTTATGCGCGATAGGCCGTCGTAGGTAAGGCGCCAGTTGGGTTGTATCTTGGATAAGCCCGGAAATTGCTCGGTGAAGATGCTGTTGGCGCTGCGTCCTGAGTAAGCGGCCAGAAAAGCGGGTATCAGCACATCCTGATCGTTAATATTACTTGCTCCTGTGCGTTGCATAATAATGTCGCGATTGCTGATAAACTCCTCGAATGTTTTGGAGGCGTTGCCGGTTAAGTCGGGACGATAAAAAGCGGTGCGGAAGGCGTTGAAGCTCATGCTGAAGCGTCCGTTTGCTGTGCGCCCGGTTGCCGTGGGGCTTCCGCCAATGTAGTATTCGTTACGGTTGCGCTCGTAGGTGCGGTCGGCATTTAAGTCGATGCGTAGGCCGCGAATAGGCTCCAGGGTAATTTTGATGGAGAAGTCATCCCCGTGCGTCATCACATATGGGTTCACCATGGACTGATCGTTGGTAAGCCATCCCTTATCGGCTGCCTTAATGGCGAAATCACGGTCTTGCCAGCCCAGGATAAAAGGCATACCGGGAGCGCTGAAGCCTGATGATGTACCCATGAAATTGGCACTAGGCGTGTAGCCCGGTAGTATGGTTCCGTTCTGTTCCGAATAGGAGGCACTTACGTTCTTAACAGAGGTGAGTAGGAGCGCCGAATAGTCCACCACTTTCTTGATGACTGAATTATTTTCGGTGATGGTGCCGGTGATCATAACACGGGCATTCTCCACTGATTTCTCGGGTATAAATTCAATTTTATTTTTGTTCAGTACCTTGGTTTCTCCGCGAACAGGCTTACCCGTGGCATCAAATATACGCACTGATGTTTCCGTGGTCTTTAGCTTGTGGTTGATCACCAGGGCTTCATCTTTGGTAAGCACCACATTGGTTTTGTTGTAGCGCTCGGTGCGTTTGCCGTCTCGTATATTGCTTGTTCGGCGGGGGCGCGACGAGCGGTATTTCTTATCCAGCTCATTCAGATAAGGTATTTTCTTATACAGGGTGCTCATATTTAGCTGACCATTGCCTTGTATCACATTGGAGTTGCGGATGGTGTTGCCCCATTGTATGGTATCGGTTTCGAGCATGGGCTGTGCCTGCCATTGATACATACCGCGATACTGAAGACTGGCCGATGTAAAGTCGAGTAAGGGTATTTTGTTGATGGGCACCTGATAGCTCACATCAAAATTATGCTGATAGCTGGTGGTGCGTCCCATACTTTTGATGTTGCGCCACACTTCATCGCGCCACTCCTCGTAGGCATCCCGGTCATAATCCTTATTCACCGCGCCCTCGGGCTCATCAATGCGGGCATTGGTGATGGCTTTAAAGCTTAGTTTGAGCGATTTGGTAAGGTTGTAGCGCATGTCGAAGAATCGGTTCCAGTCAAAGTCTTTTGAAACCGTTAGCTCGGGACTGATGGGAGAGCCTGTATTGTTACGTAGCTGTACCTCACGATACTGGCGGTCAAACTCCCAGCGATAGGATATCTGGTTGGGTAAGTAGTAGAAGTTAAAGTCACGTATCAGTGACAGGTTTTTACTTTTTACCGCTTTTTTAAAGGGCTCAACGGCCTTGGGACGTGTATTGTAATTATAGGCGAGCACTCCGCGGTAGCTTTTATCTGTAGCGTGGTCGGTGTCAATGTCGTGCTTTGAGGTTTCGTTATAGGAATAGGTTGCCGAAATATTGGAAGGGCTGTAAAATTGCACTTTCTCCTTTTGCGGCAGCAGCTTCACATTGGTGAAGTTGACACTTTTGCGCTTCACCACATTCTGGGAGATATCTTTGATGGAGTCGCGCGCAGCATCATTGGCGGCGTTATCCAATGCCACATCCAAGGGGATATCCGGATCCAGCGGATAGTACTTGGGACTGGCCACCGACTTAGAATAGCCAAAGTAGAAAGGCACGCTTAAGGCCGATTCGGGTCCCAGTAACTTACCCAACTCCAGGTTGGTGGCAATATCATACTGATAGAATTCCTCCTGGCTGCGTTCCTGCACATTCTGGTCGATACTACCCCAGCCTACCGTACTTTTTTTACCGGCTACCGATACATTACCCAGGTCGGCCAGCTTCACGGTCATGCGGGCATTGGCTGCCCATCCGCCTTCTTCGTTAAAGTCGGTCAGGCGCAGTTCATTCATCCATACCTCCACCGATTTGCTTTGCGAGCCGCGTGTTCGCACCCCCATGGTGATGGTGCGTATATTGCTCAGGTTGGGATTACCTTTTACCGATGCAAAGTTATTGGGGTTATTGGGATCAGGCATTACATACACCTGGTTGAATGACACGCTGGATCCTTCCACACGTTTTTCGTCGTTGCGGCGCAGCTTAACCGTCTGAAACAGATCGAGCGGTACGTTCATCTCATTCTCCTCGGGCCACACCATGTAACGCTGTTCAATTACTTCATTGTCGTACTCGCCGGCCGGTGTCAACTTTAGCGGTATTTCGTATTCGTAGTAGTTATCGTTGTAGTCGCTTCCCACCCGAATAAAGGCCATCATTTCATTGTCCAAAAGCCCCTGATTATCCACGTCTTCGGCATGGATAAACATTTTTAGGCGCTGATACTGACGTATATCGATGCTCACATTTTTATACACAGCACGGGCATCGCCACCGGCCAGGTTCTGCACTTTCAGCAACAGCGACTGCTCATTAAGCTCGCGCAGCTGTGGGTTGGCAGGGTCAATCACACGGTCGATACCCGGTGGTAATACGTAGTTAACCGGTGTTTTCTGCGAGCTTTCCTCTATGTTCACTACCGATACTTCAAATTGTGTGTTGCCATTGTCTGCTGCATTTTCGTACAGTGACTCGTTGAATTTACGCCAGTCGCCCTTGATCAGATCCAGGGTGGCCATACGCAGAATAGTAGTATCCTTAAAGCCCTTCATGAACATACGCATGAAGCGGATGCTTCGCAGGTCGCGGATGGAGCCAATGGTTTGCGTGGGGTTTTGGATGGGGATGCGAAAGAGGTACCAATCGGCTTTCACGCCGTCATTATCGGCTATGCTTCCATCGCGCTGATCAACAATGTATGGGTTGGCCTCCACACTCATGGTGCTTTTTGAGATGGGTACTTCATATTGGAAGTAACTTTCGTTCTCACTCAGGGTGTTATCGTTGTTAATATCCTCCATGTCGGGCTGTGCCTTAGCTGCCCTTTTGGTGCCGTCTCCTTCATATTCCGAGGGCAGCGAGTTGCCTTCGGGACTATTGAATAGCTTATAGCGATCCAGAATACTGGTTCTGTTCTCATCGTGCGCACCTCCCAAAAAGTAAAGGAAGTCATCGGAGGCCGGGTCTTGTCTTAATTTATCCAGGGCAGCCTGTTCCAGGTCGGTACCCATGCTTTCAATGATTTCCAGGAAGGGGTAGTTGCCATTGCGGTAGAAGCGCTGTTCGTTGGCTGAGTTCATACCGTTCAGACCCACATCCTGTGCCAGGCGGGTGGGACCATCGTTACTAAAGCCATTTACCAGGTTTTGCTTGCGCGATACATAGCCCCACTGCGTAGAGTCGACATCAAAGGGTTCTCCGGGCCCGGGCAAGCCGTTCTCAAATGATTTGCGGGTGTCGCGCAGTATGTCTTCCGATACGTTACCCAGGTTGAAATAGATCTTTCCTTCATTTTCATCCAGGTTATCGTCATACACATAAGGATCCATCATCCAGAACTCGATGTACTCAATGTTGGCCGCCTCAAAGTCATTCACATCAATCTGACGCATCATACCGCCCCAGCGTTCTTCCGGCATTTTAAGGGTTCCATCGGGGTTAATACCGTGTCCGTAGCCATCAGTGGTGGCACTGCTTGTTCCTGCATCAAAGTTGTAGGGGCCGCGTTCGGTGGGGTAGTAGGCGATGTTCAACACGGGCATGTTGGTGGGCTGCCCGTAGGGTGCCTCACGGTTGGGAAATATTTCTTTCTCAAGGATCTCGCGCACAAAGTGATTCTTTTTCTGATCGTCGTCGGCTTTTATGTGGCCGGGTGTTTGCGTGCTGGTGCGCAGAAACAACGGATCGATGGAATACCAGGCAAAGCGTGCCCGGTTAACGCCCGAAAAGAGATTGTCGATAAGGGCTGCCTCGCGAAACTCATCTTCCTGTCCCTGGGGCGTACTGGCGATCTGCCAAGCCATCCAGTTACGCATATCGTAGGGCACCCGCGTGCCTTCAAAGTCATCGATGTAAGAAGTACCCGATTCGTCAATTACCTTGGGATGACCGGGCAGTAACTGGGCAAATTCACCTTCAAAGGTAACACTCGACATCTCCTTGGTTTCCACCAGCGGCAATTTGTCTATCAGCTCGGTAATACCCATAGATTCTGTGTAGAAAGAGGTATTCAGTCCCCAGATGGTGTTGGCGATAGGTTCGTCACCAATGTTTACCTTTTGTGTCAGGGGGCGTTCGCGCAGGTGCATTAGCGTACCGCCTATGTTAAAGTTATCATTGAACTGATAGTTCAGGTGGGTGCCCATCAGTGTTTTGGTCTGTAGGGCAAAGAGTGACTGATTTTCCAGTGATACTTGAATGGGTGTGCCGGAGGAAAGGATGCCCTGATTGATAATGCGTACGCGTCCCAGGGTGTAATCGACGGTATAGTCCTGATTTTCAACCAGGCGAATACCGCCCGCTGTAACTATTACCGATCCCTGCGGTATGTTCATGGCATTCAGCGATATCTCCGATCCAGAGCTTGATTTGTAGCGTCCTTTTAGTTTGTATTTATTACGCGAAGCATCCTGTTCGGCCACTATCTGTGTGCTGTCGTACAGCGCCTGAAAAACGTATTTTTTTATCAGCTGCTCATCGGCCATACTGCCACCCAACTGCTCGCGCATATTACTACCGAAGGGCTCCAGTACCGGAAATATGATACGGCCATTATCGGGCTTGATGGTGAGGTTACTCACATAGTCAAAGATACCGTCGGGCTGATAATCGTTATTGGTGTTCAGGTTATCCAGGTTCATCAGGCGGATAAACAATTGCCCCATGGCATTTTCGGGTCCTTCGGGCAGGTAATTGATGTTACCCCCCGTGCTGTCATTGGTATAGGTCACGTTCATGATGAAGTCTTCGCGATTAACCTGATATGCATTAATCGAATAGATGTTTTTCATCATGAGATCCCAGGTTGGGTTGTCGCGACCATTTATTTTACCGGGCGACAGGTTAGTGGGCTTAAGCAGTTTAAGGAATAGGGTCTGCTCGGCTTCGTTCTGTGTATTGGTAAATTCACCTACCTTAAAAGTCTCGCCGGCATAGGTGTATTCGTAGGCAATACACAGTACTTCATCTGCGTTAAGAGCCGTATTCAGCGAGATGTATCCCAGCTTGGGCTGCACCGAATACTCGGTGTCGGACAGCTTACGCGCATTTTCCAGCTTTTCGTATTCAATGGTATTGAGGATCACACCATCAAGCGTGGCCGTAACTTTGTTGATGTCGCGCACAGCGCTATAGCTACCCTGGCTCATTTCGTTGTACAGGCCGTTGGCGTTGTTACGCGGCGAAACAGCCGACGTGCCGGCCCATTGCGTGTTAAATGTGTTTTCGCGGTTCTCACCCAGGTCGGCAAAACCCACCACGTTGCGCGATTCATTCACGTCGCTGCGACTGTTGGTCACCCACACCTCTACGCGGGTGATGTTAATGGCGCTGTTTACCAGCGGCAGGCGTTCCAATGCCTGATCGTATTTATCCCTGAAGAATTTACTTAGAAAGAAGTGGCGGTTGCGATCGTATTGGTCGGCATGTATTTCAAATTCCTGCGTTTCGGCACCCCCTTCGATGCTCATCACTGATGTTTCGCCCTTTTGCTGGGAGAAGATGCTGGTAACCGTGAGCTTTCCAAATTGCATCTCGGCCTTTACACCAAAAAGGCTCTGGCTTCCGGTGATAAGCGTACCGGGCAGGGGCAGTGTTACGTTACCGGCTTCCACTTTTTTCAGGATGTCATCTTCACCGCCTTCATATTCCAGATTCATCTGGTTTTCAAAGTCAAAGGTGGCCTCGGTATTGTAGTTAACGCCCAGCTTTAGCTTTTCACCAATGCTACCACTCAGGTTCATCTGTATCTTCTCCTGAAAATCGAAAGTGGTGGTTTTACGCAATCGCTCCTGAAGTGTTGGGTTATCAATTTTTGTGTATTGAATGCCCACACTTAATTCGGCCATCCCTTGCAGGCGCACATTAATGGCATTACTGCCAAAGATACCCTCGAAAGCCTCGCCACCCACGTTTTTCCACATCTTATTAAATACGGAGTTGTCATCATATTGGGCAGCTTCTTCCTGCTGTTTTTGGCGCCAGTAGGAGATAATGGAGCGGCGGGTGTCATAATCCAGGTAATCTTCCAGGGGCATTGAATAGGGCAGTCGAATATCCATGTTACCTACCTTGCGGTAGATGGTTACCCTGCCTGTTTCGTAATCATACTCGGCATTGTAATCCAGATTGGTCGGATCATTCAGGTCAATACCACGCTGCTCCTCCCGCTCAAGCAGGGGGTTGCCACTTTTATCGATAATCTGATAGGGTAGGTTAATGGGATCAGTGCGGCCCAGTGTGTCAGGTTGCTGATAGGCTATGTGGGTATAGTGGCTTTCCCTGCCGTGCAGTAAAGAAGTGCTCATCGTAGTGAGTACGATGGTTGTAAAAAACAAGGTAATGGTATATTGTAGCTTTTTCTTCAAGGGTGCAATATCCTTAATTACATAATCTTAAGAGATTGTTTGATCAACTCTTCTACTTTTAAGCCCGGCGATTGCCCCAGAATTTTATCCACTGCTTTTTGGGCAGTATTTTTTGCAAAGCCTAGCATTACTAAAGCAGATAACGCTTCTTCGCGAATTGTATTGTCTTGTGAGGCGAAAATTTTCTGATCGATAGGTTCTTTACTTAATTTATCTTTCAGATCAACAATGACGCGTTGTGCCGTTTTGGCACCAATGCCTTTTACCCCTTTTATTACGTTCACATTATCGGTTAATATGGCACCCCGCAATTCCTCGGCCGATAGTGAAGACAGCATCATGCGTGCTGTGTTGGCTCCAATGCCAGATACCGATATGAGGTGCCGAAACAAATCGCGCTCCGATGGCTCTGCAAAGCCATAGAGTGCAAAGGCATCTTCTCTGATGTTTTCATGGACAAACAGTTGGGCTTCTTTTTTGCCATCGAGGCGGGTAAAGGTATTGAGAGAGATGTGTAAGAGGTAGCCAAGGCCATTTACATCGATAACAACATGGGCAGGGCTTGATTCGGCAATTTTACCGCTGATATATTCGTACATGGGAAATCGTTTACTGAATAATGATATATATTATTTAATAACTGTTAGTGGGGTGGTTAATGTTCAGTGATGAGCGCTGTTCATTAAGCATACCTTGTAGTGCCTTTTGAAAACTCTATATTATAAATTGTTTACGGAACGGTTCTTTATAAGTGCCTTGTGGCAGAGAACCGTTCCATACAAGATTTATTGAGCGTACTGCCGGCCTTAGTCTTTGTTTTTGATGGGGTTCCATCCCTGCGCTTGCAGTTCCACCTCCTGATCGGCGTTGGTTACCAGGCAGCATCCCTTGGTCTCGGACGTGATGTGACCAATGATGTATATATTAGCATCGCCGGCATCTTTAAATTTCTCGTAGTCCTCCTGTTTAATCGTAAAGAGTAACTCGTAGTCTTCGCCACCGTTCAAGGCTGTTACTGTGGGGTTAATGCCCATTTCTTCGGCCAGCATGGATGTGGTGGGGTCGATGGGGATCTTGTTTTCGTAAAGACGACAGCCGGTTTTGGACTGGGTGCAGATGTGCAGCAGCTCGCTCGACAGACCATCGGAAATGTCAATCATGGAAGTGGGCACCACGTCAAGTTTCTCTAAAAGGGTGCATACTTCCTTGCGTGCCTCAGGTTTGAGCTGGCGACCCAGTATGTAGTCATAGCCACTCAGGTCGGGCTGTACGCCCGGGTTATCGGCATAAATCTTTTTTTCTCTTTCGAGCAGTTGAAGTCCCATGTAGGCGCCGCCCAGGTCGCCCGACACGCAGATAAGGTCGTTGGCTTTGGCACCCGATCGGTAGCATATCTTGTCTGCTTCGGCTTCGCCCAGTGCGGTTACGCTAATGGTAAGGCCGGTTAGAGAAGCGCTTGTGTCGCCACCTACCAGGTCAACATTGTAGTAGTCGCAGGCGGCGTAGATGCCTTCGTATAATTCGTCTAGTGCTTCCACCGACATTTTAGCGCTTAAGCCTAGTGAAACAGTGATTTGTTTGGGCGTGGCGTTCATGGCATACACATCACTTACGTTAACCACTACGGCCTTATAACCCAGGTGTTTCAGTGGAGTGTAGGTAAGGTCAAAGTGAATGCCTTCCAACAATAGATCAGTGGTAACAACTGTTTTCTTATTCTTAAAATCCAGTACGGCTGCATCATCGCCCACTCCCTTTAGGCTGCTGGAGTGTTTCAGCTTAATATTATCTGTTAAATGGTGGATCAAACCAAACTCTCCCAGTTGACCTAACTCTGTTTTTTTAACCTCGCTCATTACTTGCTTTTTTTATTAACATGCAAAAGTAAGCAATGCAAAGCTGAGCGACAACCTTAGACAAAATGATTTGATAAGTTTCAGTTGAAAAGGGAAATCAGATCTTATACGTTTGTTATTCAATGCACTTTGTCTTTGGTGCGTATAACGAAAACGAATGTTGTGCTTATCGGCCTTGCAGACTACTATAAAGAGGAAAGGCCTTGTATATATTTTTTTAAAATCGGATGATTTTTATCTTGAGGTCTGTGATCCTGCTGTTTGGTGCTTGCGTTTTGAAAAAGAGCATGGGAAGTTTGATTTTTTTATTTGCACAATAAAAAGATAAGCTCTATATTTGCAACCGCAATTGAGAAAGATAACAAGCGTGTTATTAAGATATATTGCGGGGTGGAGCAGTTGGTAGCTCGTTGGGCTCATAACCCAAAGGTCGTCCGTTCGAGTCGGGCCCCCGCTACTTCAGTCGGAAAGGATGATTGCTTTCCGACTTTCTTTTGAAATATTGTTTACGCAATGAAAATATATTGCGGGGTGGAGCAGTTGGTAGCTCGTTGGGCTCATAACCCAAAGGTCGTCCGTTCGAGTCGGGCCCCCGCTACTTCAGTCGGAAAGAATGATTGCTTTCCGACTTTCTTTTGAAATATTGTTTACGCAATGAAAATATATTGCGGGGTGGAGCAGTTGGTAGCTCGTTGGGCTCATAACCCAAAGGTCGTCCGTTCGAGTCGGGCCCCCGCTACTACTAAGAATAGGTAAAGCACTGAAGAATAATTTCTTCGGTGTTTTTTATTTGTATTGGACGCACGTACGTTTTAATGTGATCCATTGCGGATCAAAACCGTTATGATCCCCATCCCACCGCCTATGGCAGCGTACTTCCCCTTGCCTTCAAGGCCAAAGGGAAGAATGTGCACAGCGCTTATGAAGCAAATGCTTTTCTTAGACCTCAAAGGACTTAAAAGTAATTGAGGAACAGTGCATGTGTCAATGAATGAGAACCTTGGGTGTGTGTCAGTGGATCTTAATTCTGAACCCGAAGGGTTCAAATATCTATAGCCACAGGAGACAACCTGTGGTGTTCATCGTGCATTATTCACCAACCCCGGAGTGGGTTGAATATCAGGAACGGTTCCCTCGAAGCAAGATGTGCATAGGGAACTGTTGCGTTATTTTCAGGATCGCATCTGATTTCCCTTATGCAAATAGAGCTGCGATCCATTGCTGCGAAAGATCGTTGTGATCCCCATCCCACTGCCTTTGGCAGCGTACTTCCCTTGCCTTCAGGGGCACAGGGAAGAATGTACACAGCGCTTATACAGCAAATGCTTTTCTTAGACCTCGAAGGACTTAAAAGTGAATAAGGAACGGTTCATATATGAATGAGAGCCTTGAGTATGCGTCAGTAGATCTTAATTCCGAACCCGAAGGGTTCAAATATCTATAGCCACAGGAGACAATCTGTGGTGTTTATCGTACATTATTCACCAACCCCGGAGTGGGTTGAATATCAGGAACGGTTCCCTAAAAGCAAGATGCACATAAGGAATCGCTCCGATATTTTCAGGATCGCATCTGATTTCCCTTATGCAGATAGAGCTGCGATCGATTGCTGCGAAAGACCGTCATGATCCCCATCCCACTGCCTATGGCAGTATACTTCCCCTTGCCTTCAAAGGCAAAGGGAAGAGTGTATACAGCGCTTATACAGCAAGTACTTTTCTTAGACCTCGAAGGACTTAAAAGTGAATAAGGAACGGTTCATATATGAATGAGAGCCTTGAGTATGCGTCAGTGGATCTTAATTCTGAACCCGAAGGGTTCAAATATCCATAGCCACAGGTGACAACCTGTGGTGTTCATCGTGCATTATTCACCAACCCCGGAGTGGGTTGAATATCAGGAAAAGTTCCCTCGAAGCAAGATGTGTATAGGGAACTGATGCGGTATGTTCAGGATCGCATCTTCTTCATATTATACAGATTTGAGGTTGTTACAATTCCCAACCAAAGCCTGTGGCAAACACATAGTCAGTATCGGATGCTCCGGCTACGGGCTGATTGTCATAATTGAGTGTCAATCCTATTTTAATGTAAAAATCTTTCGGCAGATCGTATTTAACATCGGTATTAAAATCCGAACGCCAACGACCCGACTGAGTAAGTCCCGGGTAAGCAGTGACTTTGATCCGGAGGCTTAAGTCGCCCGTGTCAAAAAGGTTTAGCTCGGTATCGATAACCCCTTCCATGCTCTCGCGGTCATCGCTGCTTGTTACGTAGTGTTCGCTGTTGTATGAAAGTCCAAGGGATACGCTCCAATATGCTTGGTTGGTGTGCAAAAGGTAGGTGCCAGCCCCCAGCTGAGCATTGGTTCTTAGTCTCAGCTTTTGTTCAGTATTGGATAAGAAGGTAGTTGAAACGCCCCCAAACCAACGCTTTTGAAAATAATAACGGAAGCCAATTCTGGCATCGTCACGGCTAACACGTTCTACGCTGTCCTGATTGGAGGCAAATGCGTTATAATGGGTGTTGATGGCCCAGCGCTCTGCCTGGTAGCCGATATTACTGCGCAGTGAGGCTTGTCGCAATGTATTGGCCTTGGTAAGATCCCAGCCAAAGTCTATGGAGGCGTTTATTTTACTCCAAAAATCCCGGTTTACCGATTCCATAAATACGATTTCCTGCGCATCTACTAAAATACTGTTTCCCTCGCTGCTGGTTATCTCTACTTTTTGATCGTTGAGAGTAGTCAGTGTTCCACTGTGTCGGTTGCCATTGCTGAGCGATACCAAAAAGAAGGTCCTGGTGGTAATGCTGGCAATGCCTTCCCACTCAACAGCAAAGTCACTGTCGCTGTAGTCTGTTTCAATTTTTAGTACGCCTCTGTTCATGCCTTTTATCTCACCTTCGAGATAGTCACCATTGCTTAGTGTTAATTTATCATTTTGGGCCAGTGCAGCAGCTTGTATAGCAAGGCACAGGATGAGTATTTGTTTTCTCATGGGGTTGATTTGTTATTTATTGGACTTCTACTATTCATTTAAAATGCAAACTTGTCACTAAAAATACAAGTATTGTCCCATCTTATTGCTCATAATGATAGATTCTTACGGCAATTCGGGGTGGCTTTTGGCAATGACGCGGTTGGTGCATAGAAATAATTTTTTACCTTTGTGATCCGCTACGGCCCCGTAGTTCAATGGATAGAATGTAGGATTCCGGTTCCTATGATGTGGGTTCGATTCCCGCCGGGGTCACTTAAAAGCTTTTATAAAGACCTGCGAATCGTATGATTTAAAGGTCTTTTTTTATTTTATCTTAGGGGTTCTATGCGTTTGATCAACTTCATTTTGAATAGTAAGGTAATTGATGTTAAGATGGGAAGTGCAGGTGCCCTGTTTCTGGGTGCCATCGTGTTTGCGGTCAATTATCGATATGGATGGGAGCCGGGTCTTGTGGCGGCATCAAAGCAGGCACTTTATACTTTTTTTATTGGAGGTGTGATGACGAAGATGACCGAGAATATCGTTCTCCACATTACTCATCGTGCCAAAGCATTGCTATTGGCAGTGTTGCTTCCTACGCTTCTTACTTCGGCGCTAACCTTTGGTGTTCATTCATTAAAGGGTACTCCTGAGCCTTTTATCAGTACGATACCTACCTTTCTTTTTGCACCTCCCGGTTTCTTTGTCTGGGCATGGCGAAAGCGCCGTCAGATGGAGGGGCGCTAGGTTAGTTCAAGCAATCACAGTTTGTTTTATTTGCAATACTGAGCCTATGTTCATGGGATTTGTTATTGTTTTGTTAGGTTTGCAGGATAACAACCGTCGATTAAGGATACAACTTTATTAATGAGCGTCAAATTTACTAGCAAAAGTCATGATAAGCAGAAGGGGGCAGATGTAGTGTTTGCAGACCTGTATGATTGCTATTACGCGCGTTTTGTGCATTATGCAAATGGTTTTGTGACTGATTTTGATGTTTGTCGTGATATTGTACAAGAGCTTTTTGTGAAGGTGTGGGAACGCAAGCTATATGAGTTAAATCAAACGGAATTTGAAAAGTATTTGTACCGGAGCATTAAAAATGCCTGTATTGACCATCTGCGTAAGGAGAAATCCAATCCGAGTACCAGCTTAACAATATTACAGGCCTTGATTCAGCAGAGTGAAGAATCGGTGAGTGAGATGGAGATGAAGGAACTGGTGGATAAGATAAAAACACAGTTCGATCAGTTACCTGAAAAGACGGCCCTTGTGTTTAAGAAGAGCCGATTGGGGGGTATGAGTAATGCCGATATTGCCGAGGATTTGAATCTGTCGGTGAAAGGCGTTGAGTTTCATATTACCAAGGCCCGAAAATATTTGGCACTCGCATTGAAGGAATATATGCCGCTACTTATCGTACTACTAGGCAATTAACATTTCTTCAATAAAAAATCTTAAAAAAAGATAATATTCTCACTAGGGTTATGCCTGCTTGCCTCGTTATAGGAGTAGAATAAGCAAGCATGAAGAAAAAGAATTTTAACCACGGTTTACTTGTCAAGTATCTTTTCCGGCAGACTGGAGCTGCAGAGGAGGCGGAGGTTGGCGAATGGCTCTCAAGAGCATCGGCACGTTACCGTTATCTTGACAAACTTCTTAAAGCCAAGAGTCTGATGCAGGCCGAGGAAGAATCTTCTTGGATGAAGGAAGATTTAAAGGCTATCCAGCAGCGCATTCGTTTCCGCCGTTCCCGAAAAATCATATGGACAGCAGCTGCCGCTGTTTTAGCACTTATGCTGGCATCATCGCTTACCTTATTTTGGTTGCAACCCAATGGGGGTGAAGCGAAAGAGTGGGTTACTGTGGCTGTAGCCCGCGGGCAACAAAAGGATTTGGTGCTGCCCGATGGATCATGTGTTTTACTGGCGGCTGACAGCAAGCTTTCCTACCCTTGTGATTTTGCTCAGGACCAGCGTTTGGTTAAGTTAAGTGGAGAAGCCTTTTTTGATGTTGTTCATAAACCTGATCAGCCTTTTAAAGTAGTAACCATACATTCCGATGTTAGGGTATTAGGTACATCTTTCAACATAAAAGCCTATCCGTCCGATCCTAACTTTTCAGCGGTGTTGGTAAGCGGTAGCGTGGAGGTGTTGATGAAAAACGAAGCTGATGATGTAGCAGCTAGCTGTGTGCTGAAACCCAAGCAGAAGTGCCTGTTCGATATACACAATAAACAGTATAAGGTGAAGACGGTAGCGTTGGATCATGAATTGGCCTGGCGCGAAAAACGGCTCTCATTTAAAAATGACTGTTTTAGCGATATTGCCCAAGAGCTGGAACGTTATTACGACGTGGATATTTTGCTGAAAGGGCAAGAGCTTTCCCAGCGTCGACTCACGGGGGAATTTGAAGGTGAAAAGTTGGAAACTGTGTTGGCCAACTTACAGGAGTGGCTGCCCTTTAACTATAACATCAACAATGATAATATACTTATAACAGAAAAATAATTATTAGAAAAATGGAGGATCTTGCAGGATCCTCCAAATCATTCATTCAATCCTTCATTGCAGTGAAGGAAAATTAAATCAAGTGTAAAACTAGTTTCAAAGTTATGAAAAAAATTCATTTCGACCGCGTTTGGGGACAAATGCGGTGTAGGGGAAAACTGTTTAAAGTTATGAAGATTACGAGCTTTTTGCTCCTGGTGAACATCTTCATGGTGAGTGCTGCCGATTCGTACTCGCAGAAGGCCAAGGTTACCATACAGGCAAAAAATAACAGTATTACAGAGGTGCTCGATCAGTTGAGTAAGGCTTCGGAGCTGACTATTATGTATAGCACCGACGAACTGAACGAAGAGGCACTGGTAAATGGTCTTTTTGAAGACGTTAGTGTGGAAGAGGTACTTAACTGCATTCTTAAAGATCAACTTGTAGGATACGCTATTGTGGAAGATAAAGTCATTATCTCGAAGCGACGCTATGAGGAGAGTCGTTTGGTACAGCAGGATAAGCAAGAGATTAGCGGTCAGGTTACTGATACTTCTGGTCAGCCTATTCCCGGTGTAAATATTAGTGTTAAAGGCACTGTAATTGGTACCATAACCGACATTGATGGCCGCTATACCCTTGAAGTACCGGCCAATGCTGAAGTGATTGTTTTCACCTTTATTGGTATGAAACCACAGGAGGTAGACTACAAAAATCAGACAACCATTAATATGGTGATGAGCGAGGATACTCAAGGTTTGGAGGAAGTAACAGTGGTAGGCTATGGTTCGCAGCGTAAGGTAAGTGTTACCGGATCAATCGAAACCATTGAGCCGGCTACCCTGCGTGTACCTTCCAGTAATATATCTACTTCGTTCGCCGGTAAACTGGCTGGTGTAATTGCTTTTCAGCGTTCCGGAGAGCCTGGTGCCGATGGTGCTAACTTCTATATTCGTGGTATTTCAACTTTTAGTGGAGCCACTAATCCGCTGATTATCGTAGATGGTGTGGAAGTGTCGCAGGCTGACTTAAATGCTTTGCCACCTGAAGTAATCGAAAACTTTTCGATATTGAAAGATGCAACGGCTACTGCCTTGTATGGTACACGTGGTGCCAACGGTGTGATGATCGTGAACACCAAAAGCGGTAAAGATATGGAGCGTGCCAAAGTAAATGTGCGTATCGAGAACTCGGTGTCTATGCCTACATCGATACCTGATTTTGTGGATGGTCCGCGTTTTATGGAGATGTACAATGAGGCTATTGCAGGGCGAAACACTGGTGATATTCCTTATTCGCGCGATAAAATAGCAGGAACACGAGCTGGTTTAGATCCTTATTTATACCCTAATGTAGATTGGCACAATGAGTTGTTCAAGAATATGGCCATGAATCAAACCGCCAATGTGAGCGTATTGGGCGGTGGAAAAAGGATGGATTACTTCATGAACGTATCTGCTAACCTGGACAATGGTATTCTTAAAGATTTTGATCTGATGTCATATGATAGTAACGTTAAGGTACGTCGTTATGCTTTTCAGAACAATATTAATGCACAGCTTACACCTTCTACGCGTGTTTCATTAAGAATGAATGCCCGTTTGCGTCAGTATAATGGTCCGGCCATTGGTGCTAAAAACGTATTTGGGAATGTAATGCAGGCCAACCCAGTGGATTTTCCTATGCTATGGCCTGATGAATACATCCCTCGTGAAGAAAATCAGCCTGAACTAGACCATATTCCATTTGGTGGTAAGTCTGGAGGGCTTATTAATAATGGCTACGTAAACCCCTTTGCCGAAATGGTAAAAGGATACAGTGAAGGCTTCCAGAGTACATTAATTACTACCCTGGATGGTGAGCAAAAGCTAGATTTTGTAACCGAAGGTCTTAAATTTAAAGCCATGGCATCGTTTAAGAACTGGAGCAATACAACCGTTAAGCGTGTGGGTGGTATCAACCAGTATGAGGCTAGTAACATTGTGCCCAATGATCAGGGAGGTTATGATTATGACTTTAACATGGTGGGTACGGTGCAAAATCCAACTTTGGGTACAGAAACAGAGTCTAAAGGTGATCGTTCATTGTATTTCCAAACACAGTTGGAGTACAATCGTAGCTTCGGTTTGCACCGCACCTCGGGTATGTTACTGTATTCGCAAGATGAGTACCTGGTTAATAATCCCGATGGCTTGATTCCGTCTTTACCCAAACGCCGTCAAGGACTGGCCGGTCGTTTAACCTATAGCTACAACGATATTTACCTAACCGAAGTGAACTTTGGTTACAATGGTAGCGAAAACTTTGCCAAGGGTCATCGTTTCGGTTTCTTCCCGTCTGTTTCTTTGGGCTATGTAATGAGTAACGAAGACTATTGGACAAATCTGAGCCACATTGTATCCTTCCTGAAGATACGTGGATCGTGGGGTAAGGTCGGTAATGACAAGATTATTGCTGATAATGAGGTTAAGCGTTTTGTGTATATGTCGGACATCGATTTGACCGGCGCCGGTTATACTACCGGTCGCGATATGAACTATTATCGCGAAGGTCCTGTTTACAATCGCTATGCCAATAACGATATTACCTGGGAGATTGGAGAGAAGATTAACGTGGGTGCCGACATTGGCTTTTTTAATGGTAAGTTAAATTTGGTAGCCGATTTTTATCGTGAGGTGCGCGATGGCATCTTTTTGAAACGTGCCGTAATACCCACTTCTTTTGGTACTGATGGTACAAATATCTTTGGCAACCTGGGTAAGGTGAAAAACCAGGGGGTTGATTTGGCCCTGGACTATAACCATGAGTTTAGCCCGGATTTCAGCATGCAGCTGAAGGGTACCTTTACCTTTGCCCGCAACGAAGTGCTGGCTAAAGACGAACCGGCTTTCTCAAAGTATCCGAACTTATCGGCTGTTGGGCATCCTGTTCATACGTTATGGGGTTATGTGGCCGAGCGTTTGTTTATTGATGAGGCTGAGATTGATAACAGTGCCTTGCAACAGATTGGCGGTACGGTGTTGCCCGGTGATATTAAATACACTGACATTACGGCTGCTATCGACGAGTTAAATTTGATTAACAGTGACGACCGTATGGCTATGGGCCATCCTACAGTGCCTGAAATAGTGTATGGTTTTGGTCCTTCTTTCAAATATAAGAAGCTGGATTTCTCACTTTTCTTTCAGGGTGTAGCCAATACTTCTTTCTTTATTAACGGTTTTCATCCTTTTGGTACCAGTCAAATTCGTAATGTGTTAAGCTTTATTGAAGAGGACTACTGGACAGAGGATAACCAAAATATTTATGCAGCCTACCCACGGTTAAGCAAAATGGATCATCCTAACAATACCCAAAATTCAAGCTTTTGGTTGCGCAATGGTGCCTTCTTAAAACTGAAAAATGCGGAGATTGGTTATACGCATAAGTTCCTGCGTGTTTATATGAGTGGATTGAATCTCTTAACATTTTCAGAGTTTGATTTATGGGATCCTGAAATGGGAGGTGGAAACGGGCTGAAATACCCAACCCAGCGCGTATTTAATATCGGTGTTCAATTGTCATTGTAAAAATTATTGTAGAGATGAAATTTAAAATATTATCGTTTTTAATATTAGCCGTTATGTTCGTGGGCTGCTCCGATTACTTGGATGTGGTGCCCGATGAGCGGCCAACAGAAGAAGATGCTTTTAAAAATAAGTATGCGGCAGAGAATTATCTTTACTCTTGCTACAGTTATTTGCCTAAGCCACGTAAGGGGGATGAGTCTCTTGATTTGATGACCTCAGACGAGGTGGTGACGGCTTTTGAGCATGAAACTTTTGCTCAGTTCCCTAAGGGTAACTTTACGGCCTCCAACCCGGTTATATCCTACTGGAATAGCCTGTTTAAAGGTATTCGTCAGTGTTATTTGCTAATAGAGGGCGTGGATCAGACGCCCGATTTGTCCGATGCCAACAAGAAACTTTACAAGGCAGAAGCTCGCTTTTTAATTGCTTATTATCATTATCTGCTGGCGCAGAACTACGGGCCTACTATTATCGTGGAATCAGTGCCTGATATCGGTATGTCTTTTGATGATTTCCCGAGTCGTGCGCCTTTTGATGAGGTAATTGATTTCATCGTTGCAAACCTTGATGAATGTGCTCCTCAGTTGCCTGCTGAGCATGCTTCCCCATCGGCTTATGGACGTGCCACCAGTGTAATCGCCAAAGCCGTGAAGGCAAAGGCTTTATTGTTGGCTGCCTCGCCGCTGTTTAATGGTGGTGGCGAAGATCAAACAAGTTTCTACACTTCGTTTACCGATAAAGAAGGAAACCTGTTGATCAGCACATCTTACGATCCTGAAAAGTGGCAGCGTGCTGTCGCGGCTGCCAAGGAAGCCATTGATGCAGCTGAACAGGCCGGTCATGAGTTGTATGTATATGATGAGTCGAAAGGGGAAACTTTTCCTGAAGATGAGTATGAGCGAAATGCTCGTTATACCTTTATTGATCGCTACAGCAAAGAAGTTATTTGGGGAGATACGCGTAAGGAAGGAATGTATGGAATTCAAAATAAATCAACTCCATTTATTGAAGGCCGGGCATGGAACGGTATTGCTCCCACGCTAACGATGGTGGAGGCATTTTATACTGAGAATGGCTTGCCCATTGATGTGGATCCCGATTTTGACTACGAGAATCGTTACGAAATTGCCACTGGTCCTTTAGGTACGACCATGAAGCTGCACCTGAATCGTGAGCCACGTTTCAATGCCTGGATAGCCTATCACAACAGTTATTATGAGGTGATTCGTGATGAAGAGCAGCGCATAGTGGCCAAGTTTCGTAAGAATGATAACTGCGGCATTCAATCGCGCTCAGGAAACTATTCGCCCACCGGATATTTGAATAAAAAAGCGGTACACCCCAAATTGGAGCAGCCTAGCTTGCAGGCGCCTAGTCAGCAGTACCCCTGGCCTGTTATTCGACTGGCCGAGTTATATCTGACCTATGCCGAAGCATTGGTGGAGTATGGAGGTGCCGCTGAGTTTGCCATCGCCAAGGAGTATCTCGACAAAGTTCGCACTCGTGTAGGCGTACCTACTGTTGATGAGGCTTGGGCAGCGGTTGGCGGAGCGAGCACGCGCGAAGTGATGCGTCGTATCGTCAGAGATGAGCGTACCATTGAGTTTTATCTGGAGAATAAGCGTTTCTGGGATTTGCGTCGCTGGATGATTGCTGAGCCTTACCTGAATACAAAGGCAATCGGCCTAAATATTCAGGGCGCTACCGATGCTGATTTCTTTAAGCTTAAGGAGGTTGTGTTTGAGCGTCGTTTCCGTTCGCCTGCCTTCTACCTGATGCCTATTCCTCAAGGTGAGATTAATAAAAACGAGCACCTAGTTCAAAACCCCGGTTATTAATTGACAAAAAAGATTGTAGAATGAAACTATTATATTTTAGCTTTTTATCCGTTTTGCTGGCAATAATGACCGTCAGCTGTTCCGATGATGATGAGACCGTGGCACCGCCGCCATCGGCTATTAGTGAAGTGCGTGTGGAACCCCGCGTGGGAGGTGCGGCTATCTTTTGGAATGTGCCAGCCGACTCTAATTACCTGTATGTGGCAGCTCGTTTTGAGAAAAAGGAATCAATGGTAAAGCAGCTCGCTAGCGTTTATAGCGATAGTATTTTGGTGGAAGGACTGTTAAATAAGTTTGAGTACGATTTTTCCTTGCAGACATATAATGCCGATGAAGTAGGAGGCGAAATACTGCATACTGAAAAAGTACGTCCTATCAGACGTCCCATTGAAGTTACTTATAGCCTTGATGATGCAGTGGAAGTTCCTTTGACTGCTGATATGATTGATACTTATACCCAGGAGCAAAGCGAAGGGCCAAAAGAGAACTTGTTAGATGATAACATTAATACCTACTGGCACTCGGCATGGTCATCGGGTAAGGCTCCTTTACCCCACCATATTCAAATTAATTTTGAGGAGCCAACCAAGCTGGGTGCTTTTAACTATACGCTTCGTCAGGGAGGAAACGATCAACATGATCCTAAGCGTTTTGATTTGCAAGTGAGTGAGGATGGCGCTACCTGGGAGACAGTTTGGGTATCAGCACCTAACTTGCCCATTGCTCCGGAGACGGATGAGTTTACACTGAATATGAACAAAAATTTCGAATCTAAGTATTTCCGTATTCGAATTATCGAAACAGCCGCCAATGGCCAATGGACTTATTTGAGTGGTATTGAGGTTTTGTCTCTGGGTGAGGAGCTTACCGACCTGGAGGAAGTAGCTGAGGAGAATTATTAAATCTTAATTCAATAAAATTTAGTTATTTGGCAGGCAGGACCTTCCTGCCTGCCAAATTTCAAGCCTTCTTTCCGACGACCCTATTAATTCAATTTCAGCGTTGTCAATTAATCCTTATTTGCTAACCGGCTCATCTGATGAGCTGTTCAAAGGTTTCTTACATTCTGATATTTCAAGCTGAAAGCACGTTCATGTCGTGTGATGAATATTTTGAACCAATTTATTTACAACAGTCATGTGATTGGCCTTTGAAAAATATACAATGAATATGAAATCAATAATCCTTATTTTGCTAAGCGTGCTTTTAACCTGCGCCCTGCCGGCCTGTAGCGATGATGGTGAAAGCCCTGGAGTTACCACCCTGGAAATTGCTGAAGGCAATACACAATTGGGCTTTCAGGTGCACGCTTCGACTAAAGATGTGAGTGTAAAAACCAATGCCGAGGCTATAAACATTACTAGTCAGTATGAATGGTGCCAGGCTATCTTTAATGCCGACCGTGGTGTGCTTACGATTAATGTTGAAGAGAATCCCAGTTTAGAGAGTCGCGAATGTACCATCAAGCTAAGTGCCGGAAGTAGTGAAGCTACTATTACTGTAATGCAGTTTGGTGTAAAACCACAGATATTTTTGCCTTCACGCCTTGTGGAAATTGATTTTAAAGAGCAGGTACTGGAGTTGGATGTTATGTCCAATGTTGAGGTTGTGGCAGTATGCGATGCGGTGCCTTGGGTACAGAATGCCGCGGATTTGAAATCGGTAAGCATTGATCCGGTCAGCTACTCCTTCCGTTTGCAGGTAGCGGCAGTGGATTCCGAAGCCGGCCGCTCAGGATGGATCTACTTTCACCATACCGAGGGCACCTATAAAGATAGTATGCAGATTAAGCAGGCGCTTGTGGCTTCAGAAGATTATCAACCCGAATCAACCGACTCTTTTGAAAAAGATAAGAAATTAACGATTGCCTCTGCATCACTTTCTCCAGCCGATAAATTTCAGAGTGGACAGGGAATTGAATTATCCATTGATGGCGATCACAACACCTTGTATCATTCCCCCTGGTCGGGTATGCCGGCTGATACGGATATTACACTTGAATATACCTTTGATGCCAATGCCGAAATCTTAAATTATTTGGTGCTCCAACCCCGCAAAAGTGGATCTAATGGCATTATTAAAACCGCTAGCGTATGGGTTACTACCGAGGCAAATTCCGCTTATCAGCAGGTGGCCACCATTGATGCGCCTGATAGTAATAATCCTTTTGTTGTTCGTTTTGATGCACCCGTTGTTGCGCCGCGCTCGCTCAAAATTATTGTAACGGATGCTTATGCCCACGATGTTGGAAAATATTATGTGTCCCTGGCCGAGCTGGAATGCTACGAAAGCAAATCGCTCAACGCGTTAGCCGAAGACCAGCAGTTTTTTACCGATGAAACTTTCTCAGTGCTACATCCCGGGTTTACGGTGCAGGATTTATCACGCATTCAAAATCCTTTTTTGCAGAATATAGCTGCCTATCTATTGGCAGGATGTTACGATGCCACCTACCGGGTGCAAAACTACGAGGCTTATCGTCCTGTGGCTGATTTGGCCAGGGAGCTTAAAACCAGTAGTTATAGCCAGTTTGAGAATCCTACCGGCATGTATTTTAAAACCGGTGACGAAGTGATTATTTTTATGGCTGATCCCAATGGTCAGGATCTTAACCTTCGCGTTAGAGATTGGGGGCCGTCTGGTGATGATCATAGCTATCGTCTATCTAAGGGGCTGAATGTTATTACGATGAAGGGGCAGGGGAATGGTTATGTCAGCTATTATACGCCTGATTATAAAACAGCACAGGATGTAAAAATCCATATCGCATCAGGTCAGGTAAATGGTTACTTTGATGTCACTAAGCATAGCAATGAAGATGGCACAAGTCTATTGGAGAATGCAGTTAGTGAAATAATGGATATCAGAGGTAAAAAAGTACAATTGGCCTATAGTGTGGATGCTTTGCGCACCAATTGCTATGAAAACCTGTATGATCTTACCCTTGTTTACGATAGCATTGTGTCATCGCAACACACAATAATGGGGCTGGAAAAGTATAAGCGTACACCTAAAAACCGAATGTTTGGTCGTGTTATTTGGAATGGCTTCATGCATGCCGATGGTATTGGTGCTGCTTTTAATATAAATACCCTGAAATCAATTGCAAATTATGAGCGCTTAAAGAATACGATATGGGGTCCTGCTCACGAGTTTGGTCATGTTAATCAGGTACGACCCGGTATGAAATGGGTGGGTACTACAGAGTGTACAAACAATATTTATTCGGCCTGGATACAATTTTGCTACACGCCGAATAATTTACGCCTGGAACATGAAAATGTAGGAGGAAGCATTGGGGGCAGATTCAATGCCTATCTGAATAATGCTTTTGTTAATAATCAGGAATGGGGATTACAAGGAGGCCCAGATAGTGGCTATGGCCCCGGAAATGATGGTACATGGGGCGGCGACCACTTTGTTAAGCTATGTCCGCTGTGGCAATTGCAATTATACTTTCACGTAGCCGGCGAGGGTAATGAATGGTATCGTCCGTATTTTTATGGTGATGTGTTTGAGGCAGTACGTAATACCGATGAGCAAGGGTTCACACATGGTGAAATGCAGGTTAATTTTATTAAGAATATGTGTGATGCAGTGCAGTACGACCTCACTGATTTTTTTAAGCGTATAGGTATGCTACAGCCGGTAGATAAATTCTTTGGGGATTATTCGAACGCGCAAAAAACCATCACACAAAGCATGGTTGATGAAGTGGTTAGTTATGCTGCTCAGTATCCAAAATTGGATTATGACTATATCCATTACATTAGTGGCAATAGCTATAAGGCTTATAAACACAAAATGGCTGTTGTAGGGCAATACAATGCCGGACTTGTTGGGGGAATAGTAAAGCAAATCAATCATTCCGTATGGCAAAACGTAACTGTGTTCGAAACCTATGCGAATGATGTTTTGACCCACATCACCATGGTGGGTACGGGTAGTGCCGATAATACAAGCACCAAGGTGCCCTATCCGGAAAGCTCAACACGCATAGAAGCCGTGGCATTTGACGGAACACGCACGCTTGTGTGTGGGCAGCGATAAACAGGAAATTGTTTTTTTTTCATAAATGCATCGGGTCAACCACTGCTTAGCAGGGTGTTGACCCGATTTTTTTTGCTTCATGTCGTGTTGTTGGTCATGTTAAACTGCTGAGTAAGATTTTTTACTGTACATAAAATTAGCTTACTAATAATAGATGGAGATCTTGGGATTTAACTATTCAGCATAAATTCATTAATTTTAGCTACATCAAAAAATAGGGTGTTGTGCAAAGCAAACAGGCAGATGAATTGATTATTAAGGGGTTGAGGGGTGATGATCACGGCGCATTGGAGCAGTTATATTTGCAATATGCCCGGCGTTTATTGCTATTTGTGGGAACTTACCTGAACTGTAAGGACGATTCTGAGGAGATTGTACAGGAGGTATTTGTGAAAGTATGGCAAAAGCGACACGACCTTAAGGCCAACGAGTCACTCAAAAGCTATCTGTTTACCATTGCTTATAATGCCATTAAAAAACGCTTTGTAAAGCAGCAGCGTGAAGCTGGCCTGCAAAAAGAATATGCCGGTTTGTTCTATGATGAAACTGATGGAGCCATACAGCCGGACTACGAGACGCTAATGCAGCAAGTTAATCGTTTGGTGGAAGCCATGCCCGAGAAGCGCAGGGAGATATTCAGACTGTGCAAAAAGGAGGGCTTAAGTGTTCAGGAGGCAGCCGCTTACTTGCAGGTTTCTGAAAAAACCGTTAAGAATCAGCTTACTGAGGCTTATCGCTTTCTACGTCAGGAACTAAAGGATGTGTTGGCACTGGTACTTCTCTTTCAGTTTTTACACTGATTAACACTCTTTTTAAAATAAATCACAAAAAATATTAAAATCGAATAGGACCTTTGGTTTTGTCAGGGATTGTATAGGTGTAAGCAGCTCTGATTAATGAAAGAACTAAAGAATATACAAGATAAGTTAAAGCGCAAACAGTCCTTAACTGATGAAGACTATTCGCTTCTGAGCGCCTTGCTGGATAATGCCAATAGCGAGATGGCTGTTAGGGATTTATTGCAGCAGCATTGGGCACAGTTGTGCAATGATGCTTCTTTAACCATGCAGCAGCCCGATGAACTGTTTTATAAGATTCATTACGAGGCCATGCGTTCCGATAGGCCTAAAATCCGTCGATACAGAAAGACCTTCCTGTGGGTACAACGCGTTGCCGCGATTTTACTATTGCCCGTTTTATTCCTGTCACTTTGGTATTTTACGGCTCAGCAATCGGCTACTGAGCAGCCCTCACTGGTTTTAAATATTGAGTCACCCGGCGATGCTAAAACACGTTTTTTTCTGCCGGACGGATCTGTTGGATGGTTGCAGGCTAATTCTACCCTTCAGTATCAGCTGGACGAGGAGCAACAGCGCCTGGTGAGTCTTCAGGGAGAGGCCTATTTCGATGTGGCAAAAAATGCCGAGCAGCCT
Organism: Carboxylicivirga longa; assembly: GCF_050589825.1. Classification (NCBI taxonomy): domain Bacteria; kingdom Pseudomonadati; phylum Bacteroidota; class Bacteroidia; order Marinilabiliales; family Marinilabiliaceae; genus Carboxylicivirga; species Carboxylicivirga longa. Next base: position 171,047 of record NZ_JBNGOZ010000007.1, on the reverse strand, counting down.
TTTGTGGTGCAGACTGACAATTTTAAAGTACGCGTCCTGGGTACGCGCTTTAACGTGGTATCCCAGCCCGATGCTTCCTTCTCCAAAGTGTACCTCGAAGAAGGACGTGTGGAGATGCTGGATGCCAATAATTACCCGCAAGTGATATTACAACCCGGTGATGAGTACCTGTTTGATAAGGCACATGGTGCTTATTCGGTAAGTAAAGGCCTTGAAGAAGAGCACCTGGCATGGACGCAAGGAAAACTATTGCTGAAGAACAAGCCGCTCAAAGAGGCTGCGAGGGCGCTTGAGAAATTCTATGGTGTTGACATTATCATACTCGATAAGGAGTTGGAGACAATGCCCGTTTATGCAAAAATACATGATGAAACATTGGAGGAGGTGTTGAACCTTACTGAGTTGATCTTACCCATTGACTATCGTATCGAAAAGGCAATGCCACAAAAAGATGGCTCATTTACAAAGACAAAAGTGTATATAAGAAAAATAAATCATTAAAAATAAAAACAGGAAAGTGCTGGCACACGATCCTGTTGATAAATGCAGAGTGTAGAATCAGTTAAATTTTTACTCCACAAACATTACAAATTTATGAAAAAAAAGCAGAAACCATGGGAATGGTGTAAGCATTCCCTGAGCAGACAATTACGCATTATGAAGGTCTTAAGTGTTTTAATGTTAGTAGGTATCATGCAAGCCTACGCGGTAACAGGTATGTCGCAGGATAAGAATGTGAGCCTGAAACTAAAAGAAGCCAAGATGCTGGATGTAATCTCCGAGCTGGAGAAGCAATCGGGCTACACCTTCTTTTTTAGTCCCCAAAGTATCGATGTGGAACAAACCATTAGCGTGGATGTGAAGCAGCAGAACATGTCAGAAGTGTTGGATGCCCTGTTTGGTAATAGTGATGTAAACTATCGTATTATCGATAACCGCGTGATCCTAACCAAGCAAGTTCAACAGCTTGGTAACCAAAAGCAGACGCTGACAGTGAATGGTTCGGTAAGGGATAAGCATGGCGAGCCGCTGCCCGGCGTTAACGTGTTTGAAAAATCCAATCCTACCAACGGGGTAATTACGGGTATTGACGGTAACTATCGCATTGAAGTAAGTTCGCCCGAGGCCGTGGTTACTTTTTCGTACATCGGATTTGAGAGTCAGTCCGTTGAAGTAGCTGGTCGTAACAATATTAACATCACGCTACTGGAAGAAACAACCGGCCTGGATGAAGTGGTGGTAGTAGGTTATGGTGTGCAGAAGAAGGTGAACCTAACAGGGTCGGTTGCGACTGTAGATAGTAAAATGCTGGATAACCGTCCAATGAGCAATGTGTCGGCCGGTTTGTCCGGATTGCTACCAGGTGTTTATGTAAAGCAAAGTAGTGGTATGCCGGGTAACGATGGAGGAACCATCCGTATACGGGGTACGGGTACGCTAAACAATTCATCACCAATGGTAATTGTCGATGGTGTTGAGTCAAGTATGAGCGAGTTATCGCCCGAAGATATTGGTTCTATTTCAGTGTTGAAAGATGCTGCCTCGGCTGCTATTTATGGATCAAAGGCCGCTAACGGTGTTATTCTGATTACTACAAAGAAGGGTAAAGAAGGTGCACCAGTAGTTAAGTATTCAGGTGACTTTGGTTGGCAGGCACCTACTGCTCTGCCCGATTTTTTAGGATCAGCCGATTATGCTGAGCTTTATAACGAGGCGCTGGAGAATGAAGGTAAGTCAAAGCGTTTTAGCGATGAAGACATAGCGCTTTTTAGAAATGGGACTGATCCTTTCGGACACCCCGACACCGATTGGCTGGATATGTTGTATGCCGGATCAGGTTTTCAAACCTCCCATAACATTTCTTTATCGGGTGGTACTCAATATACCACTTACCGCACTTCTGTTAACTACCAGAAGCAAGAAGGTATTATTGAGCATACCGGAAAAGATCGTTATAATGTGCGTACCAATATTACCAGTAATCCTTATAAGTGGTTAACGAGTAATGTAAATTTATCATACACTCGTCAAACACTAACAGAGCCTAATAATGCTTATGTAGGAGGTGGTATCGATCAGATTATACGTCAGGCCTATCGTATTTCGCCCTGGATACCTTATAAGAATGAAGATGGTACCTATGGTACAATTTCGGATGGTAACCCCATTGCATGGCTCGACCAAGGTGAGCAAATCAATAAAAAGCAGAACTTCTTCCTGGGTGTAGGTTCCTTAACTTTTACCTTAACCGAAGGGCTTACAGTAAAGGGTACAGCTTCTATTCGTACTTATAATGAGGATAATAACGAAAAGAATATAGAGATTCAGTACAATCCTTCTAAGTATCATGGTCCTACAAAAATGAATCAGTATCACACGGGTTCAGAGCGCATCACCGGTGATATTGTGGCTAATTACGTGAAATCTTTTGGCGATCATAACCTGGCACTGATGGCCGGTTATCATGCCGAAAGCTACGATTATAAGCGGACAAGAGCTTATCGCGAGAATTTCCCAAGTACCTCTTTGGGCGATATTAATGGTGGTGCTACCAAAGGAATGGTGAGTGAAGGTTATACGCGTGAGCTGAATATGTTATCCTACTTTGGTCGTGTTAACTACGATTTGAATAGTAAGTATCTGTTAGAGGCAAACTTGCGTTACGATGCCTCATCGCGTTTCCATGAAGATAACCGTTGGGGTGCATTCCCATCTTTCTCAGCCGGATGGCGTTTGTCAGAAGAAGGATTTATGGCTGATTTGAAAGAGACCGTTAATAACCTGAAGCTGCGCGTTTCATGGGGTGTATTGGGTAATCAGGATGCTTTGAATGAGTACTATCCAACTGTACCAACACTGTCGTTAGGAAAGGATTATCCTTTTAACAGTGAAATTAATTCGGGTGCAGCTATTGTACAGGCCAAGAATAAGAATTTAGTGTGGGAGAAAACTACCTCGTGGGGTATCGGAGTGGATTTGACTTTACTATCCAAAGTAAATGTGTCACTCGACTATTACGATCGTCATACAACCGATATTATCATGAAGGTGCCATCGCCTGAAACCTTTGCTTTATCAGATTTCTACGATAACGTGGGTGAAATGTCAAATAAAGGTATTGAAGCTACTTTCCAGTACAATGATAAGTTCGGTCAGGTGGGCTTTAACTTTGGCGGTAACCTGGCCTATAATGCCAACGAACTATTAGCATTGGCTGGTCAAAATCAGTTGATCGATGGTCGTTACTTACGTCGTGTAGGAGAGGCGGTAGATGTGTTCTATGGCTACAAAACTGATGGCTTGTATCAGTCAGAGCAAGGCATAACCGACTGGGCTCAAAACACCCTGTATGCTCCCTCTAAGATACAGCCCGGTGACCTGCGTTATGTGGATGTAACCGGTGATAATAAGGTGGATGGCGATGATCGTACCATATTGGGTAAGTCAACTCCTGATTTCATCTATGGATTCAACCTGGGAGCTGATTATAAGAACTTTGATATAATGGCGCTTTTCCAGGGAACAGCCGGTGGATATGGATACATGGATTTTAGTGCCATTGGCGGTGTTAGTGGTGATTCTAACAAGCCTTCAGCGATGTGGAAAGATCGTTGGACACCTACTAACACAAATACTTCGGTACCACGCGTTACCGATTCAGAATATGGGGTTAGTATGCCACAAAGTCAAACCACTGAATATTGGTTGAGAAGTACGAACTTCCTTCGTTTGAAGAATCTGCAAGTAGGTTACAACGTGCCGGAGCATATCCTTGAGAAAGTGGGTATATCCAGAGCACGAATTTATTACAGTGGCGACAACCTGTTTACAATCACCGATTTTATTAAGGGCTTCGATCCTGAAGCACCTTCCGGACGCGGAAGTGGCTACCCTGTGGTGATGGTTAATTCTTTTGGTGTAAATGTTACATTTTAAACGAAACAGACAATGAAAAAATATATAATTCCTTTTGCATTGGCCCTATTGGTCATGTCATGTAGCGAGTCATTTTTGAATGTGGCACCAAACGATTCGCTTTCCCCTTCTACCTTTTGGAAGACCGAAAATGATGTTCAGCTTGCACTGACAGGTTGTTATAATGATTTTGAGGGAGGTGCCGGTTTGATGTATCGCGAATGTGGTTCGGATAATGGCTATAATAACTTCCCCTGGGAAGGCTGGACTAATATTGGTAACGGTAGCTTAACGGCTGCCAACCCTGGAAGCAGCTATTTTGGTTACTCCACTATCTATCGCTGTAATGAGTTTTTGGATAATGCCGCCAAGGCAGATATCCCCGGGGCTGACCTGGAGATATATGAAGCACAGGTGCGTTTTGTAAGGGCCTATAAATACTATCAGTTAGTAGTGAACTATGGTGATGTGCCTCTAATTACTGTTAACTACGAACATCCCGATGATGCCAAGGTGCCCCGCAACCCTAAGGAGGATGTGATCAAATTTATTAAGGATGAGTTGAATGCCATTATTAATATTTTACCTGCTGAATATGATGCGGCCGATTATGGTAAGGCTACCAAGGGGGCAGCACAGGCGCTCCTCATGCGCATGCAATTGTATTATGGTGAATATTCTGATGCGCTGGAAACAGCAAAAAGTATAAAAGGCTACTCGCTTCACCCTGATTTTGCAGGTTTGTTTAATCCTGAAAACGAGCAGAATAGTGAAGTTATTATGTCAGTGCAGCACACAGCTGACTTGTACAGCTTAAATTACACACCCTTTTTGCCCAACGGTAGTGGTGGTTGGTCGTCCGTAGTGCCAACCCAGCAATTGGTTGATTGTTACGAAATGGCCAATGGCCTTACGATTGAAGAGGCTGCAGCGGCCGGTGAGTACGACGCGCAGAATCCATATAAAGATCGTGATCCACGCTTAAGAGCCAGTATTATTTATCCTGGCCAGGTGTGGCAGGGCAGTCCTTACCGTTCCATCGAAAAAGGAGATGCCAACCACTATCAAACTGCGAACAACGCTTCAAAAACGGGTTATAATTTCCGTAAATATGTGAATTACCTGGATGCTTCACCCGATGCCCCTTATTGGAATTCCGGTGCCGATATTTACATCTTCCGTTATGCTGAGGTATTGTTAACCATTGCCGAGGCAAATATAGAGTTGGGTAATGTTAATGATGAGGTGTATTCAGCGCTTGATGATGTGCGTCAGCGTGCCGGTATGCCTGCTGTAGATCGTGATAAGTATAATACGGTTGATAAACTCAGACAGCTGTTGCGCAACGAACGTCGAGTGGAGTTTGCCATGGAAGGGCTGCGTCGCGATGATATGATTCGTTGGGGCATTGCTTCCGATGTAATGAATATTAACATGACAGGAGTACGCGAAGGAGTGGTGCTTGATACTCAAATGGAGAATGGTGATTATAATGTACTTATGGATCAGTCACCGATTGTGGTTGAGTCAAGAACGTTTGAAGCGCCTAAAAATAATTTACTGCCCATTCCGCAGTATGCTATTGATAAAAACCCGAATTTGAAGCCTAATAATCCGGGTTACTAAATACACGTTAATGATTAAAAGAAGGAAGAGGTGTCTTGACAGGCACCTCTTTTTTTATTCAAAAACCCCCGCTTTTTCAATATAAAAATAATCGAATAAAGGCACAATAATCGTCGGGGGATGTTAAAAATTGTCATCATCAGCCCCTGGGGTAGTGAATACTTGTAAAATAAGTTATTTTCGTGCGCGGAGCTTAATGATTAGAATTGGCTTATGCCTTTACTGCTTCAGGTATCGAATTTCTAAAATTCAGCTCCTGCAATGCTTTGTAAGCTAATACGTAAGTTCTAAGACCTAAACCCAAACACCTGTTTTCTAACAACTAATAATCATATACAAACACAAACAGATGACAAACAAGTTGAAGACAAGGCGCTTGTTGACTGCCGCACTTGCCGGAGCATTGGCTTTAGGTAACGCGCAGGCACAGGATAAGGAGGCCTTGCCGGATTGGCAAAATCCGAAAGTATTTGAGATTAATAAGGAGGCAGCTACTGCCCATTTTATTCCATTTGAATCGGAGCGTGATGCCTGGGATGGCGTTGCAGCTAACTCTGCTTATCGCCAGAGCCTCAATGGAACCTGGAAGTTTAACCTGGCTAAGACACCGGAGCAGCGTCCTGCCGATTTCTACAAAGAAAGCTATGATGTAAGTGATTGGGACAACATTCAGGTTCCGGCCAACTGGGAAGTAGCGGGCTTCGATACGGCCATTTATGTAAATACCACTTATCCGTTTTGGGACATTGCCCGTAAACGACCTGAGCCACCATTGATTCCCGAAGGTTATAATCCGGTGGGTTCTTACAAGCGTACTTTCGAGCTTCCGGCATCGTGGAACGAACGTGAGATATTTGTGACTTTTGGCGCGGTTAAGTCGGCTTTTTACCTATGGGTAAATGGCGAGAAAGTAGGATATAGCCAGGGCTCCAAACTGCCGGCTGAGTTTAATTTAACGAATTATGTAAAACCGGGTGAAAACACTATTGCGCTGGAGGTGTATCGCTGGTCGGATGGTAGCTATCTGGAGTGTCAGGACTTCTGGCGCCTGAGTGGTATCGAGCGCGATGTTAACCTGTGGGCACGCCCCAAAACACGCATTCGCGACTTTAAGATTGTTGCCGGTTTGGATGAGCAGTATCAGAACGGTGTGTTTGATCTGAGCGTTGAGGTGTTTAACCACACGGCTAAGGCGCAGGCTCACACTTTGGAGCTGGCGCTTCGTAGCTGGGATGGTAAGGAAGAGTTGCTTACTATGAAGCAAAGCATCAAGGCAGCCGAAGGAAGTAACAAAGTGGCGTTCGAAACAAAAACCATTGAGAATCCGCTGAAGTGGAGTGCCGAGCAGCCCAATTTATACCGCGCCCTTATCACCTTAAAAAATAAAAAGGGTAGGGTGGTTCAGAGCCTCACTCAGGATGTGGGTTTCAGAACGGCTGAGGTGAAGAATGGTCAGTTCCTGATTAACGGCCAGCCTGTGCTTGTGAAAGGAGTGAACCGCCATGAGCATGATCCGGATAAAGGACATGTGATTGATGAGGCCAGTAGGTTGCTGGACATCCGCCTGATGAAGGAGAATAATATCAATACGGTGCGCACCTGTCACTACCCTACCGATGAGCGTTTTTATGAGCTTTGTAACCGTTATGGTCTATATGTGATTGACGAGGCGAACATTGAATCGCACGGCATGGGCTATGGCGACCGCAGCCTGGCTAAAGATCCTGAGTGGGAAGCGGCACACATGGCACGCACGGTGCGCATGTACGAGCGCGATAAGAACCAGCCCAGTATTGTTACCTGGTCTTTGGGTAACGAAGCGGGTAACGGCGTTAACTTTCAGGCCACTTATAAATGGATGAAAGAGCAGGATAGTACGCGCCCTGTGCAGTACGAGCGTTCAGGCCTGGAAGAGAATACCGATATCTATTGTCCGATGTATGCCAGCATTGCCCACATGGTGGACTATGCCAAGGGCAACCCCGACCGTCCGCTCATTCAGTGTGAATATGCCCATGCCATGGGTAACAGCTGTGGTGGTCTGGCCGATTACTGGGCTGCCATAGAGCAGTATCCGGCGCTTCAGGGTGGTTGTATCTGGGACTGGGTAGATCAGGGACTACGCGAAGTGGATGCTAATGGCCGTATGTATTATGCCTTTGGTGGCGATTATGGTACTAATATGCCCAGCGATGACAGTTTCTGTCTGAACGGCTTGGTGAACCCCGATCGTAAGCCTAACCCTCAGTTGTACGAAACAAAAAAGGTATATCAGAACGTAGCGATTACTGCCAAAGATCTTACTCAGTATGTATTTGAGATTCAGAATAAGTATTTCTTTACCAATCTGAATGAGTTTGATATGATCTGGCGCATCGCCAATGCCGAGGGTGTTGTGGCACATCAGACCCTGAATGTGGAGGTGGCGCCTCAGACAAAAAAGGAGATATCGCTTAATGTAGGCAAGCTACCTGCCTTAAAAGCCGGACAGAATTATACACTTACCTTCTCATTCGTTCGCAAGGAGCGCAAAGGTCTGGTGAAAGCCGGTCATGAACTGGCGTGGGAGCAGTTTGTATTGCCTGTCGAAGCAGCGAAGGTAACTAAGTCAGCTGAGCCCGGCATCTTGTCACTTACGCAGGATAAAGCATCTATCAGCTTGTCGGGTGCTTCATTCAGCCTTGTACTGGATAAGACCAGTGGTGTGATCAGTACTTACTTATTCGGGGGTCGTTCGCTTATTGAGCAGGGGCCGACTTTGAATTTTTATCGTCCGGCAACAGAGAACGATGTGCGCGATCATCATGGACAGCGCGAGTGGTTGAAAGCCGGATTGAATAAGCTGACGCAGCGATTGGATGGCGATATCGAAATCACTACGGTGAATGAGGGTCACAAACGCCTGGAGTTGCCTTTGACCATAGAAAATAAAGAAACGAACACCACCATTCAGGCCATACAGCAGTATGATGTGTATGCCGATGGAACCGTAGTAATGAGTGCTTTTGTGCAGTTGCCCGCCAAGGTAAAAGCACTGGCCAAGGTGGGTTATCAAGCCTTGTTGAATAAAGCGGTTGATCAGGCTGCCTGGTATGGTTTGGGGCCGGTTGCTACCTATGCCGACCGCGATGCAGCCGGACAGCTGGGATATTACGAGGCGAGTGCCAAAGAACTGTATGATGCTAATCTGGTAGTGCCACAGGATAATGCCAACCGCAGTGGTGTGAAATGGGGAGCCATTACCAACGTAGAGGGGCAGGGTTTCTTCTTTACTGCTGACGAAGATTTTAACTTCAGTGCCTATCCTTATGCCGATGCAGCGATCGATAAAGCACGTCATATCAATGAACTTGATGAGGCTGATTTTATAACGCTTAACCTCGATCACCAGTCGGCAGGACTGGGAACAGCCACTTGCGGTCCCGGTGTATTGCCCGATTATGTGGTGACGGATAATGCCTATCGTTTTAAGATGGTATTAAAGCCAGTGGATTTGAAGCAGCAGGATATCTTTGACGAGGCGGCTGCCACAGCAGAAAAAGTGTTACCCTTGTTGCGCGTTGCTCCTGCCGTGAAGGCTCTTCGTTCGGATAAAGGGGTAGTAACACTTTCTACGCAGGGCGAAGCAGCTATTTACTACAGCTTGAATGGCGGTAAGAAAAAGGCCTACACGAAGCCCATCGACCTGCAATATGGTGGTAGTATAGCGGCATGGTCGGTACGTAAGGGAATGCGAAATAGTTTTCCGGTGCATTACGACTATGACATCCTTAAAAATGATTGGTCGATAGTTGAACGCAGCAGCGCCCATCCGCATTTCGAGGCTGAAAACATGATTGACGACAATCGTAACAGTTTTTGGCACAGCGACTGGACCAAATCCGATGAGGCTATGCCGCATCATGTGGTAGTTGATATGGCCAAGGTGTTAAACTGCAGTGGTATTAAGTATGTACCGCGTCAAGGAAACACAAATGGGCGTATCGGCACTTATCAGTTTGACTTAAGCCTGGATGGTAAAAACTGGATTACGGTGATTGAGAAGGGTAGTTTTGAGAACAGTGCCAAGGTTCAAACGGCTAAGTTCAAAAAGCCCGTTAAAGCTAAATTCTTCCGTTTAACCATTAAGGAAGAAGTGAATAAGAACTTCTACGCCAGTGTTGGCGAGTGGTCGGTGCTGGTTGACTAAGACATGCGCTGAATAAATACAAAAAATCCCGCATCTGAATCAGGTGCGGGATTTTTATTATGGGTCAATATTTGTTCAATCTGAAAGAATCATATTTTTCTTCTTCCCTTTGCTATTAAGGGCAAGGGGAAGTACGCCGCCTCGGGCGGTGGGATGGGGATTCAGCAATATAGCCGACCACAGATTTGTAATATAAACCACGAATGTGGTTTAACTAAAATAGCCCCGGATCAAATCCGGGGCTTATTAAAATGTTATTATTTTTGAGTCCTTAAGGGATTCAATTATCCTGAGCTAGCGTCAACTCCTTCCTCTTGGTGGCGGAGCATGGCGCATATAAATACTATCTCTTTACTTCTTTTTCTTTGTCCAGGAGTCTTTCAAAGTCACAGTACGGTTAAATATCACATTATCCTCCGTAGAATCTTTATCGATACAGAAATAGCCCAGTCGCTGAAACTGATAGCGTTCAATGCCATCGTTAAACTTGGCGCCGGCATCTCTGTAGTTGGGCTCAATATAGGCGGTGTTAATCACCGACAGAGAGTTGGGGTTCAGGAACTCCAGAAAGTCCTTGTCCTTGTGTCCGTCGGGCGACTCATCCATAAACAAGCGATCGTATTGCTTCACCTGAATGGTTTTAGCATGTTCGATGCTTACCCAGTGCAGCGTGCCTTTCACCTTGCGGTTACTGCCTTCCATGCCACTCTTAGTATCCGGATCGTAGGTGCAGTAGATTTCTGCGATCTCACCGTTCTCATCCTTTTTGATGTCTTCGCACTTCACGATATAGGCATTTTTTAGGCGTACCTCACGGCCCACATCCATGCGGAAGAATTTACGGGGCGCATTCTCCATGAAATCATCTCGCTCAATGTATATCTCGCGACTAAATGGCAGTTTGCGGGCACCCATGCTTTCATCTTCCGGGTTATTGATGGCCTCCATCCATTCCACCTGTCCTTCTGGGTAGTTGGTGATGATGACTTTTACCGGATTTAGAACAGCATACACACGTGGTGCTTTCTTATTCAAATCTTCGCGTATGCAGTGCTCCAGGAGCGCCACATCAATTACATTCTCGCGCTTGGCCACACCAATCTGGTCGGCAAACTTACGGATGGACTCCGGTGTATAACCTCTGCGGCGATAGCCCGAGATAGTAGGCATGCGTGGGTCGTCCCATCCGGCCACGTAATTTTCGTTTACCAGCTGAAGCAGCTTGCGTTTGCTCATCACTGTATAGTTAAGGTTGAGGCGGGCAAACTCAATCTGACGGGGGCGTGCCTGTTCCTTTAGTTCGGGTTGAAAACTTAGTATCTGATCGAGAAACCAGTTGTATAGTGGACGGTGAACTTCAAATTCCAGTGTACATATCGAGTGGGTGATACCTTCCATAAAATCGCCCTGACCGTGTGCAAAATCATACATGGGGTAGATGCACCAGGTGCTGCCTGTGCGGTGATGATCAGCATGTATGATGCGATACATCAGGGGGTCGCGCATGTGCATATTGGGCGATGCCATATCTATCTTGGCACGCAACACACGCTCGCCATTCTGGAATTCACCTTTGCGCATACGCTCGAATAAATCCAGATTTTCTTCAATACTACGATTGCGGTATGGACTTTCCTGACCGGGTGTCGTCGGTGTTCCTTTTTGGGCGGCTATCTCTTCGGCACTCTGATCGTCTACATAGGCCTTCCCATTTTTGATAAAAAGAACGGCCCATTGATAGAGCTGCTCAAAATAGTCGGAGGTAAACTTGGGCTCTTCGTTCCACTGAAACCCCAGCCAGTTAACATCTTCCTTGATCGACTCCACATATTCGGTATCTTCCTTGGTGGGATTAGTATCGTCAAAGCGCAGGTTGGTACCGCCTTTATAGTGCTTACCAAGGCCAAAGTTCAGGCAGATAGATTTGGCGTGCCCAATATGCAAGTAGCCGTTGGGCTCAGGCGGGAAACGTGTTAAAACAGCGCCTCCGTTCTTATTTTCTTTTAAGTCATTATCAATCTCCTGGTGAATGAAATTCGTTTTTGGCGTTTCGTTCAATTCCATCTGCTCGTGTTTTGTAATTAATCGAATTTACGTATTTTGATGCATGCACATCAGCTACAAAAGTAAGAGTTTTTCGACTTAAAAATCTGATGATTCGGTCTTAAAAGCTTATTTTCGCCAAAAAAATAAAATAGCATGGAGCAAAAGCAAATGATTGGTGTTATTGAGTTGGAAGAAATGGAGTTTTACGCTTATCACGGTTGTTTTAAAGAGGAGCAGGTAGTGGGTAATCGTTTTCTTGTGAAGGTAACTTTGGAGACTGACTGTAGTAAGGCGGCCGATAGTGACGATATTAATGATGCCCTCAATTATGTACGCGTGTATGAAATCGTGCGTGAGCAAATCATGCAGAAGTCTCACCTATTGGAACATCTAAATAAGCGCATTATCGATGGTATTTACGCACGCTTCCCACAGTTGCTGAAAGCCACCGTGAAGGTGTCGAAGATGAACCCTCCGATGGGAGGACAAATGAAATGTGTAAGTGTTACTTTTAGCCGTTAACGATGGAAGCAAAAGACGAGATTGCCAAAACATGCCCGCGCTGTGGTAAGGGCTTTGTCTGCTATGCCCGGTCCCAAAAGAAATGTTGGTGCGAAGATTTTTTTATCTCGCCCGAAAATCTTAAGCGCCTGGCAGCGAAATACAACAGCTGCCTGTGTCCTGTATGTTTGAAGATTTATAGTGAAAAGAGCTAATAAAAATTTGCGAGTAAAGATATTTATTGCTTATTTTGCAAGCCGAAAGACAAAGGGTTCCTTGGCCGAGTGGCTAGGCACTGGTCTGCAAAACCAGGTACGGCGGTTCGAGTCCGCCAGGAACCTCAGATTAAAACAAAGGATGATTTTCAGTAAGCTGAAAGTCATCCTTTTTATTTAGATGCCTTTTTTAAGGAATTCATTTTTTATTATGCAGTAGGCAATAGTTGATATACCAGACGGTTTTTTTCAGGGGAACATGAATGCTGTCAGGTGTCGCATGATGGAGTGTGACAGAAGATGTAGAAATAAAATTTAGAATATAGAGTAAAAATGGACGGGAGAGAAAGAAAAAACATTAAGAAGGGAACAAAAGTAGCAATTCTTCAAAAGCAGGATGAGCGTTCAGGACATTTGACCCATGGCGTAGTTCAAGAGGTAACAGAAGATGTGTCATTTCATTTGAAGGGTATTGAGTGTAAGCTGAAGACTGGCCAGGTGGGGCGTGTAAAGATGATCAAACTGTAACAGCGAATTGTTCGAAAATAAGTGAGGGTGTCCTACATAGGGCACCCTTTTTTGGTAACACTTATCGGATGACTAACCTCACAAGCATCTACTAATGTACACGGCGCTTATGAAGTAAACGCTTTTCTTAAAGCCCGAAGGACTTAAAAGTGAATAAGGAACGGTTCATATGTCAATGAATGAGAACCTTGAGTATGCGTTAGTAGATCTTAATTCAGAACCCGAAGGGTTCAAATATCAATAGCCACAGGTGACAACCTGTGGTGTTCATCTTACAATATTCACCAACCCCGGAGTGGGTTGAATATCAGGAACGATTCCCTAGAAGCAAGATTTGCATAAGGAGCCGTTCCGTTACTTTAAGGATCGCATCTGATTTACATTACACAGATTAAGCTGCGATCCGGTTTTAATGATCCTCATTCCACTGCCTATGGCAGTGCACTTCCCCTTGCCTTCAAGGGCAAAGGGAAGAATGCACACAGCGCTTATGAAGTAAAAGCTTTTCTTAAACCCCGAAGGACTTAAAAGTGAATAAGGAACGGTTCATATATCAATGAATGAGAATCTTGAGTATGCGTTAGTAGATCTTAATTCAGAACCCGAAGGGTTCAAATATCTATAGCCACAGGTGACAACCTGTGGTGTTCATCTTACAATATTCACCAACCCCGGAGTGGGTTGAATATCAGGAACGATTCCCTAGAAGCAAGATTTGCATAAGGAGCCGTTCCGTTATTTTAAGGATCGCATCTGATTTACATTATACAGAATTAGCTGCGATCCGGTGTTAATGATCCCCATCCCACTGCCATGGCAGCGTACTTCCCCTTGCCTTCAAGGGCAAAGGGAAGAATGTGCAAGGCGATTAAGAAGCAAGTGCTTTCTTAGATCTCAAAAGCTTCGATCCTTGCAAAAATGAACAGAACCCATAGGAGCCCCTATGTATGCGAAGGGTATTATAATGTTGCAACACTTATAAGATCCCTAATCTCACAAACAACTGTCAAGTCATCCGATATGTAAGTTCAGAGTAGCATCTTGTATTGAACTATTCTGTTTGTCACGATAGTTATTATCTTCGTAGCCGGTTTTATGAGAGAATCTGATGATATATCCGAAAAGTTCCTGATGCAGCAGTTTATTCAGGGAAACGAAAAGGCTTTTGATGCTGTTTTTCGAAAGTACTATAAGTTGCTATGCGCACGGGCTGTTATTTATATTAAAGATAATGATCGGGCTCAGAGTATTGTGCAGGATTGCTTTGTCAGTCTTTGGGAAAAGCGTCACTCCCTGGGTACGATTGAAAAACTGCATCCCTTCTTGGCAACCGCGGTGCGCAACAAAGCATTAGATTTTCTGCGTAAGGAAGCTTCGGAGAGCAAGCTCATTGATGCCTTAAAAGTGTCGGAGGGCGAAGTCCTTATCGATAATATGGCCATCACCCTTGAATTTGAAGAGCAACTGATGACGGCTATCTCAATGTTGCCAGATCGCTGTAGGGAGGCTTTTCAGTACAGCCGTTTCGAAGGAATGACCTATTCAGAAATTGCAGTTAACATGAATATATCGGTTAAGGCAGTGGAAGCCTTAATCGGTCGGTCTTTAAAGTTGTTAAGGCGCGAAATGATAGATTACCTTCCGCTTTTTGTTCTGTTGTTTATTAAGTAAAGGCCTAATTGCCAATTATCTTCTTGTGTCAAACACGCCATTAACCTGAGGAAGCCATCCAGCCTGTTGACTGCAAGCGCGAAGCGGCATGTCTAGCTATTAAGCAAATTTCATTAAGGCATACTCGTTGCTCGTGCAGTTTCAAAAGATGTACTACAGTGTGAATTTGTAAAAATATGCGTATCTCTTAGTTTATTGTTAGTCAGTATCATACACCTATAATCTATTTATCATCCTCAATCCAACTAAAAAAAAGTTAATTTTTTATATAGGGTATGTGGGGGTAGGTTTCGTCTGTTAAGTAGAAGAGCGAAAATAATGGATAATACAATAGATCAATTGCTGGCAAAATATTTTGCTGATAAAGTGACTCCGGATGAAAAGGAGCAGGTGGAAGCATGGCGCAGCAGTTCGGTAGATAATCAACGGCATTTCGATCATTATCAGCAGCTTTGGAATAGGGCTGCACAAGCATCATTCATCGATGACCAAACCCTGGAAACCGCTTTGAAGGCTACTAAAAGCCGTTTGAGGTTGCATACTGTTAATAAGCTTTACTGGCGCATCATCCGTCAGGTGGCAGCCGTACTTATCATCTCTGTAGGTTTAGCTGCCCTATATCAAACGTTGGATTTGTCAGTATCGACCGTTAAGGAGGATACGGTGGCTATGCAGCAGGTAAGGGCTGTGGCAGGCGGTAGCACTAAATTGCAATTACCCGATGGTTCAGTAGCGCATCTTTTTTCGGGCAGTACACTTACTTTCCCCGTGGTGTTTTCCTCAGAGCACCGTAGTGTAAAACTTGTGGGCGAAGGATTTTTTGAAGTCACCCATAAAACGGATCATCCATTTATCGTAAAAACCCATGGGTTGAATATTAGGGTGTTGGGTACTTCTTTTAATGTAAGGGCAAATCAGGATGAGGACTATGTGGAAACTGTACTGGTAGAAGGATCTGTAATGCTTGAACATGAAGAAAATGGACATGTGAATGTATTAAAAACACTCAAGCCTAATCAGCGCTCCGTGTATCACTATGCATCCAATCGACTAAAGGTAATTGATCAACCGGATGTATCTGTTTACACAGCCTGGAAGGAAGGGCGACTTATTTTTGATGCCACGCCCCTTGCCGAAGTTGCCCATAGGTTAGAAGAGTGGTATCAAATAGATATTGATATTGAAAGCGAGACCATTAAAGAATACAAAATAACGGGTGAGTTTAGCGGTGAGCCACTGCAGGAAGTGCTACAACTTATACGCTTAACTTCGCCTATTGAGTTTAAAATTGAAAAAAATGACAAGCGTATGGTGAAAAAGGTATTGTTAAAAGAAAAGTAAGTGGTAATGAGGCTGGGGTTCAGGAAAAACGGAAAGGTGCGCCAACACCTTCCCGTTAAAAAATGAGAACCCATGGTCTTGAGTTCTAATTTTTAAGTCAAAATTATTACAAGTTTATGAAAAAAATGTTAGTAAACGCATGGAATATCCACAAATATTCCAGTGTCCTTAAATGGTGTCGCGTTATGAAAGTAAGTGTATTTCTATTGTTTCTGGGGGTTTTAAATATCTATTCACTCCCCACGGTTTCTCAAAACACTAAGGTGAGTTTAAGCTTACGACAAGCAACGGTAAAGCAGGTATTAAATGAGCTGGAGGCGAAGACTGAGTTTTCATTTTTATACAATGATAACCTGGTTGATGTGGAGCGTGTTGTCAATCTCGAGGTAAGGGACAACACAATGGATAAGATACTTGACCATATATTTGCGAATACCGATGTGCAGTTTCGCATTATTGATCAGCGTATTATTTTAACAAAAAAGGCAAGCGAGTCATTCACTAATGTACAGCAGGCTGAGCACAGAGTTACCGGTAAGGTCATTGATGTGACAGGAGAGCCATTGCCCGGCGTAAATGTTTTTGAAAAGTCGAACCCAAGCAACGGAGTAATTACCGGCATTGATGGTAATTATAGTATTGAAGTTAGTTCGGCTGATGCTGCAATAAGTTATTCGTACATAGGCTTCGAGGGGCAGGAGATTGAAGTGGCCGGACGTGGTACTATCAATGTTACCCTGGTGGAAGAAACAACCGGTTTGGATGAGGTTGTGGTAGTGGGTTATGGAACCCAGAAGAAGGCTAATCTGACCGGAGCCGTCGGTACTGTTAAGGCTGAGGCGGTGGAGAAAAGTGTCAATGCCAACACGGTTCAGTCATTACAGGGTAAAGTTCCGGGTTTAACAATTGTCGACTATGGTGGTGCGCCGGGTAATCAAAACCTGAAAATGCGCGTGAGAGGTACTACAACCCTGAGTAATGCTAATAATCCTTTGGTATTGATCGATGGTGTTGAGCGTAGTCTAGGCGATATTGATCCTTCTGACATTGAGTCGTATAACGTATTGAAAGATGCTGCTTCAACAGCTATTTACGGATCACGTGCTGCTGCCGGGGTTATTCTGATTACTACCAAGAAAGGAAAGGTAAGTGACAAAGTAAATGTGAATTACACTTATACCTATACTAATCAGAAAATTGGTAATCACCCAAAGTCAATGGGTTTGGAGGATTACCTGAACCTTCAGCTGGTAAGCTATGGAAACAATGGTATTGATGGCGAGGCAGCGGTTAAAAATATATTGGATCGTAACAGTAAGTTCGACAGCACTGATCCGGCCTATAATGGCGACATCAATACCATCATAGGTGCCTATTCGGCCTTGCACGGTAAAGATCCTTACAATTACCCTACTGTACATAGCTGGTACGATGCCATGTTTGATGATGCTCCTATGCAGAAGCATACTATGGCGGTTAGTGGTGGTGATACCCGGTTAAATGGTCGCCTTTCGGCCAACTATACCGATCAGGATGGTATTATGCCTGTGTATAATTTTAAGCGTACCAACGTAAGTGGGGATGTGAACTGGAATTTTAACCGGCTAAAGATGAATTTTAAGGCATCAATGCTTGATAAGAAAGATGTACGTCCGGTAAGTGACAATATGCACTTCCTGCTACATGGTACATTATGGGCTGTGCCTAAGTTTCCTGATGGTTCCTATGGTGGTGGAGATAAAAACAGGAACCCACTGCTGTGGCTTGAGAAATCTGGTACTGTGGAGGATCAGGTGACTGAATATATATTCAACTGGAAGGGTACTTATGAGTTTACTGATAAGTTAAACTATTCTTTGCAGCTTAGTAATAAAGATACAGAGTTAACAAGAGAGCAGTTTACCAATAAAGGTGAGTACTGGGATCCTTTAACAGGCCGTAAAATTTCAGGTTTTGATCCGGTGCATAACTACTACTACATTCTTAAGGCATCGACACGCCAGACGGAATTAATTAACCTGGTGACCTATGACAATACCTTTGCCAACCATGGCGTGAAGGCAATGATCGGTCATCACGACATCAAGCATACCTATGATAATCTGGAGGGTAGTCGTCGTGATTTTTATAACAATGACCTGCGTGATTTAGGCTTAGGTGCCAATGATGATACCAAGGCTAACAACAGTGCATTTTCTACCTGGAGCCTTCGCTCTTTCTTCGGTCGTTTAAACTATAACTTCAAGGAGCGTTACCTATTTGAAGCCAATATGCGTATTGACGGATCAAGCCGTTTTGCCAAGGATAACCGTTATGGTTACTTCCCTTCATTCAGTGCCGGATGGAGGGTTTCTGAAGAAGACTTTTACGAGGTCGTTCGTCCGTATGTTGATAACCTGAAGCTGCGTGGTAGCTGGGGTCAGGTTGGTTCGCAAACAGTAGGTTTGTATTCTTACTATCCAACCTTAAATAAAGGGACTTATCCTTTCGGTGGTGAGCTGTCTGATGCTTATTATCAGTCAACCGACCCCAATGAGAACCTCAAGTGGGAGACCACTACACAGTGGAACATTGGTGTGGATGCCGGTTTTCTGGAGAATCGCCTAAGTCTTGGATTTGATTATTGGGATAAGCTAACCGAAGGTATTTTGCTTCGTCTGCCAATACCCGGAGTGGTTGGTTTAAATGCCAATTACCAGAATGCCGGTAAGGTGAGCAATAAAGGTTGGGAGCTGGCTCTTAATTTATCCAGTAAGCATACATCTCAATTTCAGTGGGATGTAGCCTTTAATATGACTGACACTAAAAATAAAATTGAAGATTTGGTGGGTACAGGTTTTTATGAGACAAGTGCAGAGAAAAACTATCGTGTAAATAAAGAAGGATGGCCCGTTAACAGTCTTTATGGCTATAAGGTGAATCGAACTTATCAGGAGTCTGACTTTGATGCCAACGGAATGCTGTTGTCCCATTTGCCGGTGCCAAAAGATAACCGTGTTTACCCGGGTGACTTAATGTATGAGGATATCAATGGTGATGGCCGTATTACTAAGGATGGCGATGCTACATTCCTGGGTACTATACTGCCACGATTTACCTATGGCTTAAACCTGAATGGTGCCTGGAAAGGTTTTGATGCTTCAGTCTTCTTTCAGGGCGTGAGTGATGCTTCTGTGGCTCTTCAGGGTGCACTCATAGAAGGCGGTAACTGGGAAGGGTTTACTATAGATATGGCAACCGATTACTGGACTCCTAATAACCGCGATGCCCGATTCCCAAGGCCGGACAAGAAAGGTAATAAGAACACCGAACCAAGTAGCTGGTGGGTGGTAGATGCATCTTACCTAAAGCTTAAGAACGTGCAGATAGGGTATACAGTGCCCAAAGTTTATACTTCAAAAATTAATGTGGACAAAGTACGCGTTTATGTAAGTGCCACCAATCTTTGGTACATTTCCGAAACAAAAGACTGGGGACTCGACCCGGAGGTACTTAATGAGTATGATGGTCGTTTGAGATTCTACCCTCAGACTTCACAAATTACTTTTGGTGTTAATGTTAGTTTCTAAGAACGTGTAAAAAATGAAGATGATGAATAAAATTAAGATAGTGCTGACAATGTTTTCTATCGCATTGTTATCAAGTTCATGCCTTGAAATTGATCTGCTCGAAACGGAGCCGAATGATCGATTGAACAATGAAAATTACTGGCAGACTATTCAGGATGCAGAATATGCAGTTAATTACTTGTATACATTTTTGAATGGTGATGAAATTGGTTATGACTTATATTCAGATATTCTGGTGGATAATTATGGATACGACAGTGATCATGGGCGTATGCAGAGAGGTATCCATCAGTCGGATCTAGGTGTTTTTAATGCGCAGTGGGTAAACCGATTTAAAGGAGTACGAGCTGCCAATAACTTTTTTGAGAATGTAGATCGCGTAATTGAAAAAACTACCGATGAAGCCGAGTTGAAGATGCTGGATCGTATGGTGGGCGAAGCTCATTTCTTCAGAGCTTACTGTTATACCTACCTGGCCTTTTTCTTTGGTGATGTGCCTTATATTGACTACAGCATGGGAACCGATGAGGCCATGAATGTGGAGCGTACTCCCGTTGATCAGGTATGGGAGCATGTATTTAGCGATTATGATGCAGCCATTGATAAGCTGGAAAATGAGTATGGCGATGCCGATTATGGCCGTTTAACTGTGGGTGCTGCTTATGCCATGAAAGCAAGAGCCGCCCTTATGGCCACTAAGTTCGATGCCAAATATTATTCAGTAGTGGCCGAGGCTGCCCAAAAAGTAATCGATTTAGATATCTACAGCTTGTATAGCAATTATGAAGACTTGTTTAAATACGCAGGAGAAGGAAGCAATGAAACAGTACTTGTTCGCCCCTACATTGGAGGTGGTACCTACAATCGTAACTCATTTAGCAATAGAGCACCAAAGTCATTGAAAAATGGTAACCCTTATTATTCTGCCACAAAGCGAATTGCTGATATGTATCCCATGCTTAATGGTTTGCCTATCACTAACAATGCCTCGGGTTTCGATCCTTTTAACCCTTATGTTGATAGAGATCCACGCATGATAGCTTCATTGTTTGTTAATGGCGATCCGCTATATAACTTGCACGGTGATCCAGATTATCCTGAGGCACAGCCTTTCCTGAATATGACACCTGGCAATGGTGGTCTGGACGATGTGCTAACACCTGACTTGTCAACGCCAACAGGTTTCTACATTAAAAAGTATCTTGATATTCAGGATTATGCCTCCCCGGGTGATGGCGGTATTGATGTAATGTTGATTCGTTATGCCGATGTATTACTAATGGCTGCTGAGGGTATAATTGAGACAGGTGGAGATCAGCAGGTGGCTGCCGACTATATTGATCTGGTACGCATGCGTGCCGGATTACCGCGCTTGCAGGATTCAGGTGTTAACACAGGCGATCGCGATGCTATGCGTAAAGCTGTTCGTACTGAGCGGACTATTGAGTTAGCATTTGAAGGGACTCGTTATTTCGATATATTAAGATGGCGAGTTGCCGAAGATCTTATGAAAGGATATGTTAAAGGAATGCGCTATGTAGAAAATGGTGAGGTGAAAGTGGTAAAGCTGGATACTGAGCGCGCCTTTAATCCGGAGCGTGACTATTTATGGCCGGTACCTAGCAAACAGTTGAAGTTATCGCCCAAGTTGGGACAAAATGACAATTACTAATCAACATTTTTATTGACTTGTATCTAAATTGATAATAATGAAAAAAATAGTATATAGTTTATTACTTTGTGCGTCAATCTTAATGGTTGGCTGTAACGATTATGATGTGCAACAGGCTGCACCAGAATCAACCTTCCTCGAAGGGATTAATATCGGCTATTATAATCCGGATGTTAGCAATACAACCCATGGTAAAGTTAGTATCGCGTCGGAAATGGCTGAGTATGACTACCTCGATCCAAATATGATTATCGATTCGGTGTTCATTAAATCGGAAGTGGCACAGCAGGCTAATTTCAGCCTGTCCGATGCCTGGGTAACCCTTTCAGTAGGAAGTGGGAGTGTACGTCCTGAGCAGGATTCGCCCGAGCTGGGATCGCCAGCAGACTTTTCTGAGCCTGTTTTTTATACAGTGAAGTCGGTATATGGTGAAGAACGACTATATAAAATTGTCTTTAAAATAAGATAGTATTATTTATGACAAACCAAGCAGGCTGCCTTACCTTTGTGTAAAGTGGCCTGTTTTTTCTACTACAAATGGCAGTTTGATGGAATAGTTGAGCTACATTCGTTTTTTAAATGTATTAACATATTAACTAATTGAGACAGTAAGAATGAAATTTAAGGGACTAATGTTTTTGTGCATGCTTATGCTGTTGGCAGTAATGGCAGGTTGTGAGAAAAGTGAGAAGGTGCAACAGCCTAATATTATTTACATCCTGGCAGATGATCTTGGCTATGGTGATTTGAGTTGTTACGGGCAAACAAAGTTTTCAACGCCCAATATTGATCAGCTCGCCGAGCGGGGTATCCGTTTTACCCAGCATTATTCGGGCAGCACGGTTTGTGCGCCTTCTCGTTCGGCTTTGATGACTGGACAGCATACCGGCCATACCTATATCCGCGGCAATAAGGAGCGTCGTCCTGAAGGGCAGCACCCTTTGAAAGGTGAAATAGTAACACTGGCCGAATTATTGAAAGATGCAGGCTATGCTACCGGTGCCTTTGGTAAGTGGGGACTGGGTTATCCAGGATCGGAGGGGGATCCTAATAATCAGGGTTTTGACACTTTTTTTGGTTACAACTGTCAGATGTTGGGTCATCATTATTACCCTTATTTTTTACGTGATAATCAGGATAGTCTTGTTCTGAAGGCCAATGCCGGTAAACAGTGTGGCGTTTATGCGCCTGAACTGATTCATGAGCGTACACTGGATTTTATTGAGCAACACAAAGAAGAATCATTCTTCTGCTACGTGCCTACCATTATTCCGCATGCCGAGTTGCTGGCACCCGAGAAATATATGGAATTGTATCGTGGTAAGTTTGATCCTGAGCATAGCTACAAAGGGACGGATGGCGGACCGGGTTTCCGAAAAGGAGGGTATTGCTCTCAGCCCGAATCGCATGCTGCGTTTGCTGCCATGATTCATCTTCTGGACGAACAGGTGGGTGATATTGTGGCCAAAGTAGAAGAATTGGGTATTGCCGATAATACGCTCATTATTTTCACCTCTGACAATGGCCCTCACCTCGAGGGAGGTGCGCAGCCTGATTACTTCAATAGTAACGGCCCCTTGAAAGGTTATAAGCGCGATTTATACGAAGGAGGTATTCGTGTGCCCTTTATTGCTAGCTGGCCCGGCATGATTAAAGAAGGACGCGAGTCGGATCATATATCTGCGTTTTGGGATATGCTGCCTACCTTTACGGAATTGGCTAATGCCAGCACACCAGAGAATATCGACGGTATCTCTTTGGTGCCAACATTACTGGATAAGGGTAAGCAGCCCCAGCATGACTACCTCTACTGGGAGTTTCATGTTTGGGGCGGTCGTAAAGCGGTGCGCATGGACAAGTGGAAAGCCGTTCAATACGGAGTTTCTAAAGACCCCAACGCACCCATTGAACTTTACGATTTAAGCACTGATGTGGGCGAAGAAAATAACGTGGCAGACCAGCACCCTGAGATAGTTACCAAAATGAAGTTGATTATGCAGGAAGCTCACGTTGAATCAGAAGTGTATAAATTTTAATTGATGAGTATGAAGAGTTTATTTCTGGTCGGATTAACTTTTATTATTCTTTCAGGATTACAGGCGCAGAAGAAGCAACTCTGTTTTAATGCGGATGGCAAATTTAAGATAGTTCAGATAACGGATACCCATTATAATCATGAGAATCCCAAATGTGATCTCGCCATTCAAATGATTGAGCAGGTGCTTGATGTTGAAAAACCGGATTTAGTTGTTTTTACTGGAGATATTGCTATGTCCAGTGATATGTCACTGGCCTGGGAGAAGGTTACTGCTCCTGTTGTGAGACATCAGATACCATGGACTTTTGTTTTAGGAAATCATGATGCCGAGCGATGGGCTACCAAAGAGAAAATTTTTGATATCATTGATGAAATACCTTACTGTATAGCTGAGCGTGGAAAAGAAAAGGTGAGTGGTATGGGTAATTATGTCTTACCCGTTTGGAATAAAAATAATTCTAAGGTGGCAGCATTAATATATTGTTTGGATTCTCAGGAGTATGCACAGAAAAAAGGAGTTGGGAAGTATGGATGGTTTGCTTTCGATCAGATAAGATGGTATCAGAAAATGAGTGATAAGTGGATTAAGTCCAATGACGATGTGCCACTCCCGGCACTGGCCTATCTTCATATTCCTTTGCCTGAATATAAGGCTGCCTGGGAGAATGAAACTATCAAACCGGTGGGAGTTCGAGATGAGAAGATATGTTCACCTGAATTGAATACCGGAATGTATGCCGCTATGCTTTTGCAGGGTGATGTTATGGGTGTATTTGCAGGGCACGACCATGTAAATGACTTTGTGGGGGATTATAATGGAATAGCTTTGGGCTATGGCCGCTTTTCAGGTGGTACTAACACATACGGTAATCATACTAATGGAGTTAGGGTGGTCGTTTTAAAACAGAACCAGCGGAAATTTGATACTTGGATCCGTGAGAAGGACGGCGTTGTAAAATATAAAACATGCTGTCCGTTGAGTAAATTGTAGTTAGGCTTTTATAGTACACATATGCAGTTACTTAGATATTCATATTCAGACTTTATTGTTTGGGTGTCAGTGGCAAAATCTGTAATTGTCATTTCTGGTAAGTTGTTTGGAGATTTGAAAATAAAATTGTGAATAACACTTGATATTAAGCAATGTGATAATACGGTTGTAAACTGTATATGGGTTCTTTTAAGAGTAATGCCAACTTTAAAGTTTAATAAAACATTCTTATAGTCAACAGTAGATACATTGTAATGCTGGCCTTGATGATAAGTGTAATATCATTTGCTCCGGAAAAGGTAATGTATGGAATATTACTACTTGTTATTAAATATATTGCTAAGCTAAATTTTATGAAGAAATTATTTATATGCCTGCTGAGTTTAGTCGGGCTTTTAGGGGGTGAAAATATGGCGGCACAAAAGCGTCGCTTACCCAATGTCGTGTTTATTTATGCCGATGACCTGGGGCGGGGCATGCTGTCGCACGAAGGTCAGGAAATTGTAAAAACACCCCATATCGATCGTTTGGCCGATGAAGGCTTGCGATTCGATAACGTTCGTGGCAGTATGTTTTGTGCCCCAGCCAGGGCCAGTTTGTTAACCGGCTATCACGATGCCCACGCCAATAAATGGAAAATAACGGGTGGTGGAGCCTATATGCAGGCCTATTCAGGTGAAGTTAGTTCAGATGATATTTCGGCAGCTATTTACCATCAAACAAAGGATGCAGACCCCAAGTTAACCACCTTGGCAGAGGTATTTAAACAGGCTGGTTATGTAACCGGGCAGGTAGGTAAATTGGAGTGGGGCTTTTCGGTGTCGTTTGAGGAAATGGAACAACATGGTTGGGATTATTATTACGGTTACCTCGATCATGTGATGGCCCATGGTTTTTATGCGCCTTATATGTACGAAAATGGGAAAAAAGTGGATATTCCTGGCAACACCCGTAAAAACTGTGGTAAATCTTTAGAGCGGGAAACGGCTAAAACCTATGCAGAAAGGTGGAACATGGAAGGTAAAAGCGTGTATTCGCAGGATCTGTTTCTTGAAAAAATGCTCGACTTTATCCGTACAAATAAACACCGGCCTTTCTTTTTGTTTCATCCTACTCAATTGCCGCACGGACCGGTGGCTATTCCAGAAGTGCATGCCGATTACAAGTCTGATGATCGACTGACGCAGATCGAAAAAGAATATGCTTCTATGGTAAAATTGCTCGACGACCATGTGGGCATTATCATGCAGGAGCTAAAAAAAATAGGACTGGAGGATAATACCATGGTGATCTTTAGTTCAGATAATGGCCATGAGATCTATTACTCCCAGGAAGGAAGGATACTGAAACCTGTTCGTAACATGCAAACTGGTGAATTTTTTGATAACATTACCACAAAGTATTATTCAGAATTGGGAGGGGATGTGTTTAACGGCAACGATGGTATGGCTGGCTTAAAATATAGTAATTGGGAAGGCGGACTACGAGTGCCCTTGATCGTTAAGTGGCCCGGTGAAATCCGAGAGGGGAAAGTAATTGATAATCTCGTAGCTAATTACGATTTGTTGCCAACCATGGCGGATATGCTCGGTGTTAATTTGGAGGAAGATAAGGATGGTATATCCTTGTTGCCTTTGTTGTTGAAGCGGAGGTCGAAGGTGGAGCACGACTATGTGGTTAATGCATCCATGCATGGGGGAACCATCATCACCAAAGACGGCTGGAAGCTGCGTAACCTATATTCAAAAAATATTTTCCAGCTTTATTATTTACCGGATGATTACCGGGAGGAAAATGACCTGGCTGACCAATATCCTGAAAAAGTGGAGAAGCTTAAAGCGATTTTAATTAAGGAGTGTAATGGCGACCTGGCAAATGGCAGGTTCACCTATCAGAAGTTTGTGTTACCGCGTGTGAATGTAAAGAATTGATGGCTAATATTATGGGCTTTAAATCCTATAAAAAAATAATGAAACAGATACTAATCATTAAAATGAAATATCAATAATTAAATGAAACGAGCCATCGGAAGGTTTTCGCGCTTAGGAAAACAATTTTGTTGGCTCTTTTTGTTTGGTAATAGCGTAACAAATTAGGGACACATGAAACAACTTGTAATTTTATTTTACGTGCTGCTATTGTTAGCATGTCAGCCGGATCATAACGCGGACCACGATCTTACCTTGTGGTACACGCAACCGGCAAAGGATTGGATGACGGAAGCGTTGCCCATAGGAAATGGTTATATGGGGGCCATGTTTTTTGGTGATATCAATCGCGAGCAGATCCAGTTTACCGAAGGAACGCTATGGAGCGGAGGTCCCGGGGCACATCCTGATTACAATGGAGGAAATCGTCAGGAAGCCTGGAAACATCTGGATGCAATACGCCGTTTACTGAAAGCGGGCGATCTGCAGGCTGCTCATCGCTTAACACAAAAACATCTTACCGGCGTAACTCATGCTACCGATGGCAGTGGTTCTTTTGGCGATTACGGTGCCCAGCAAACCATGGGCGATTTGTATGTTGAGGTTAAGCATGCGAATCAGGCGGTTGATTATAAACGACAGTTAGACCTTGCCAATTCAGAAGGTAGAGTGACGTATCGGGTGGATGATGTGCAGTATAAGCGAACTTATTTTGGAAGTTATCCGGAAAAAGTGTTGGCCTATAAATTTGAAAGCGATGCCCCGGCGGATTACCAGGTAAGCCTGCAAATACCGCATGTAAAGCAGGGTGAAGAATTCACAGATGGGATTTATTTTTGGAAAGGACATGTGAAAGATAATCAGATGGCCTTCGAAACCTGCTTAAAGGTTGAATCAGATGGCGATGTTAGTTATGAGGCAGGTACCCTAAGGGTTACCAATGCCGAATATTTAATCCTTTATCATACGGCGGCAACCGATTACACATTGCAATATCCGCATTATAAAGGTGCCGATTACCGGGCCCAAAACAGGGAGGTGCTAAATCGATTGGCCACCATGACGTATGAAGAACTGCGAGAACGTCATCGTAACGACTACCAGGATTTGTTTAAGCGGGTAGAGCTTAACCTTGGAGCCAATAAGCGCGATACGATCCCTACGGACCTTCGCTTGCAGGCTTTTGCCGAAGGAAGCGAAGATTTGGCTTTCGAAGCCTTGTATTTTCAGTATAGTCGTTACCTCATGATTTCCGCCTCACGGCCGGGAACAATGCCACTTAATTTGCAGGGGAAATGGAATAACAGTACCAATCCGCCCTGGGCCTGCGACTACCATATGAATATTAATCAGCAAATGTTGTATTGGCCGGCCGAAGTTGCTAACCTGCCCGAATGCCATCAACCCTTGTTCACTTATATGGAAAGCCTGGTAGAGCCTGGTCAGGTGTCTGCCCGGGAGTTTTTCAACGCCCGTGGCTGGATTGTCAATACCATGAATAATCCGTTTGGATACACAGCCCAGGGCTGGGGTCTACCCTGGGGATTTTTTCCCGGTGGTGCCGCCTGGTTATGTCAGCATGTGTGGGAGCATTATTGCTTTACCCAGGATGAGGACTTTTTACGGAAGACAGGTTATCCTTTAATGAAAGAAGCGGCTTTATTCTGGATGGATTACCTGATCGAAGATGAGAGCGGCTATCTGGTTTCATGCCCGTCGTATTCGCCCGAGCACGGTGGTATTTCAGCTGGTGCTTCCATGGATCATCAAATGGCCTGGGACCTTTTAAGTAACTGCATCGAGGCCTGTGATGTGTTGGGCGACGATAAGGACTTTAAACAGCAGGCTAAAGCTATTAGAGATCGTATTTGCCCGCCTATGATTGGCAGTTGGGGACAGTTGCAGGAGTGGAAAGAGGATGTGGATAATCCGGATAGTAAACATCGTCATGTTTCGCATTTATATGCCTTACATCCCGGTAAACAAATAAACATCGATCAAACGCCGGCCTTGGCCGAAGCGGCTAAGGTCAGTTTAAATGCCCGTGGCGATGGAGGTACCGGTTGGTCCTTGGCCTGGAAAGTGAATTTCTGGGCGCGTTTAAAAGATGGTGATCGCGCTTATGCTTTATTTCGCAGGTTGTTAAAGCCGGCGCTTGTTCCAGGGAGCAAGGCATCTGTCGGTAGTGGCTCTTATAATAATTTATTATGCGCGCATCCGCCTTTTCAGTTGGATGGTAACATGGGTGGCTGTGCCGGCCTCGCTGAAATGCTTTTACAGTCGCATACCGATCGAATTGATTTGTTGCCCGCTCTGCCTGAGCAATGGAAAGATGGATATATCAAAGGCTTGAAGGCCAGGGGTAATTTTACGGTCGACATCCAATGGGCCGATGGACATCTGTTAAAAGCTGAAATTATGGGACAACCTGGTCAGCAGGGTGCGTACTGCATCCGGGGGGGTAAAACCGATCATTTTAAGATCGGCGACGATGGCAGGTTTGTGGTTAAGCGAATTAATTAGTGGCTATTCAAATGATCAGTCAGGTACTCGATAGTGAAAAGCCCCATTGGGTGAATTTTATCTTTGCTATTGAATCCATTCGACTGGATAAATAAATTGGAAAGATTAAGGAGAGGGAGTTGCATATGAATCAATATCAGCTGTCTCTCCTTATATAATAATCTCAATTTCAAAATGCTAACGAATAAGTCATATGAAACGATCCATGCGGTAGATTCTCATACAGTAGGATGACAATTTGGTGAGTTCCATGTGACTAATCAAAACACATTTAAACACATGAAACAAAAGTATGTTGCAACCCTGGCCTTGATAATAAGTATTTTATCCTGTGCTCCAGAAAAGGTAATTAATTATAATATAAGTGTTCCACTTCAGGGAAATGCCTGGCAAATTGGCGATGAAGTTGGTCATTACAGAACCCCCTTCGATAAGGATGGCTCATATCGGATGAATGATGAAAATAGCGGGATCAGAATTTATTTTCGCACCGAAAAAACAGGCGAAATTCAACTTGGTTTGAATGCTAAATCAACAGGTGGCCCTTCAAAAATTAAGTTGTGCTTTAAAGGAGAGGAGGAGATGTTGACATTTTCTGATACCAGCTGGCATAATAGTAATGCGGGAGTTTTTACCATAACAGAACCCGGCTATCATGAAGTAGTATTGAAGGGTGTTGATAAGTCAAGTGAGTCATTTGTATTGTTGAAGGATCTGTTGCTGGCTGGTGAAGCCGTAAGTGATTCTGTATATTATGTGAAGGATAGTTTTTATTGGGGCCGACGGGGACCTTCGGTTCACCTGGGCTATCAAGTGCCTGAAGGGTTTGGCGACATCGAATACTTTTATAATGAAATTACCGTACCCGAGGGACAGGATGTTCTGGGTTCGTACTTTATGGCCAATGGTTTTGCCGAAGGTTACTTTGGCATTCAGGTGAATTCACCCACCGAAAGGCGAATCTTATTTTCGGTGTGGAGTCCTTATAAAACCGATAATCCCAACGAGATACCCGAAGGTCAGCGCATCCAACTGCTTAAGAAAGGTGAGGGTGTTAATACCGGTAAATTTGGGAATGAAGGTTCGGGAGGTCAAAGTTATCGCAGATATAACTGGAAAGCCGGTCAAACCTATAAATTTTTGTTGAAGGCGCAACCATCTGTCAATAATAGTACCGATTACACGGCTTGGTTTATGGATCCGGAGATCGATGAGTGGCAATTGGTTGCCAGCTTTCGCCGTCCAAAGACATCGACCTACATCAAGCGTCCTCATTCCTTTCTTGAGAATTTTATGACGCAGATGGGTAATGTCAGCCGCATGGCTTACTATACCAATCAATGGGTATGCAATGCCGATGGTCAGTGGCAAGAGCTGACCAAGGCCCGGTTTACTGCTGATGCTACGGCTCACAAGGATGCCCGCCTGGATTATGCCGGAGGTGTTCACGAAGGTAAATTCTTTATGAAAAACTGTGGGTTTTTCAGCGAGCGTGTGGCTTTCGATCAGTATTTCGAAAGAGCGCCAAAGGGTATGCAACCTGAAATCGATTTTAGTCAATTGAAATAAAATAATTAATAAGATGGGAAAGTTAATAATATTTGCAGCATTGTTTCTGTGTACACAGGTGTTGGCACAGGAAAATACAAAACCCAATATCATTCATATTTTAGCCGATGATGTGGGTTACGACGACTTAAGTTGCTTTGGTTCTAAAGATATTTCCACCCCCAACCTGGATGCACTCGCAGCCAAAGGAATGAAGTTTACCAGCTTCTATGCGCCGCACGGTACCTGTACACCATCGCGTGCAGCCTTGCTGACCGGGCGATATGCACCGCGTATTAATGAGGGCCAAGGGCTGTATGTTTTGTTTCCCCACTCAAAACATGGATTGGAGGATGAGCAGGAGGTGTCTGTTACGGAGTTGCTGAAAGAGCAGGGCTATACTACGGGTTTATATGGTAAGTGGCATTTGGGGCATTTGCCCCAGTACCTGCCCTGTGTACATGGCTTTGATGAGTTTTTGGGTATACCTTATCCCAACGATCATGGCCCCGAACGAATTGGTAACAGCGGTTGGCGCCCCAATGGCGTGAGTGATCCGGCTATTCCATTGATTAAACAGGCTCAAATAATCAAGCGTTGCGATAATAATGATTTGGCTGAGCTGCCGGCGCTGTTTACCCGTGAGGCCTGCAAATTTATCTACCGCTCGGTAAAGGAAACTCAAAAGCCCTTTTATCTGCAGTATGCCAATATCGAAACCCATACGCCCTGGTTTGTACCTAAAGGTTTTGAGGGGCGCAGTAAAGCGGCGGCTTATGGCGATGCGGTGGAATATCTGGATACTTCGGTGGGTATTATCATGAAAACACTGAAGCGCCTGGGGATAGAGGATAACACCATCATCGTATTTTCGTCGGATAACGGACCGCTTATCCATAAGGATGAAGAGCTGGAAAATTGTTACGGACGCTTTGGTTTTACCGATCCCAATCGCGAACATCTGCTGCGGGGAGGTAAATACCAGGAGCGTTTTGACGGCGGTATCCGGGTATCATGCATCATGACCTGGCCCGGACAGATACCGGCCGGAACTACTTGTGACGAGCCCGTGGCGGCCATGGACCTGTTCACTACTTTTGCACATCTGGCAGGCGCTGAAATACCCAAAGACCGTGTAATCGATGGTAAGAATATCTTACCCCTGATGAAAGGTGAAGCTGGTGCGAAATCACCACATGAGGCGATTTATGGTTTTAAAGCTACCGGTGGTTTGATGAGTGTTCGTTATCAAAACTGGAAGTTGATATTACCCGGTAAACATTGGACCGGTACCTTTGATACGCCACAATTGTACGACCTTACAAGTGATGTGGGAGAAAATACCAATGTGGCTGACAAATATCCTAAAGTGGTAAAAGAAATTATGAAGATGGCGAAAGCAGCTGACGAAGCGGTTAAGGGCGATCTGCCCATTAAAGGGTAAAAGTCAGGTAAACATTTGCTTAGGATGGTTCTGTTAGTCATGGCTCTATCATGTTTTGGACTAACATCAAGCCTATGAAAATAACTTTTCCAAAGTTTTAAAAATTGGAAAAGATAAGGTCTATAGAAAAAAAGCGGCTGTCCAATATGGGCAGCCGCTTTGGGTTTGCAGACCGTGGCTAAGTTTAAATCTTAAAGTGGCTTACCATTTCAGCTAAACGTTCCGCTTGTGCGTTCAGTTCTTCCGAAGTGCTGGCCAGTTCTTCCGCTGAGGCCGCATTACTTTGGGTGGTGTTGTTCACCAACTGGGCTGCGTTGGTTACTTGTTGAATATTTTGCGATTGCTCCTGCGAAGCGGCATCAATTTCAATACTACCTTCGTTTAGCTTCTCCAACATTGGGCTAATCTCCTGTATTAAAGCAGTGGCCTGCACGGCTGACGCGGCGCTCAGTTGTATTTTATCGCTGATCTGTGCAGAGGCGATGGTCGTTGTTTCGCTTAGTTTTTGCACCTCGCGCGCCACCACAGCAAAACCTTTACCATGCTCGCCCGCACGAGCCGCTTCCACTGCGGCATTTAACGCCAGTATCTTAATATTTTGCGCAATGTCGTTTACGACTTTTACCTGGGCTACTACCTCGTGTTGCAGTTGAGTGGCAATCTTCGCTTGCTCGTTTATGCTATTCATTTTGTTGCTGGCATCCTTGGTGGATTGGCGAAACTCCTGACTCTTATCGGCATTCTGTTGAACACTGGCAGCCATTTCTTCCATATTACTGCTAATCTCCTCACTCACGCTGGCTTGCTCGGTGGTGGATGAGCTTAGTGTATGACTGCTACTGCTCACTTGCTGCGATGCATTATTTATGTTTTCAGCACCGGTTTGCACATCACGTATAAATACGCTGAGCTTATCTGTCATGGTCTGAAAGCTATGTGCCAGCACGCCAATTTCATTCTCCGAGTTGATCTCCATACGCTGGGTTAAATCGCCTTGTGCAATGGTTTCGCTGATCAGACTCAGTTGGGCCAGGGGTTTAATGTCGCGCTTAATCATCCAGCGGATCAGGACAAAAAACATGGTGATACAGAGAAAGATGATGGGGATAATCCAATAGGCGGCTTCAATCACATTTTTAAATACATACTTGGCATGCACTTTAGCCTGTAGCTGCCAGGGCAGCTGGTGTTCGTTTAGCCTTATGGGATTGGTAATGCATCCTACCGGGCCTTCAAACCAGTTGTCAACATGTCCTTTCTGAAGGTTTTCGATGCGTTCTTCCGGGTTGAGGCAGTTTACACTCAGGTTTTGTCCAATGAGTTCGGGCTGATGGTTGTGAGTTAGGTAGTTGCCTTTATTGTCGAGTAGGGCTACGCTGGACTTTCCTTCATAAATATGTATTTTGTCACTTTCTTCGGTTAATGTTTGCAGGTTAATCATACAGCCAATTACACCTTTAAATTCAGCATCGATGATCAGAGGAAAAGCGATGCTGTATAGCTGTTGGGGCCGATCGTTAAGACTGTATGTAAAAGGGTTTGAAACAAATGACTTGAGTGTGGAGCGTGGCTGCTGGTAATAGAGAGCTTCTGAAAAGTCATCCATCCGTTTGTTCTGCTGCTTGGTCAATAAGCTTGTAAAATGCCCTGTTTCAGTATAAAATTCTGATAAAGGAAGTATTCCCTGTCTATCCGGCTTATCCGCAAAGGTGCCCGGTTCCAGTATGGCAAATACAGCATCAATGCCATCGGTGCGTTTCATCAGTTTATCCAGATAATCCATAAAAAATACGGCACCACCATTCTTACCCTGGTCATTGGCCAGGTGGTAATTAAAGGCCTGACTTAACTCCTGCATCGTTACATATTGTTTCGATAGGTGGTGTTCAATACGTGCGGCACCATTTCTTAGTGATAAATCACCGTACATAACACTGCTGTGCATAATTTCCTTCCGAAAGAAATAAAGCGTTACCGATAGAATAGCCAGTGTGGAGATGCTAAATAGCAGTATGGCATTATTGGTGATGCCTTTGGCAATTGATTTTTTACCCACATCCGTTGATGGTGATTCTTTTCCTTTAAAATGTTTTCCAAACATGGTTGTTTTAATTATTTTGTTGTTGATTGTTTATATCAGGCCATGTATACGGATCGGTAAAGGAAAGGTTATCAAAATGATGTAGAATGTTTTATTCTTTATCTTTGTGATTATTGTCATGTTTTAATTATCAAAAAAATGCTCATTCAGTGTAACAAAAAGTTATAAATGGTGTATTATAGCCCGAACGGAATTAAAAACTATAAAGATGAAGAAAGTAGTTGTGTCCAACGCCAATTATGAGCTTAGCGTTGATGGAGAGAAGAATCGCCTATACATTTTGTGCAAAGGTTTTTGGGCAAAAGCGGAAGTGGTTGATCAATACGCTGCCGATCAGGCAACTGCATTGAGTCAGGTAAAAAGCGGCTTTACTGTGGTGGCCGATATGCGTGAGTTGAAAACACTGCCTTTGGACTTGGTGCCTAAGCAGCAAGAAACTCAGGTGGCACTGGCTCAAGCCGGTATGTTTAAGGTAGCAGAGATTGTGCCACAAAGTGCTATCGCAAAAAGTCAGTTGGGTAAGGTGACAAAGAGTTCAAACATGCCCAAGATGGAATTTGCCGATTATGCAGAGGCCGAAGCGTGGCTTGATGCACAAACGAAGAACTAAAGATGGTTGCAGAATCCTGCCCAAGGGCAGGATTTTTTTATGGTTAAGTATTTTAAAAACCAAAGGATGAAAAAGCTTGATCGCAAAATAACTTTATCTGATGCGCCCGTTGTTGTGCCCCAGATTCCTGTTGGAATATATGGTGTGGGGGCTTACCTGCCACCAATGATTTTGGGGAATGATGATTTTCGACAGCTTAGGCTAAGTGCTGCTGAAAAAATCTTTATTGATCAGATAGCCGGTGTTAAAAATAGGCATTATTCAGCCGATGAAGATATAAATGATATGGCTGTTAAAGCCGCAATGGATGCTTTGCAGCACAGTGAAACCGATGCGGCTAATGTAGATTTAGTATTGGTAACAGGTGTTTCAAAGGATATGAGCCGATTAACACCGCCTAACTCAACGCTTATACAAACAAAAATTGGTGCAGCTCAGGCTGCCGCTATGAATATAGATCAGGGCTTTGCCGGTATGATTTACACACTTAGTGTAGCAGCTTCTTTCATTGCAAGTGGTTTTTATCAAACTGTACTGGTGGTTGCGTCAGAAACCATTCTGAAAAACACGCCTGGGGATAATATGAAAGCCTTATTGGTGGGGGAAGGGGCAGGTGCCTTTTTGCTAAAACGCGCAGACGTAGGTTTTGGTATTCAGGGCTTTCATCTTAGCTCATGGGAGGTTGATGACGAGGCCGGATACGTGAAGGTGATGGGTGGATGCAATAGCTTGTTTGACAAAGGCTATGGTATTAAACCGTTTTTTACCGTGGGAGAGGGTAGTTTTGAAAAGCACAAAGCACGCACCGAGAAGTATATTCCGCAATCGGTGAAAAAAGTATTGAAGCACCTGGGGCATGAGGCACAGAACTATGATTTGTTTGTCTTTGGTCAGAAGTTTAAAGGGCTTAGTGAGGCATGGGCTCGTAACATAGGTATAGATTACGATAGGGTACATGATACGATTGCCACTACAGCCTGCCTGGAAACAGCAAGTATACCTGTTATTATAAAAGATGCTATTGGAAAAGGAAGGTTAAATAAAGGCGATTATCTGATGCTGTCTGACTTTGGGTCCAATTGGGCCGTGGCAAGTTTAGCCATGCGTTGGTGCATTTAAATATAATGGGGTGCTACCGGCCAGATAACACCCCGTGATTTTTTATTGGCAGTTGGTAATTAATTGGGCTGGAATTTTCATCACTAAAGCGATGTGGTTCTCTCCAGCACCGGATGAGGCAATTAGTACATTGTCACCAGCCTTGATTCTTCCATTTTCAATGGCTTCAAGTAAATTAACGCCGGCGCTGCACGTGGCTATGTTAGCGTATTTTTCAAAGGTCTGGAAAAACTTATCCTCAGGAATATTAATGGCCTCGCGCCAGGCATTCCCAGCCCAGGCTACCGGTTGATGTGTAACAAAAAAGTCAATATTATCAATTTGATAATTGATTTTATTAAGTGTTTGGTCAACAGCGTATTTAAGATCAGATGGTGCATTTTTTGCAATGCTTTTAAGGGCATCCTGATTCAGAAAAGTTACAAAATGTTGCTTGCAGTCAGATCCCAGTTCAGCCCGTTTAAATAGCATGGGTGAGCGCTCGGTAAAAACAACTCCATCATGGCGGTCGCCGTGGCTGTTTGAGAAGGAGCTTAAATAGCCTTCGCCTTCATCTACATTGGTAATTATACCTGCCAGAGCAGCATCGCCGGTGTCAACACTCCAGTAGGTTGATTTATCGTTGATAATGCTATCGAGGATGCTGCTAACGATCAAGACCTTTTTCTTGATTCCGGTTTTCACCAAAGCCGTTGCTACCTCCATCATGGTTACAAAAGTGGAACAGCAGGTATCTATCGAGTAGGCACCAGCATTGCGCAGTCCAAGCTTCTCCTGTATCAAAGAGGCGTTGGTGGGCAAAGGTCGATCGGGTACCTGAGAGTGAGAAAGAACCAGATCAATTTCATCCGGATCAATGCCCGCATTGATGATCGCTAGTGCACCAGCAATGGTTTCTGCGTCTGATGGTAGCATGGGATGGGGTACTACAGATTCCTTTACGGAAATCGGATCCAAAGGCACACGGCGGCGCTCAGTAGTTCCTTGGAAAGGATTGGAGCGTTTTTTTTCCGGCAGACTTTTTACCCAGGCTTCATACCATGGCTTGCTTTCCCAACCGTCGTAGTTGGTTTCAATGGTGCCGGGTAACTGGCCGCTGCGTTCGATATCGCTTATGTAATCAGGGTGCAATTGGGTATGCTTCCTTAAGTATTGCACTAACTTTTCTGCTTGATTTTCTTTTAATTGTTTAGCAGGAAGGTAGCCCCCTAAACTGATTAATCCTACATGTTTATTTTCCATTTTCTTGAATTATGTGTTGTTTTCGGCCATAAATTTAAGTCCAATTAGTATAATTAAAGCTATTGTTTTGTTACTCCGTTATTAGTATTGCGATGTAATTAGCATATTATAAGCAACATAAGATGTGTATTTTTTTGCCTCCTGCGTGCTAGTAATGGGCGTAGAGAATGAGATGCCAGCTATTGGATCATTTAGTTGTTGCTTTGGATATTTAGGCTTTTGATAATTGTTGTCAGCCAGCTTACTGCTTAAACCAACATGAAGTCGTTAACATTTTTTAGATGAAGTGAAGGTGACACTCAAATTTCACTTTTTTCGTATTACATTTCAAGTATGTCATTCTTCATTCCATCCTTAATTATTGAAGTTCGGGGCAGCTATGTCTTTCAGTAACCAAAGAGCTGAGGCATCTTA
Organism: Carboxylicivirga longa; assembly: GCF_050589825.1. Classification (NCBI taxonomy): domain Bacteria; kingdom Pseudomonadati; phylum Bacteroidota; class Bacteroidia; order Marinilabiliales; family Marinilabiliaceae; genus Carboxylicivirga; species Carboxylicivirga longa. The sequence continues at coordinate 133,816 of NZ_JBNGOZ010000007.1, read as the reverse complement.
AAGGCTTGCTTTGATCTTTATTAACATTTGGTATGTTTAATATAATTCAGAATAAGAGCCGAAAAAATGATATTTTTAAGGGAGCTAATGGTTTGAAGTAATGATTTGATATGAATTTGAAATTTTTTTTATGGTGTTTAACAGGCTTCGCTAGTATGCAGCTTGGCCTTGCACAGCAACAAGCAGGGGAGCAAGTGCAATATGGAGATATGGATTCATGGTGGTCGCGTTACGTCAGGGAGTCGCGTTTTATAGGGGGGGCAGAGGTAATTTATTACGAGCCGGGTCCCGATGATGCGGCTTATCAAAAACGTGATCAGCCCATTGAGCATCTTACGCCTTGGGCCAGTTCCAATGTAAGAGCCGAAGTGGGTGTTACGGCTGCAAATCAGTCTGTTTTTCATGAGCCCCGGGGTAATGGATATTGCGCCCGACTGGAGACGAATCTAAAAAAGGTGGTGGTACTGGGTATTGTCAACGTAAAGGCGATAGCCTCAGGAAGTCTGTTTACAGGGCGTATGGTCGACCCGATTACTGAACCTGATGATCCGCGCCACAATACACTGATGGGTATACCGTTTACGAGTGCTCCCGATGCTTTATCTTTTGACTATAAGTTGATTGCCGGTCAAAAGCGTTTGCAGGCTACCGGTGGTTTTCGAGTGCGAGAAGTAGCCGGACCCGATTGTGCCGAAGTGTACATGATATTACAGAGCCGCACGGAAGACAGTGATGGTAAGCTGCATGTTAAACGCGTTGGTACCGCCTGGCAGCGCCTGGAGAAGACCACTGATGGCTGGGTGAATGACTACCGTATGCCAGTTATTTATGGAGATGCAAGGCAGCATGTGACGTACCGCCCATTCATGGATTTGATCGGAGATGATGATCCATATTACGCGCTCAATAGCCGGGGGCAAAGTGTTTCGTATGTTGAGGAAGGCTGGAGCGATGACAAAGAGGCCATAACGCATGTTATTATTCTTTTTTCGGCCAGTTATGAGGGCGGTGCCTACATTGGTGCGCCCGATAGTAAGTTATGGATTGATAATGTAAGGTTAGTATATAACTGATCAGCAGTTTTTTGTTGAATGAGATTCGTATAAGCATAGAGTGCAATATTTTGTAATTTTAATGAGCTAAGCCTGCTCATTGTTTTTTTAATAAGTCGAAATATCAGATTATAAATATGTTTAAGTTAGATTTTAATAAGTTGCCGGTCACCCCTCTCTTTGGTAGTCGCCTGGCTAATTTTAAAGCTGTATGCCGTCATCAGCAGATTGATAAGCCTTATCGTCTGAAGTATGTACTCAGTCGTGGTATATCAGCTTTGCTGAGTATTACTTATCCAATCGAAAATTACTATTACAAGAAAAAGGTTGAACCCATGGCGCTGGAGGATGATCCCGTATTTATCCTTGGTCATTGGCGCAGCGGCACTACCTTTTTGCACAATGTGCTGGCAAAAGACCCACAGTTTGGTTACAACACTACTTACCAAACCATCTTTACCAATGCCATGGTGTGGGGACAGCCCTTTTTTAAGGCCATAATGAAGCAAATTATGCCTGATCGGCGCCCCACTGACAACTTGGAGCTAAAGGTTGATCAGCCACAAGAGGAGGAGTTTGCCTTTAGCAATGTGATGCCGGTTAGCTTCTATAATTTTTGGTTTTTCCCACGGGAGACCATGAATTATTGTGATAAATACCTGTTGTTTAATGATATTACTGATTATGAGAAAGAGCAGTTTAAAACAGAGTTTATCCGATTGATAAAAACATCGCTCTACAATACCGGCGGAAAACGTTTCTTGTCCAAGAATCCGCCTCACACAGGGCGCGTAAAAGATTTGCTTGAGATTTTCCCCAATGCCAAGTTTATTTATCTGGTACGCAACCCCTACACGGTGTTTGAGTCAACGCGCGACTATTTCAGTAATGTGATTAAGCCCCTTAAACTTCAGGAGTTTAGTGATGCCGAGCTGGAGCAAAATATTCTTCGTGTTTATCAGCTGATGGCCGAGGCCTATGAAAAAGATAAGCAATTGATACCCCATGGTAACTTGTTTGAGTTGCGCTTCGAGGATTTTGAGAAGGATCCTTATAATTTAACGAAATCGATTTATTCCGAGCTGGGCATTGATGGCTTCGATGCGGCTTCGCATTCTATTAAAGCCTATATTGATAACAAAAAGGGGCATAAGAAAAATGCCTATGCTTACGCATCCGATACCATACAGAAAGTAAATGCCAATTGGAAATTTGCGCTTGAAAAATGGAATTATCCACTTTTGTAAACAAATTGCCTATGATGGTAGTTTGATGAAAAGCACCAATCGAGAAACAATAAAAAAGCGCTTAACCATTAATCGGTTAAGCGCTTTTTTATTGCTTATCTTCATCCCTTAAGCGGGGTGGTGCTAAAGGCTGTGTTATCAGTATTTCAAATCGAAGTTTTCGATGGTCAGTATTGAGCCAACCCCGCCAATAAAGAACTCACCATAATAGCTTGAGGTGGCAACAATGGCTAAGTGTGTAGGCGCCTTATCCAGTTGGTCCTTATGATAGTTAAGCGCTATGGTTTGTTCACTGCCCGCGGCATGTTCTCCCTCAATTACAAACTCACCTTCTCCTATTACAACGGCGCCCTTGGGTAAGTGAGTTACATTATCAAACTCACCGGTTTCGTTCTCCAAATGAAGCACCTTCACCCAAATGTGTCCCTTGTCCATATCTCCATTCTTCATGGGTATGTCATCGCGATTCTTTTGTTCATTCACAGTGGGCGTATAGCCGTAAGTACAGCTAACTTGCCGGGGACGTCCGGTAAAGGGTCGTGCAAACTTAACACTCAGTGCCGGTTGGCTTATATTGGTCTTAAAGTCACCGATAAATATGTTACCGGCGGCAATGGGCGTGCCTCCTATTGATCCAAGGAAGCCCAGATCAACGGTTTCCAGACGCGCGCCTCCGGTGGTTTCATCCAGTTGTGTTGTATTACTGTTTTTTAAAGTTACTACGCCTTCGTTGCCGGTGCACCAGTAGCGTGGATCGCTCGATAGGTAAGGATTCCACACTTTATTATCCAAATGCCATTCTTTGAAGAAGCGGTTTTTCAGGGCTTCGGCCGTATGGGCACGTATCAGCCATTTTTTGGTAATGCCCGATCCGGATGTTACAACCACCGTGTAAGGTGCAGATAGATCGATTGTTTCGGAGGAGCTGAGTTCGCAGCTTGCTCCTGCACTAAGCTGTATGTTGGCAATGCTTAATGCCGACAGCTCGGTGGTATTTACGTTTACATCGATAAAACCTTCAATATCGCCAAGGGTATGTTTGATAATGCTGGTTTCGCTCATGCTGACTTGTTCGGCCAGGGTAAAGGAAAGAATATCAGCGTCATTCAATCCCGGTATGCCCTCGCCGTGCTCAACGCTCAGTGTCCACTCTTCCTCAATATCACGATAACTCACTAATATGTTTACATCACTTGTAAAATCGTGGATGCTTGATGGATCAGGAGAGTAGGTGGCTCCCTCCGGTCCTAACTTTAGACCTGTGATCATGATCTTACTCAGGTCGGCCTCCTTGGCCACAAACACTTTGGCACGTTGGGTTTCCGCATCAATTAACTGATTACCCACTTGCTGGTCGATGGTGAAATAGCGCTCGATACTTTGCGAAGCCTTAATGGTCCACTCATAATCCTGGTAGGTGCTGATAGTATATACCAGGCTGTCGCTCAGGTTAATCACCGAGTCAAGGGCCGGGGTAATGCTGGCATCTTCCGTAATGGAATAGTTCAGTACCTTTACTTTGGTGATGTCACCTAATTCATTCAGCTGAATGTTAATTGTACGCTCCTCCAGGTTAATATCCGGCGTGCTTGCCTGGTGCTCCACTTCAAACGACAGAAACTCACCCGGTATTGTGGGGTAGGGTATGTCGTTTTTTATACACCCGCTAATCAATACAGTGATTAGCAAGACGCTAATTTTTATAAATCTATATTTATTCATAAGTTCTGATTATCATTTTTAAATATAAATGGATACCCCAAATTTCAGCGTCAGCAGGTTGATTTTAAAATCGGCACCCGATGAGGTTAGCGATCCGGTTTCTACGCGGTTAAACTCCTGATCTACCTTTCGGAAATTAATACCCAGCACATCAACAGCTACTTCCAGAGAAACAGTATTATTGATGAATGCACACAGGCCCGGTATTACGCCAATGCCCAATTCATTAATGGTTTCATAGGTGCCATCGAGGTCTGATCCTGTTCCCGAGATGATTTTGCTTTGTCCATAGCCATAGGATATTTCGTTATCAACGAACAGTCCAAAGCGTTTGCTGTCGCCAATGGCCAGGTAGTTACGCAGAAAAACCGTGGCGTAAAACATTTGGTTTATCGATTCATAATCTTCCAGTGTCAATGATGTTTCATCATCGATATTAATATTGAATGAGCCAATATCAAGGTAATTTCTTTTGTACGAAAATTTTGCACCTACGCCCGTATTGTCTTTAAAAGTGTACATGGCATATGGGGTGAGGCCGATATTATAACTTTGCCCTTCCCAGTTTTCAATGAGCAAAAATTTGTAATTGTCCTGTTTATTGGATTTGTATGATAGAGCACCGCCCAGCATCCATTGACCTTTGGGCATAAATACCGGATTGCTAATTCCTCTTTCATACTCTTGCGCTTGAGGGCTGATTGTGTTAATAAATAATAGTAACACAATAAAAATAAGACTCCTTTGCATTTTTTTCTGTTTATTTTAAAACGCGAAGATAAATATAAATAATAAATAAAGTAGTTCGTCCGGCTGTTTATGGTTCCAGCCAATCGGGCATTTCATCCTCGTTAAGGGTGTAGCACTTAATTACTTGCGTGTGGGGGTGGCGAAAGCGCATTTGCCTGGCGTGCAGCATTAGTCTATTGTGCGTTTTGCCATAAAGGGGATCACCCACGATAGGTGCATTCAGGCCGTCGGGGTGAGCCGCATGTACCCGCAGTTGGTGTGTGCGTCCTGTTTGTGGATAAAACAATACTTTGCTGATGCCTTGCCACTGTGCGATACACTTCCACTTGGTATGGGCAGGCTTACCATGAGTGTAACACACCAACTGGCGGGGTCTATCGTTCATATCAACTCGCAAGGGCAGGTTGATTTCTCCTGACCTTGCCTTTAGAGAACCATGCAGGAGTGCCACGTATTGCTTTTCAATGGTTTTATTCAGGAATTGTTTCTGCAAATCTGCGTGTGCAGCCTTTGTTTTGGCGATCAGCATCAGACCGGATGTGGCCATATCGAGGCGATGCACGATCATGGGTTCTTCAGCATCCGGAAACAAGCACCGAACCTGTTTGTAGACGGATTCTTCCTCTGTTTTTCCCGGTACGGAAAGCAGGCCTGCGGGCTTGCTGATAATTGCCAGGTAAGGGTCATCATCGATTAGGGTGATTGACTGTCTGTTAGGTTTAGGAACCTGCTCCAAAGGGAGTCCCTGGAGCATAAATCCTAATAAGGTTTCACACTTGCTTTTGCAAGGCGGATAGAAATGCTTGTGTTGACGTATCTCGGTTTTGGGGGCAGGTCCCCACCAAAACTCAGCCAGAGCTACTGGGCGCAAGTTGTGCTTGAAGGCATGGTGAAGCAGCTTGGGAGCCGCACAATCGCCTGTTCCAGCAGGGGGCAGTTGTGAGCCGCTTTGCTTGAATATTTCCCAGGCGCTTTTTTTCTCGCCCCGGGCATTGCTAAATATGTAACTGTTAAAAAGTTGTTGTTGTACCTTGGCTGACTGTTGCTTACGCCGCTGTTTGAGGGCTGCAATGTTTTGATGATGAGTATGAAGCTCATCTTCCAGGATAGTAAGTTGCTGCTTGTATTCTTTTCGGAGTTTGTTATAGCGGCTTTTTTCTGTCTGACTTTCTTTAATCAGTGACTCAAGTACAGTATTGTCACGAGTATGTTTGCGCACCTTAGCCCGCCGAACCTTTCCTTGCTCCATGTTTTGTTTTGCCTGTTTAAGTGCTTTTTCGGCTTTATTTTTTAATTCAGAAAGTTGTTTGCGAAGACAGGTTAGGACATCGGATTTTTCCAGTTGCTCAATTTCCCGGTTGATGCGGTTCAATTGTTCTTCTTCGTACTTGAAAAAGCCATTGGGATGATTGATGTCAAATACCTGAGGTACAAAGCACAATTTGCTTTCAATATCTAAGCTATTGCCCGAGTAAGCTGTTAGGAAACCATATTGACCATCTGCAGTTTGCACAGCCAGAATACCAAACATCTTGCCCTTAACCATATTTTCCGGGTTGGGAAGCTGGGCTTCAAGCTGTTTCATTGTTAACTGACAAATTTCATGCGGGTGCGTGGCAAAGGGATTCGGCATTTTCCGGGGAAGCGCAAAGTCAAAGGCTTGCTTATATAGTGTTAAGTGGGGCGTGCTTGCCAACATGTCTAATTTTTTACGACAAAGTAACAAAAAGTTAAGCATTCTCAGAGGGATCAAATAGGCAGCCTGCCTTCAAATAGTTTAGTGGAAGCCCTCGTTTGAGTTAAAAATATGTTAATTTTGATGAGCTTATACATGAAGAAATGATAAAGAAAGCCCTATCCCTAATTTTTATCTGTGTACTGTTTGGTCGGATCACTGTAGCCGGAATACAGGATTCTACGGCATTGGATAATTGGAACCAACGCCTTAGTGAGCTTTTGCAAGAGCTGCCCCTTAATGGCGATAGTGTGGTGCTTGTCGCCCATGATCATATCGATAAGTGTCCCGGTAGCCTCCTTCAGAAAGAGGGTTATGCACATCTGTTGAAGGCAGAGTATGCTTATTATCAACAGGAATTTAATGAGTCATTAGCAGACTACCAGGCATCACTTAAGGCTTTTGTGGCAGCTAAGGACTCGAGTAAGTTGGCTGTTTTATTCAATAATATTGGTCTGATTCATTATTTGCAAGCCAACTACAGCAGCGCTTTGCAGGCCTATAATAAATCGCTGGAGCTAGAGCTGTTGAGTGATAATAAAATAGGTATTGCACAATCGTATCAGAACCTTGGCATGATCTATGGCAAATGGGAACGCTACGATCAGGTATTTGAGTATTACAATCATGCCTTACATGTTTATGAAGAGCTCAATGATTCTTTGCAAGTAGCGGATATCCATAATAATATGGCGGTTATTGCCGTTCGTATGGGTAATTATGAGCAGGGTTTTTCTCACTACAAAGAGGCCTTTGAAGCCTATAAAGCCATTGGTGATGAAGGAAAGCTCGCTACAGTAGCCTATAACCTGGGGCGTTTATTTTTTCAGGATAAGCAAACATCACGTGCCAATGAATATTTTGCCAGCGCGTTGGAAATTTTTGAGCGTTTAGATGATAAGGTTGGCCTCGTGCATACCTACAACATGATGGGGGAGATGTACCTCAAGAGTGGTGCAGTGAACAAGGCGATTAAATGTTACAATATAGCTGAGAAATACAATGAAGCTATTGGTCTTAATCAGGTGCGCTTCAATAATCTACAGGAATTATATTTAGCTTATAAAAGTCTTGGGGAGTATAAGAAGGCCAATGAGATGCTTGAACGCTCTTATGCGCTGAAGGATTCTATATTTGATGAGGAGCAATATGAAAAACTGCTGGAATTAGAGCAAAAGTATCATAGCGAAAAGAATCAGAAGGAGTTGGTAATGCTGCGTGCCGAGCAAGAGCGTGATCGCATGTATTTGCTGGTTTTGTCTATGTTAGCGATCCTGCTTTTGGTACTGGCTATAATTGTAGTTTATCTGCAGAAGCTCAAAGCGCGACAGCGGCGTTTGAGTATGGAACATAAAGTGATGCGTACGCAGATGAATCCACATTTTATTTTTAATTCTTTATCGGCATTACAGTGCATTATCATGGAGAACAACCGCGAGGATGCAGTGGATTTCGTCGCCGACTTTTCGGGTTTGATGCGTCATGTACTGCAATATGCCCAAGAGGAACAAATTACTTTGCGAAAGGAAAAGGAGATATTGGATTATTACATGCGGCTGCAAAATCGTCGTTTTGATAACCGGATCAATTATTCCATCGACTTTGATGAGCAGATTGATCTTGAGCGAGTGCTGGTACCTCCCATGCTTACACAGCCTTTTTTAGAGAATGCCATTGAGCATGGGCAGCTTACCCATAGCGATAGTTATATCCACGTTGATTTGCGGCGTAAGGATAATTGTCTGGAATTTTCCATAGAAGATAATGGCATTGGTATTGACCGGGCGATGGCAGCTAATAAAGGCAAGCACAAAGCGCATAAATCGATGGCGCTTGAGGTGACACGTGAGCGCCTGCGATTGCTGAATAAATGTTCAGGAGTCGATGCTGTTAACCTGGTGCTTGAAGATTTATCGAAATATGGCCGGCGGGGTACCCGTGTAGTGTTCTATGTTCCTTATACAAGGCTTAATTAATGAGCTTGGTTAATACGCGTGGTAAGTTTTGAAAGTTTCCTATTAATCAAGTATTTATGGAGCGGTTTTTTATTAGTGTTTATCACAGAGAACCGTAACCTAAAACCTAAAAATAACCAGCCCATAGTTAGGTATAATAAAAATCGCCTGACTGGTTCTCAAATATATACTCAGTCAGGCGATAAGTGCTGTTATTTATACATCTACTAGTCTTTTTGCTCCAGGCTATTGATGTTATATGATTTTAATGGGTTCCTGCCCAGTTCGGTATTCATGCGGCGATTGCGACATACATCAATGGCCAGATAAATAGCTTCCTTAAAAGATGTTGCATTGGCCTTGTCTTGCCCGGCAATCTCAAAGGCTGTACCATGATCTGGCGAGGTGCGTATAAAGGGCAATCCTGCAGTATAGTTCACTCCTTTTGAAAAGGTAAGTGTTTTAAAGGGTGCCAAGCCCTGATCATGATACATGGCTAATATAGCATCAAAGTTGCGGAATTGGTCGCTGCCGAAGAGACCATCGGCGGGATAGGGCCCAAGAGCCATTATGCCCTCTTGCTTTGCCTTCTCCAGGGCAGGGATAATAATGGTTTGCTCTTCATCGCCAATCACCCCTCCATCGCCCGCATGAGGGTTAAGGCCTAATACAGCAATGCGAGGCTTGCGGATGGAGAAATCCATTTTGAGCGTATGGTTCAGTGTACGAAGCTTATTGAGGATGCTCTCCTCATTGATTTTATTGGGTACTTCTTTGATGGGCACGTGGCCGGCAACAACGCCGACACGCATATGATCCGATACCATCAGCATCAGAGCGTCCCCCTCGTCAGCTACTTGTTGCAAATACTCTGTATGTCCCGGGAAGGTAAATGACTCCGACTGTATATTTTCTTTATTAATGGGCGCCGTTACCAAAACATCAATCTTTCCTTCCTTTAAATCTTTCACCGCCATTTCCAGCGCTTTAAAGGCTGAGTCGCCACCTATGGCCGTTGACTTGCCCAGTTCAACACGGATGTTATCATCCAGGCAATTGATAATGTTAACCCGTTTGCTGTGGGCATCCTCTACCTGGTTGATGCTGTTAAGGCTGAAGTTGGGGATGTTAAGTGCTTTACGATGGTAAGCTGCCACTTTCGATGATCCGTAGATAACGGGAATAAAAGAATCGTAGATCCGACTGTCGGACAGGGCTTTGAAAATTACTTCGTAGCCGATACCATTAATGTCGCCGTGGGTGATTCCCACCTTTATTTTTTCTTCACTCATTCTGTTCTTTTTTTCTGACAACACACGTCGTGTTGCTGCGATGACCACTAAAATAGTAATTGTTGATTAGCTTTAGGCCTGAACGAGGCATCTTTTTTTGTTAGAAACAAATGCTGTTGGCCGAATGGCATTTTTTGCCCACTGTTTAATCAACTTAAAAACTAGCATTTACGTTTTAGGAAATCGTATAGCATGCGAACGCCAACGCCTGATGCACCATTGCCTCGGTAGCTGTCCTCTTTTTTTACAAAGGCCGGCCCGGCTATATCAAGGTGTATCCAGGGACTCTCTACAAAATGGCTTAGGAATTTACCGGCAGTGATGGCACCTGCCTCCCGGGGTCCCAGGTTTTTCACATCGGCAATTTCCGATTTTATCAGCTCACCATATTCTTCCCAAAAGGGAAAGCGCACCACCCGTTCGTAAACAGCATTGCCTGCTTTTTCCAGGGTGTTAAATACCTCCTCGTCGGCTGTGCCCATGCCAACGGTGGCATATTGCCCCAATGCCATCACGGCACTACCGGTCAGTGTGGCCAGGTCAATGACCAACTGTGGATTGTATTTTTTTGAGTAAGATAGGGCGTCAGCCAAAATTAGTCGTCCTTCGGCATCGGTGTTCAGTACCTCTACTGTTTTACCATTATGCATGGTTAGTATGTCGCCCGGCACAATGGCATTGCCCCCCGGACGGTTATCAGTAGCCGGCACCAAACCCACAATGTGAAGGGGCAGTTTGTTGGAGGCTGCTGCTACCATTGTGCCCACTACAGCTGCTGCTCCTCCCATATCTGACTTCATATCGTCCAGGCTTCCCGGAGGTGTTTTCAGGTTGATGCCGCCGGTATCGTACACCACGCCTTTGCCCACCAGCACAACAGGTTGATCGTTGGTGGCTGATTCGGGCTTCCACTCAAGGATGTGAAAGGCAGGAGGGTCGATACTTCCCTTATTAACACCCAGTAGCCCGCCAAACTTAAGTGTTTCAAGCTTGCTTTTATTGAAGATTTCAACCTCGAAGCCATGGATAGCTCCCAGCTCGCTGATGCGTTCCGATAGTTCTTCCACGTTAAGGGTGCATACGGGTTCATTTACCAGGTTACGCGTTATGAACACTGCATTAGTCAGCTGGCGTAATTCGTCCAGTTCACCCTGGTTAATAGCTGATGAGGCCAGCCAGATATCGAATCTTTTGGCGTCCTTTTCCTTGTCGCTTTTATACTTGTCGAAGGTGTAACTCGATAAGGCAAGGCCTTCGCACAGCGCCAGGCTAAAGGATTTGTTGCCCACCAAATCATAAATGCATACAGCTTGTTGCTTATCTTTTTTGCAGTTGGCATAAATCAAAGCGCCGTCTTTACGCAGTGCCTCGCAGCCTTGATCATTTGACTCGTTATCTTTTACAATGCGCACATAATAAGCTATATTATAGTTTCGCACGGTAATGAGTGTTTCCTTGGCTTTGGCCTGTGTCTCAACGTAGGCCAGTGCATCCTTATTAAAACCAAAGTCTTTTAGTGCATCGGTTGTTTTAACCAGAAAAATATTGCGAACACCTTCGGGGCGTTCTTGGGTATGTTTGATCGTTAATTGCGTCATGATTGCTCTTTTATTGTGCAAGCTCACCCTGGTCGGTGTTATCCGATTGTTGAGCTTTAAAATATTCTCGTATCATTACTTTCTTCATCTCCCGATGAATAATTAACTCGGTGAGTGCATCCTCATAGGGTGCATCACCCATTTCCCGCTGATACACGGCTACTTGTGCTTCTGTAACATCAATGCGGTACAGAAAGTTTAGAAAGCGGGAGTAATGCTGCGTCATAATCTCTGCGACATGCCCCTTCATTTGTTGGAACACTTCATCGTAAAAGCCTGCTACCTCGCCCGAGAAGCTTACTTCAAAGCCAAACTCAGCAAAGTCTTTTATGATCTGTGCCGCTGTTTTTCTGATGAGGTCTTCGCGACCGCAGGCTTGCCGTAAGGCCTGACTATTTAACTTGGGCAGCATATTATTATTGAAACTTAAGGGTGTACATCAGGGCTTCCATCTGTCGTATTTTGTCACGCTTATCCGGTTTTTCAGGCGAATAAACAAAGCCATCGGTTACCACTACACGATTGTTCTTCTTGTCATGATGCGCCTGCAAGATGAAGGGGCCACCCATCAAGTCATTTTGTACCTTCCACAGGCCGCGCAGCTCCACCACTTCATTATCGTTGATTGTTGCTTTTTTATACAGCACGGGAAACTGGTGTTCGGTCGTCATAAATGATCCTTCTGATGGTCCCGGTACATTTTTTCTCAGTATTGAGTCGCGTTTATTTAACAGGTATTCTTTTGAGAATGTACCTTCGCCAACGTAGGGAAACTCATACATAAACATACCCTGAAAGCCCCAGTTGGCCGCCTCGTTCATCCACAGAAAAGAGGGAGTCGCTTTTTTGCTGCTCAGGCTATTGGGTACGGATAAGCGTACTTTGAAGGTGCTATCTACCTGTTTGATCAGTTCATCGCTAGGGTATTTTTTATACGAGGTGATGTAACGCTCACGCTCCGCCTTGTTGAAAAAACTAAGAATTTTCAGTTGGTCGCCTTCAACAAGTCGCTTCAGGCCTGCTGTGTCTCGCGCTGTCATTACCACTACCGCCTGCGGACGTGCCCAGCGGTCGCGATAGTATTTTACCGTCTCTTCCTCGGTGTTGGGTTTGATTCGTACCATTACAATATTACGAATAGTACGCATGAAATTGGAGAATGAGCGGTGGGGCGCCACACTCATCTTAAAATGAGGCTCTTCCTGTGGTAGACCCAGGTAGGTTTCGCGCAGCAGCTTTTGCAATTCCTCACCGCCGGGCGATGTTTTAATTTTATCATCCATTACCACCAGCATCTCGCCGGCTTTTCCGCCCACATTGGGTTTGTATCCGGTATCCTTATTTTTACAAGCAAAGGCTGTAAGCATCATTAGTGCTGCCAACAAATATTTATAGTTTTTCATGGTAGTATAAAATTTTATTTTCATTGATATTGTTTATCGATTGGGTTGTTGGTGTACAAATTTTCAATGTGCAACATGGGTTTGTCATCACCAGCTTGCTGTGTTACAAAAAAGAATTTCTCTTCTTGGTAGGGTGTCCAAACCACCAGCTGTTGATCGATGAAAAGGTTTTTACTTGATAAGTTATTCCACAGCATAATATCACTAATTCTGCAATGATTATCAATGGCTATTTTATGGAAAAATTCGCCTTTTTGTACCTTGTGTACTGTGCGCTGACGCCCTGTTTTATCCCCGATAGGAGGCGTGCTGCTTAAGGGTGGTGTTGCTTCGTTCAGCTCTTTTTCGGCCCGCACAAACTTAAGGATGTTAGTTTTGGGCAGAAACAGGCATGCCGGTTGTTCGCTTACGGGTATATAGTCCCTTGTATACGCTGGGTTAAGCCATTGTATAATGTCCAAAGGTGTTTCCGATGCTCTTTGTATTTGTTCAAAGCTTAATGACTTATGGATATAGACCGTATCCACTTCCTGAAAGTGAAGTGGGGGAGGTGTGGCTTCTACCTCGTGTCGCCGGTAATTATTCATCACATAATTAACAGCGATAAATGCCGGAACATAACTTTGCACTGCTTTGGGCAGGTAGGGTTGCAACTCCCAAAAGTTTGTTTTACCACCCGATCGTTCAATGGCTTTTTGCACTACTCCTATGCCTCCGTTATAAGCTGCCAGTGCCAACTGCCAGTCATTCAGGTTGTGATGCAGATATTTTAGGTAGCGACAGGCCGCTTCTGTGCTTTTTATGGGGTCGCAACGCTCATCTTTGTAATTATCCACCTTAAGGTCGAACATGCGCGATGCATGGTAGAGAAATTGCCACAGGCCCATGGCACCGGAGCTTGATTTAGCCCTGGGTTCAAGCGCTGATTCCACAATGGCCAGGTATTTTAGTTCGAGGGGAAGCTCGTATTTGGCCAGATATTCTTCAAACAGTGGAAAATAATACTCGGCACGCCCAATGATTTTGGATAAATGATCGCGTCGCTTAACCGTGTATACATCAATAAATGCCTGCACCTTGCTGTTATAATCCAGCTTAATTACTGTGCCCTTATCGAGTTCGCCCAGGCGTTTCTCATACATCCATTGCGGATAATGCGGATGCCTGTTTATTATTTGCCCTTTGGCAAAGATGCCTGCGAACCCCGATAGGCAAAATGTTATTAGTAATAAGCGCATCATTTATTTACTGATTTATAAGTGTAAATAATATGCAAAAGGCCAATCCTCAATGAGGTTCGGCCTTCGCATTATAGTACGGTAAACGAATATTTCTTACTTCGATGAATCTTCGATGGCCTCTTTCTTATTGTCGTCAGCCTCCTTTTTGTCATCATCGTTACGCGCCTTTTTAAATTCTTTCATGCCTTGACCTAATCCTTTCATGAGCTCAGGTATTTTTCGCCCGCCAAATAAAAGTAATAAGGCAAGAATGATAAGAATCCATTCGGGTCCGCCGGGCAGTGCCCAAAGTAAAACGTAACTGTTCATATCTAAATAGTTTTATTAATACAAATTTAATAATCTTGCTTATTTAAAGAAAGCTTTAAAGATATCATTTCCGTTGGCAAATAAAAGTAGACCCAATAAAAGAATCATACCGGTTATCTGCGCATATTCCATAAACTTATCACCCGGCTTGCGTCCTGTCACCATTTCATAGAGCAGGAACAATACGTGACCACCGTCCAGTGCCGGAATGGGCAGGATGTTCATAAACGCCAGTATCATGGAAATAAGTGCAGTATTAGACCAGAAGACATACCAGTTCCAGGTAGAGGGAAATAGTTTACCCATGGCACCGAAGCCACCTACTTGCTTGGCACCTTCTTTGGTGAAGATGAGCCGCAGTTGCTTCACGTAGCCAACCAATATGTCCAGCCCCTTGGTGATGCCTTTGGGGCAGGCTTCCCAAAAGCCATATTGATGGCGCTGTACTTCAATGTACTTTTCGGGTGATACCAGATAAAAGCCAATCTTACCCGTTTTGGGAACGGTCATGTTTAAGGCGGTCAAGGCTCCATTACGAATAAGGCCAAGCTCGATGGGCTTTTCAATGTTATCTCCCAGTGCTGCTGAAAATTCATTATAGAAAGCCGCCGGTTTCCCATTTACACTTACAATGCTGTCGCCGGCCATCAGTCCTGCTTCATCGGCGATCGAGCCTTTTTGCAACTCCTGCACTACAACGGGGTAGCGCACCTCGGCAAAAAGGCGGACTTCCTGCGATATCATGCGTTGGTCATATCCCTCGGGGATACTCAACATAAGGGTTTGCTCTCCGCGTTGTACGGTGAGTTGTTTTGCATCTTCCAATAATATAAAGCGGGCAATGTCGCTGCTCTCCTCCACAATATGGTCATCTACTTGTAATACCAGGTCACCATCCTGCAAACCAATCTCTTTGGCTACCTCGTGATAGTAAAGCCCATGTTTGGCCGACTTGATGGGAATGTAACTTTCGCCCCATGTGTAAAGCACCATCCAATAGATAAAGAAGGCGGTGATGAAGTTAACCAATACGCCTCCGATCATTATCATTAGGCGTTGCCATGCCGGCTTGGAGCGAAATTCCCAGGGTTGTGCCGGTTGTGCCAGCGCCTCCTTGTCCATCGATTCATCAATCATACCCGATATCTTCACATAACCACCAAAAGGCAGCCAGCCAATACCGTACTCTGTTTCACCTTTTTTAAACTTAAACAAAGTGAACCAGGGGTTGAAGAAGAGATAGAATTTTTCGACCCGCGTTTTAAACAGGCGGGCGAAGAAGAAATGACCAAATTCGTGCAGAACAACCAGCAGCGATAGGCTGAGTATTAACTGTACTGTTTTTATAAATATTTCCATTAACTAGTTTGTTTTCTTTAATTCGGCAACAAATATATTCTTTTCGGGCTAATAACATAGTATGATGACAGCACGGGCAATCAAGCATGCTATCAAATAACACCCTTATCCGAAAATTGTTAGCATCCTACAGCTTATTAATGATTTCATCGGCTATTCGTCTTGCTTCCTCATTGCTTTGCAAATAGTCGTCGAGGCAAGGCTTTTCAATCATTGTGGCCCTCATCATTGTTTTTTCGATTACCTCCGACATCTCAATAAAGCCAATGCGTTGTTTTAGAAAAGCATCCACAGCAATTTCGTTAGCGGCATTTAAGATGCACGGCATATTACCGCCTTTTCGCATGGCCTGATAGGCCAGGTCGAGGTTGCGAAACGCCTTGGTATCGGCTTTTTCAAAGGTCAGCTCGGGGTAGTCCATAAAATTAAAGCGGGGGAAGTTGGACTGATAACGTTCGGGAAAGGTCATGGCATACTGTATGGGTAGGCGCATATCGGGCAATCCCCATTGTGCTTTAATGGAACCGTCCTGAAACTGTACCAGTGAATGAACGATGGACTGAGGATGAACGACAACCTCAATATCATCGGGCTGTACATTGAATAGCCAGCGCGCCTCAATGGCTTCCAGTCCTTTGTTCATGAGTGAAGCACTGTCGATGGTGATTTTATCGCCCATGCTCCAATTGGGATGATTAAGCGCCTGGCAGCGGGTTACTTTACGCAGAAAGTCGAGCTTGCGACCGCGGAAGGGGCCTCCTGATGCAGTGAGGATAATTTTTTCAATGGGATTATGAAATTCGCCGGCCAGGCATTGGAAAATGGCCGAATGCTCTGAGTCAACCGGCAGTATACTTACTTTATTTTTCAAGGCCAGTTGTGTGATGATATCGCCTGCTACTACCAGTGTTTCTTTATTGGCCAGTGCAATCTGCTTGCCGGCTTCAATGGCTTTTATGGTGGGTATCAACCCCGAAAAGCCAACCATGGCCGTTAGCACAATATCGATTGTACTTATTTGAACAACCTGTGCAATGGCTTCGTCGCCAGCATATACCTTGATGTCGGTATTCTCCAGGGCTGCACATAAAGCACTGTATTTTTCCTGATTACCAATTACAACTGTATTGGGGTCGTATTTAAGTGCCTGTTCAATTAGCAGTTCAACGTTGTTGTAGGCCGTCAGCACTTCTACCCGAAATTTATCGGGGTGGGCATCGATTACCTCAAGAGCCTGGGTTCCGATGGAACCTGTTGAGCCCAGTATCGCTATTTTTTTTGACATTAATCTTCGCTTGTGTATTTCAATCCTTATTCAAAAGCTATGTACTGCTCTGCATCCAAGGGCACCCCATTGTGCCAGAGCTCAAAATGGAGGTGTGGACCAGTGGTTAACTCGCCCGAGTTACCCACGTTGGCAATGGCCTCGCCCGCCTGTACTTTATCGCCCATGCTTTTCAGCAGGCTTTCGTTATGTTTGTAGAGTGATATGAGATTGTTGGCGTGTTGTATCTGAATAACATAGCCTGTTTCTACGGTCCATCCGGTAAAAATAACAGTACCATCCATGATGGCGCTGACACGGCTTCCGGGCGTGGCCACAATGTCTACACCATAATGTCCTTGTGTTTCGCCAAACTTATTTATTACAACTCCTTTAAGCGGGGTGAATAAAAAGCTGTGCTCCAGTTCGAATTTGGCACCTTTGTTATCAAATACGGCCAGGTTAAATTTTTCTTCTTTCTCAACCTGCTCGCGAAAAAGAGAGTCTTGTTCCGATTTTTTGAACACCACGTTATTTTTGGTGCTTTGTCCTTGGGCGTCCTCTACATCTTCGGGCAGGGCTCCACTAGGCACTTCACCGGCCATTATGGCGCGTATGTCTCGAAAGAAATTGTCGCGTCGCTCAATCTCAAGTATTAAGCTGTCAACGCGCTGCGAGTTTTGAATAATTAGGCGGCGCTGCTGACCATCGGGGTAGCCCGGTATATATTCTCGTAAGCCGGTAAAGGCAATTAAAAAAATGACCATTACCACTAACAGCACAAGGCTTACTCCCACGATTGTAAACACATTGAGGCGCGATAGGCGCATGCCAAAAACTTCTTCGTACGTTTGTTCATTAAATATGGCTAATCGATACTTGTGTCGTAATTTATCAACTAGTTTTATTCCTTTTTCTTCCGTTGCCATCAGTATAAAAATTCAGTTGAGCAAAGGTAAAAATTCTCATTAGAATTAAGGTATTAAGCGGTGTCAAACCTGATTTTATTAAACGTAATGATGATCGCAAGCTTGTTTTTGACTTGTATTCTCAGGGCAATATTTGATTAGTCATTAAAAACGGGCTATTCACAAGGGTTACGTGCATTTCGTAACCCGGAAAATGGCTTTGGACAATAGGAAATGGCTGCTCGTGGAATTGGCCTGAAATACTTTGGCAAGCTCTGTGACGGCATCTATTTTTGCCATTGGTAAAAGCACTTGTTGTAGTGTTACTACGATCAGGTTTAGTAAGGGGAACGGTACAAAACTAAACGTGGTTATGAGTGCTATTCCAATTCGACATTGAATAGGGAGAAATAGTAAAATATAAAGGAAAGAATTATGGTTTTTAATTTAATTGTGGCATTTGGCGAAATTCGAACCCATCAGAAGGTAGCTGGAATTGAGTTTCCCCGTAAAAACGAATTACAAGTAAATTTTAAAGATACATTTGCCGATCTGGTGATTCCTATATCGCCGGAGATGGATCATCACTTACTGTTAGGGATTTTTTATGATTATCTGAATCAGCCCGAAAGTCGATTGGCCATTGCCTAGGATTGCGATGAATAATTAATCAATGCTGGGCTGTCTGTTTGTGCTTAACCAGTCTTTTTTTATTGGGCAGAACAGGGCATCAAACGTTTAAAGTAAACCATTTGTCAAAAAAATGTTTAACGGTCCCGTCTTTTTCTGTACTTTAAAAACCTTATAATGAACGAAGGTATGCAGTTGAAGAACTTGTTTTTTAACAAAAAGTCACTCTTAAGGCGATTTAAAAGAGTCGCTCCGATAATTCATGATATTGTTACGCCCGTTAATCGGCATATTGGTCAGGCCTATTTCGATGCTGCAGCTCTTCAGTTATGCAGGCTTGTAGAGGCCGACTATATTATTATTGCGCGTTATCTGCCCGATGAGAACGCGGTTGAATCCATTGCTTTTACTGATGGTAAAAAGGTTTTGGATAAAGCGCATTACAGCTTGAAAAATACGCCGTGTGAAAATGTGATTGGTAAAAATTCCTGTCGCATAAGTGTGGATGCCTGGAAGCAGTTTCCTAGTGATAGCCTGATTGGTGAGCATAAGATTGAAGGTTACATTGGTATTCCACTCTTTAATGCCGGCTATCAGCCCAATGGAATTTTTATTGCGTTGTACAAAAAGCCGTTGAAAGATGCCAAAGTGGTGGAGTCGCTGGCCTATATGTTTACGCCTCGGATGAGTAGTGAAATAGAGCACCTGAAGGCCAAGGAGGAGTTGAGTGTTCGAAATAAAGAGCTGGAGATAACGCATTTGACGTTAAAACGAAAGAATGACGAACTGGATGTGTCGCTTCAAAAACTCAGCGAGGCACAGCAAAAATCCAGAGAGAATGATCACCTTAAATCTACTTTTTTAGCCAACCTGAGTCACGAGATAAGGACGCCCATGAATGTGATTCTTGGTTTCTCTGAATTGCTGCGGACAGAATCACTGAGCCGGGAAGAGCGGGAGGAGTATATTGGTATTATTAATCTTAATGGCATGCAGTTACTTAAGGTTATGGATAACCTGATCGATATTTCTAAATTGCAGACACGTTTGATTCAGGAAGGTCCCAAGCGTTTTCGATTGAATGAACTGCTTGAAAATATGCTGATGCATTATATGCGTGAGGTGAAACTGATGCAAAAGCCCATTAAGCTTTATTTGGAAAAGGGCTTTGAAGATGAAGACGACGATATAATAACTGATCAGCAGGGACTTCTTAAGGTGCTTAATCATTTACTTGATAACGCGGTTAAATACACGGCTGAGGGATGGATTAAGTTTGGGTATACTCTATCGGATGATCGCCTGTTGTTTTATGTGAGAGACACAGGAAGGGGAGTGCCGCAGGGGCAGGAGGAAATTATCTTTGATATGTTCAGACAGGTCTCAACCTCCCATACACGAGAGTTTGGAGGCAACGGTTTAGGGCTTGCCATATCGCAGAAATACATCGATACGCTGGGGGGTGAAATATGGCTGGATACTGCCTACTCAGGGGGAGCGCAGTTTTGTTTTGTCATCCCTTTTCAGAAAACCCGCAAACGTGGTGAAAGCGTATCAAAAACAACACTGATGTGAATGGTTAATTGGTGTGGAATTTTCAAAACTTAATACTATTCTCTAGCCAATCCCCGGTTTTAAAATGCAGCCATTAACAATCCAATATCTTTGTAGGGGAGGTTAAAATGACGGCCGATATGACTATTGGTTAATATTCCTTTGTACAGATACATGCCATGACTCAGTCCTACATCTTCCTTAATAAGATGATGGACTCCGCCAGCTTCGCCAAGCCGCAATATGATTGGAGCAAAAATATTACTTAAGGCAATGGATGATGTGCGCGATACCCGCGAAGCAACGTTGGGCACACAGTAGTGAATAATGCCATGCCGGATATATACCGGGTCATCTAGGTTGGTGCAGCGGCTTGTCTCAAAGCACCCGCCTTCATCCATGCTCAGATCGATGATGATGGAGCCCTTTTTCATTTGCGCCACCTGCTCTTCTGTGATAATAAAGGCACGTCCCGGCTGTAAATAGCGCAGATTACCTAAAACGGCATCGGCACTTTGTAAGGCTTTACTTAGTGCCTGCGGATGAAGTACCGAAGTAAATATTCGTTGACCTACATTACGCTCCAACTCGCGCAGGTCGTGGTAGGAGTTATCAAACACCTTTACGGAGGCGCCCAGCCCTATGGCAGCCTTGGCAGCATATTCAGCTGCGGTGCCGGCTCCCAGTATCACCAGCTCGGAGGGCGAAATACCCGTAACACCCCCCAGTAAAACACCTTTGCCGTTATGTGCCTTACTTAGGTATTCACCGGCTACCATTACGGCTGTGGTACCTTCAATTTCGCTCATGCTGCGTATTACCGGGTAACAGCCATTGTCATCTTTCAGAAGTTCAAAGGCAATGGCGTTTAGGCGTCGGTCAAGCATTTTTTGAATGGAGCTGCGCGATTGGTTATGCAGGTTGAGTAAGGAGATGATGAGTTGATTGGGACTGAGCTGTTCGAGCTCATCATTGGTAAGAGATGAAACCTTAAGGATAATGTCAGCTTTTAATGCTGCTGATTTCTGACTGACTATTTGTGCTCCGCACTCTGCAAAGTCATGATCGAAATAATGGGCTCTGTCACCTGCACCCGTTTCAAAAATTACGGTGTGTCCATTGGCAACTAACAATTCCACGCCTTGAGGAGTCAGCGCCACGCGATTCTCGAACTGCGAAGTTTCCTTGGGGATGCCAATGGACAGCTTTTTTTTGGGCCTGCCTACTTCAAGCATTTCTTCGCGTGGCAGTAAATTGGCCTGACCCAGCGGAAAATAAGAGGTTTTGTCACCCATCATAGTTGTTTGTTTACCGGCTCCGAACGGGATTAAGCGCGTGGCTTTGGCTATTCGGATAATATAGTGGCATGAAGATAGTAAAAAAATGGTGAAGTTATTGAGTGTCTTACTTCTTCTCCACTAAAATTTGTCGCCTTCCATCTTCCATTTCATCAATACGCAGCTCCAGGCGTCCATCCGGCAGGAGTGAAGCAATTTTCTCTGGCCATTCAATCATGCAATGGTGCCCCGAATACAGATAGTCTTCGTATCCCATGTCGTAGGCTTCCGATTCTTCTTTTAATCGATAAAAATCAAAATGATAGACGATGCGATCGTCCGTGCGGTGATATTCATTGACAATGGCAAAACTGGGGCTGTTCACCGTATCTTCAACCGCCAGGCTTTTGCACAAGGCCTTGATAAATGTGGTTTTGCCAACCCCCATAGGACCGTAAAAGGCCATTACCCTGTCATCTTTGTATTTCGCTAAAAAGTCGGCTGCTACAGCATCTATCTTATCCAGCGAGTCAATGTAAAATGTATCCATCGTGCATAATGTGTTAGAGTGACAAAAATAAACGAAGCGTTTAAATTATCAATCCTTGTATTGCTTGTTTGTATCGTCTTTTTGCCTAATAAAATTAATGAATGTTATTGAAATAATTCCTATTTTTATTTTTGTATAGGTGATGTCCACTTTCGATTTATTGATGATGGGAAAACGCCTTATTATGTTTTAGCAATCGTTATTTATGCGTTCACACAAGGGAAAAAAGGGATTTGGCACCGCACCGGTATTTTTTACGGCCATCTCTACTATTTTGGGTGCTATTTTATTTCTTCGTTTTGGTATGGCTGTTGGTAATTTGGGCTTTTACGGAGCTTTGGGTATTGTTGTACTAGGTCATATGATAACCATACCAACGGCATTGGCCATATCAGAAATTGCTACCAATACACGTGTTGAGGGAGGAGGAGAGTATTTTATTATATCCCGGTCGTTTGGATTAAATATTGGTGCCACCATTGGGATTGCTCTTTTTTTCTCGCAGGCTATCAGTGTGGCCTTCTATGTGATTGCTCTTACTGAGGCCTTTGAGCCCTTGTTTAACTGGGTGAATAGTCGTTTTGCCTTGTATTTGCCGCGTCAGGTGATTAGCGTGCCGGCATTGTTGGTACTGGCTTTTATCGTGCTCAAAAAGGGTTCTGATATGGGTGTAAAGACGCTCTATTTTGTGGTTGCCATTTTGTTTATTTCCATCACAATGTTTTTTCTGGGGCAAACCGATTTTCTTGCCAGCGGAGATCCGGGCGCTAACTTTGTGTTTTCGAACCGGAATCAGTTTTTTGTTTGGTTTGCCATCTGTTTCCCAGCCTTCACCGGTATGACAGCCGGCGTTGGTTTAAGCGGTGATCTTAAAAATCCGAAGAAATCAATACCTCGCGGTACACTGTGGGGCACGCTGATCGGAATGCTTATTTATGTGTTTATCATTTATAAATTTTCTGTTTCGCAATCTCCTGAGGACCTAAGTGAGTCACAACTGGCCATGGTGAATGTGGCTGTGTTGGGAGCCATTGTCATACCTTTAGGATTGGGTGCTTCTACTATTTCATCGGCCATTGGTTCGGTACTGGTTGCTCCGCGCACCATTCAGGCACTTGCCATCGACCGGAGCTTTCCAGGCAGGCGCTTTAATCATTGGCTGGCAAAGGGTAAGGGCGACGAGAACGAGCCTTATAATGCTACCTTGCTCACCATCGGTATTGCCCTTGTATTTGTTTTAATGGGGGAAGTTGATTTTGTGGCGCGCATCATCTCCATGTTTTTTATGATTACCTATGGATCTTTGTGTCTTATTTCCTTTTTAAATCACTTTGGTGCTTCCCCATCTTATCGTCCGCAGTTTAAATCGCATTGGGGCATCTCCCTCATCGGCTTCCTCCTTTCGGTATGGATCATGTTTAAAATAGATGCGGTTTATACCATCGTGGCTTATGTTTTTATTACTCTTTTGTACATTTATCTTAACCATATTCATAAGGAGCGGGGTGGACTGCAAAAGATATTCTTAGGTGCCTTGTTTCAGTTAAGCCGGCGTATTCAGCTTTACCTGCAAAAAAACAGAAGCCGTAATGCCGATGACGAGGAATGGCGGCCGGCAGCCATTTGTATCTCTTCTAACTCATTTACACACAGTAAGGTGTTTGATTTGATGAAGTGGATATCCTACAAACATGGCTTTGGTACATATTTTCACTTTCTGAAAGGCTACTACTCAAAAAATACTCATGCTGAGGCAAGGGTGATTGTGGATAAGTTAATTGGTGAGCATCACGATGACGAAAGTAGCTTATTTGTTGATTGCATGATATCGCCTTCCTACACCACAGCTATTGCGCAGGCTATTCAGAGCCCTAGTATCAGTGGTATGGAGAATAATATGATTGTGTTTGAATATCGTCGCAACGAGCCGGACGCAATAGAGGCAATACTGGATAATATTAGCCTTACGCGAGCCGGCGATTATGATGTATGCGTATTTTCCGATGCCAATAAAAATACACGTTTTAAAAATGGTATTCATATTTGGATTCGTCCCATCGATATTTTAAACGCCAACTTGATGATACTGCTGGGTTTTATTATTCTGGCTCATCCCGATTGGAAAAAGGGGTTTGTAAAAATATTTAGCATCTGCAATAAAGAAGAAGTGAAAGCTATGCGTCAGCAGTTGCGTGAGTTGGTGCAAACAGGACGCCTGCCCATCACGCTTTCCAATATCGAAATTATACCGCAAGATGAAACTACTTCGGTGAAGCACCTGATAAAAGAGCGATCGGGCGGCGCCGGTCTGACGATTATCGGTTTCCGCGAAGAACAGACCAAGCATTCAGGATCTGATGTGTTTGTGGGTTATGAGGATATGGGTGACATTTTGTTTGTCAATGCTAACCGCAAGCAGACCATTGAATAGCTGTAGGGATGTTGTTCTGTGAAAATGTATTTATTAATCAGATGTAAACTCGAATATTATGACAAAAATCCGATTAGAATTTGAGAAGTTGACCATTCATCGCCCCAAAGAGCGTTGGAAACTGTACTTCGTTATTGTGGCAGAACATCCTACTGAAGCGGATAAAATGGTAATTACCACTTTACCTACAAGTGATATTATTCGCCTGCGCCCATCACAGGGTAATGTGCTTCATTTTGAGCCTAAGGGCGAGAGTACTGATGGCTTTTTTGTGCTTGAGCGTGATATGCCGGCCGACCGTCGGATGAGCGTGCGTGTGTACCTGCGGCATACCCGCAAAAGTGTGCGCGATACCGGCGAAATGTTGGGTGAGATACAAAAGGAACTGGGTAGCGACGCTGTGGGTGTTGTTACAGATGTGCTGGGGCTTACAGGTGCTCCGTGGCTGGTGGTATCTAAATATGCGCTGGGCGCTATTGGTAAGATTTTGCGTAAAGTTAAAGACAAAGATTTTGGCTTTGTGAGTATGGATGAGGAGTTTGGTGATGAATTTGAGACACAAACTGAGCTGGATCGTGAAAACACTTTTTCAAGTGGTGAAGCAACTATTGTTCGGAGCTGGTCGGCCGAGTGAAAAACGATTTAAGGAACGGTTCTCTATCAGGTTACACATGCAAAGAGCCGTTCCTTAAGTATCTAATTAATAGAAGCTACAAAGCTTACTGTTAGTTTTCTACCGCTACCACTTCGGTAATTTGAGGCACTGATTTTTTCACCACCATTTCCACACCACCTTTCAGGGTTTGCATGCTTAGTGGGCATCCATCACATGATCCTTCAAGGCGCACTTTCACTACATAATCATCGGTGATGTCGATAAGACTTATATCGCCACCATCTCCTTTAAGGTAAGGACGAATTTCCTCCAAAGCTGCCTCAACCTGCTGGAGTACCTGTGCTTTATCTTCTCCCATGGCTTATTTGTTTTTAATTTCTACAATTTTTGTTTTGGGCATGGAGGCATTGCGCTGTTCCACCTGCACCACTACTTTTTCAGCCAAATTGGCAAAGGCAATGCCGGTCATGGATTGCTCATTTAAGGCAGCGGGCTCGCCGGCATCGCCACCCTCGCGAATGCTTTGCACCAGTGGGATTTGTCCCAGTAACGGAATGCCCATTTTATGGGCCAGCTTGCTTCCGCCATCCTTTCCAAAAATGTAATATTTATTATCTGGTAATTCCGCCGGTGTAAACCATGCCATGTTTTCTATCAGGCCAAGTACCGGTACCTGTATATTTTTGCTTTGGAACATGCTAACGCCTTTAACCGCATCGGCCAGCGCTACATTTTGAGGTGTAGATACGATGACAGCACCCGTAATACCAATGGTTTGAACTATAGTAAGGTGAATGTCGCTTGTTCCCGGGGGCAGATCTATGAGCAAGTAATCGAGTTCGCCCCAGTTGCCATCGTTGATTAACTGTCGGATGGCATTAGTAGCCATAGCGCCTCGCCAGATAAGTGCATCATCGGGGTTTACAAAATAGCCGATGCTTAACATCTTAACGCCATACTTCTCAACGGGAAGAATCTTGTCTTTGCCGTCAATTTTTTCTAAGACTGGCCGGGCATCCTCTGTTTGAAACATAATGGGCACCGAAGGGCCGTATATGTCGGCATCAAGCAGTCCTACCGCATATCCGGCCTTGGCCAGTGCCACCGCCAGGTTAGAGGTGACAGTTGATTTGCCAACACCGCCTTTGCCCGAGGCTACAGCAATAATATTTTTTACGCCGGGCAGTGCTTGTGTCTCCACCGGTTTTTGCTTAGGTTTTACTTTTACGTAAATGTTTCCTTCAATATCAGCAGCGTCATCCACGTAGGTTTTAATAGCTTGCACGCAGGCCTTTTTCAAAGCACTTACCATGGGGTCGTTAGCCCGTTCAAACAACAGGCTAAAGCTGATGCGCTTGCCGTCAATACGAAGGTCGTCTTCTACCATTCCCAGCGACACAATATCTTTCCCTTTGCCCGGATGCACTACGTGCTTAAGGGCGTCTAATATGAGATTTGGATAGTACTCCATTGCTTATCTTTATTTAAACCTTGTAAAAATTAGACTCAAAAGTATAAAAAAAAAGAGAAATTGCTTTCTCTTTAGGTTTGTATTATAGATGCTTTACAGCAATTCCAGTGATGGATCCCAGAATACATCTGCAAAGTTGATGATTTGATTATCTTTCACTAAGACGCCTTCGTTGGTCAATAACTCTTTCATGGTTTCACCGCCGGGGAAATGGTGCTTGCCGGTGAGCAACCCCTTACTGTTGACCACGCGGTGAGCTGGCACAAAACGGTGCCAGCTGCCACATTTATTCATGGCCCAACCCACCATGCGAGCGCCCCGTGTGCTGCCCAAATACCTGGCAATAGCGCCATAGCTTGTTACCCTGCCATGTGGAATTAGTTCCGCAACCTGATACACGCGATGGAAGAAGTCTGAATTGGCCATGCTGTTTTATTTTCCCTTGCGGCGGGCATCAGCATGACGTGTGAGTGACGCTTTTACCTTAACACCCCTGCCGGCGCTGTGATAATCATCAAAGTCAATTTCTATCTCGGGCTCTATCCAATTATCACGATCATCCAGATGAAACTGAAGGTATTTGATAGATAAGCCATGGTTGATCCACTTGGATTCGTAATAGGTTTGAATGGATAGGATGGGGTCATTGTAGCCCGAACCATATAAATCCGTTTCGTTAACTTCTACCGGCAGTTGGTTTTCTTTTACCATGGCAGCCGTATAGGTATATAGAAAATGTGAATCGGTTTTCAGGTGTATTAATCCACCGGGTTTTAGAAATTGCTTGTACAGTTGAAGAAAGCGCGTGGACGACAGGCGCTTATTGACCTTTTTCATTTGTGGATCGGGAAAAGTCAGCCATATCTCATCCACTTCATTCTCGGCAAAGAACGCTGTGATGAATTCGATGCGTGTGCGCACAAAGGCCACATTCTTCAGGCCCTTATCTTTGGCATCGGTAGCCCCACGATGCATGCGTGCTCCTTTAATATCAATTCCGATAAAATTCTTATCCGGAAAAAGTTCGGCGAGGCCAACTGTATATTCGCCTTTTCCGCATCCTAACTCCAACACTATCGGATTGTTATTTTTAAAAAATGACTGGTGCCATTTCCCTTTCTGAAAAAAGGATTCACCTTTTAGGTCGCTATAATCAGCTTCAAATACATGATCATAAGTTGCCATCTCGGCAAACTTCTTCAACTTATTCTTTCCCACTTTAACTTATTCTTTTGCAGCTTCGGCTTCTTCTATTCGTAAGCCAATGTTGTGTATGCCTTTAATATCAATATCGCGCATGCCTTGTACAATACGAAAGGTGTATTGCCCGGTTTCCGCAAATTTCACATTCGTCTGATAGGGCACCTGTACATGAAACAGGTCACCCCATCCGGCTCCCAGCCATCGCCCTGCATCGTCGGCCAGGCGACACTCCAACTTATCCTGCACGACCTGTCCCGATGGACTGATGACATCGATAAAGAGCCACAGGTTGCTGTTGGGGTAGTTAGAACGGTTGCGCACATTAACAATCACATTGTATTGCTGCGCAGCACTTTCAATATCCACCTTAAATACTGCCATTGAGTCAAGATTCCATCCGCCTGCCGGTATGGTTACATACTCATCAAACACAGCTTTCTGATCGCAGCTTGCGAAGGTAATAAGACCCACCACAAGCGTTATGATGAGACTACTGTTTCTTATTTTGCCCATTGCCCCCTTGTTGTTTACGTTGATTATTGGGTTTATAGCGACGCTTGGGTTTGTTGCCCGATGCTTTGTTGCCATTGCGTGATTGTGCTGTGGCTCCCTGCTGTTTCTTATCACCTTGCTTTGGTGCTTGTTTTTTTTCTTGCTGCGGATTATTGCGCCGTTTGCCGGGACGGCGTTTTTTTCGTTTCTGCTCGTCAAAACGCGTAAGGCTGTCCTGTGCAATTACGTTGTCGTAGGTGGGTTCACTCACCGCCAGCTTAGGTGCATCATTCACCAGTTTATCAACTTTTTTTCCTTTCCGGTTGAGGCGAATCACTTCTTTTACGCGATCTACCGATACGGTAACAATACCCGCCGGTATATCCTTGTCGGTACTGTACTGCATGGTACCTGAGAAGATGTCGGTTTTGAAATGGTAATAGCTGCCATCCACTGTTTCCAGCACAATATTGGTTTTCGGAAAGTTTTGCTGAGCATCGATATAGGCATCCAGTTCGTAGTTGAGACAGCACTTTAGCTTCCCACACTGTCCGGCCAGTTTTTGCGGATTTAGGGAAATTTCCTGATAGCGTGCAGCGTTGGTGGTGACCGATACAAAATTGGTCATCCAGGTAGAGCAGCACAGCTCACGTCCGCAGGGGCCAATACCGCCGATACGACCGGCTTCCTGACGAGCTCCGATCTGACGCATCTCAATGCGCACCCGAAAGGTTTCGGCCAGTACCTTAATGAGCTGACGGAAATCAACACGCTCATCGGCAATGTAATAAAAGATGGCCTTTGTTTTATCGCCCTGATACTCTACATCACCAATCTTCATATTCAGTTTCAGGCGTTCGGCTATGCGACGCGACTCCAGCATGGTCTCGTGCTCCAGCTTATGCGCCTCTTCCCATTTTTCAATGTCAGCAGCCTTGGCTTTACGGTAAACACGCTTAAATTCAAAAGTATCAAGGTTGATATTGTGCTTCTTCATTTGTAACAGAACCAGTTCGCCGGTGAGGGTAACGGTGCCGATGTCGTGGCCGGGCGAGGCCTCAACGGCTACAATATCGCCTTTTTGAATTCGTAAGGCATTGCTGTTACGGTAGTAGCCTTTACGTGTATTTTTAAATTGCACCTCTACAATATCGGTACTGTTGATGCTGTCGGGCAGATCCTCCAGCCAGTCGTAAACATTCAGTTTACCACAGCGGCTTGAGCAATTGGAGCAGCCCTTTTTTTCTGTATCTTGAATAACTTCTTCCATATATAAAAAAATAAAAGGCTCTGTGGCCTTGTGAATCGCACCTTACTGCTTGAGCAGCATTATTACTTTTAGGCACAAATCCATTAATATAATACGTGCATTCCCATTTTGTTCAAGATGAGAATGGGCTAAACTAAATTCTTCGCATAGCTGAAGCACGTTGCCATCGTTGATAAACGGAGCGAAACGTGCTGAGAAATTTTCTTCATCAGGAGTGAGGTACAACAGTTCCGGCTCCTGAATATTCATCATGAAATTTTCGCGTATGAGGCGCAGGGAAAAGTCAAAGAAATTTTTCTGACGCTCCTTTGATTGCCGGTTCATGTCATCGCACCAATCAATCAAATCAAAGAGTTTGCGGCCGTATGCCAAACGCATCATACTTACAAACTTATCAAAAAAATAAGTGCGTTCCTCATCCTGCTCCACAATTTCACATGCCGCCACGTAATTGCCACCCGCCAGCTTGGCAAAGTTGGCAGCCTCATCGGGGCTTACCCCATGTTGTGTTTGAAGCGCCCCGGCAATTTCTTCATTCGACAGTGGGGGCACGTTAAGGCGCTGTGCGCGGCTTTGTATGGTGCCTAATACATCGTTGGGATTGTCCGATACCAGCAGAAAGACAGTCCCTTCAGGCGGTTCCTCGAGTAATTTTAACAGTTTGTTAGCTGCTGCCAGGTGCATCTTTTCAGGCAACCAGATGATCATTACTTTGTATTTGCCTTCAAAAGTTTTTAGACTGAGCTTTTTTATAATTTCCTGACTCTCCTGGCTGTATATCAAGCCCTGCTTATCGGCGTCGAGATAATTAAACCACTGGCGGATATTGAAGTAGGGCCTGGATGAGACGAATTGTCGCCATTCGTTGATGTAAGTGTCACTCACCGGGTTTTTATGCTTGGTGCTTTTTACCACCGGAAACACAAAATGTAAGTCAGGATGCACCAAGCGAGAATACTTACGGCATGCCGGGCACTCGCCGCAGGAATCATTATCGTGCCGGTGCTGACAGTTCAGATATTGAGCAAATGCCAATGCCAGGTTGATTTTTCCTACACCGCTGGGGCCGCATAGCATTTGTGCATGGCTAACGCGGTTTTCCTGCACCATGCTTATCAAATGTTTTTTAACTCGTTCGTGTCCTATTACTTCGCTAAACTTCATGAAGTCACCTAAAATTCAAGTGATCAAAGATAATAATTTAGTTGGTTGTGAGAAATGCCTTGATGTTTTCCCCATGTTTGGTAAAAAGATCCTAGCAATGACTCAAATCATTGGCTTCTGACCATGTTATTAACACCCAATACACTAGATTTGCATAAAAAATTAGCGCATGTCTGTTTTTCTGTTTGATGAAATTGTATTTGGGCCGGTGAAGAGTCGTAGACTGGGTATCTCTCTGGGTGTGAATCTACTGCCGGTTAATAAGAAAATATGTTCTTTCGACTGCATTTATTGTGAGTGCGGTTTGAACGGGCAGCTGGGGGATAAGCGGGGTGAGATGCCCACCCGCGAGGCGGTAAAAGCAGCATTGGATAAGAAGTTAAAGGCCATGGGGCAGGAGGGGGTTAAGCCTGATGTGATTACCTTTGCCGGAAATGGTGAGCCTACCCTGCATCCTGAATTTAAGGCTGTGATTGACGACACCATTGCTCTTCGTAATGCACACTGTCCAGCGGCGCGCATTGCGGTACTCTCCAATGCATCCAGGTTAGATCGGCCTGATGTTGTGGAGGCTTTGAATAAAGTGGATGATAATATTCTAAAGCTCGATGCCGGTATTGAAACAACCATTCAGCAGCTGGATCAGCCCAACTATCCTTTTAGTCTGGAAAAGACCTTAGATCAGCTCTGTGCTTTTAAGGGGCGATTGATTATACAAACCATGTTTGTGCTGGGCGAGGTAGATGGTCAGATCATTGACAATACAGGTGATGCAGATATTCAGGCCTGGTTATCGGTGCTAAAAAGGATACAGCCGCGTAAAGTAATGATTTATACTATAGAACGTGACACGCCGCATCAAGGGCTCAGAAAAGTAGCGATTGAGCAACTAAAGGCCATTGCTGCCCGTGTGGAGGCATTGGGACTTGAGGTGTCTGTATCCGGCTAAGCTAGTCAAGACTTTTTAAAATAATGAGCATCTCTGGATCATACCGTCGCGTTGTGGTGAGTCCTCTAAACTGGGGACTAGGGCATGCTACACGTCTTGTTCCGGTGATCGATGGCTTGCTGCGTCAGGGGCATACGGTATTGCTGGCCGGTGAGGAACCTTCTCTGCATATTCTGAAAGAAGTTTTCCCCTCGCTGCTCAGCATCCCAACAAAAGGCTTTCAGGTTCGTTTGGCGGAAGGGCAGCGGCAGTGGCCTGTTTTGATAAAGCAGATTCCGTCGTTCTTGAAGTTTATGCTTAGGGATTATCAGCAGGTTCAACGCATTGTTAAAGAGTATGATATAGACCTTATTATCTCTGATAATCGTTATGGTTTTCGTAGCGGGAAGGTCAGTTCTGTTATTATCACTCATCAAACCCGACCTTATCCGGGTCAAAAGCTGGCCTTTCTTCGGCCTATTACCAACTTTATCAGCCGTTGCTTGTTATCACGCTTCGATGCGTGTTGGGTGCCGGATGCTAGTCCGCCAAATAATTTATCGGGCGATCTGTCCCGCGGTTTTGTAGGGCTTTCCATTCAGTATGTGGGTCTTGTCTCGCGATTGCAAGTGCCGATGTTTGCAAAATGCGCGGTAATAAAAGCCGATGTATTGCTTATACTGTCGGGTCCCGAGCCACAGCGCAGCCTGCTGGAGGATCTTTTGGTAGCCCGCTTTAAAGGCACGGGACGTCGAGCGGTGATACTCTGTGGACAGCCCAAACGCAGTATTAAGCACGAGGACAACCTTATTTTCCTGCCACACTGCGATTCTGCCCAATTGAAGTCGCTCATTTGTAATAGTGAACATATTATCTGTCGGTCGGGATATTCCACCCTTATGGATTTGATGGTGTGCAATAAACGAGCCCTGTTGATTCCTACCCCCGGGCAATTTGAGCAGGAGTACCTGGCAAGGCGTGCATCCCTCTATTTTGGTTTTCGCTGGATGCAGCAGGATGCCATAGAGGATTGTTCGCTCAGTGATATTTTATTTACGCAGCCGAAGGTGGTCAGTTCTCATGTTAAAAGTGTTTTTTGTCTTCCCGATTTACCTGCCTGCAACTAAGCGTGAGTAGCTTAAACCCATTTTTTCCAACTTGGTCAGCAGAATATATTGCCTCATCAATAAAATTGTAACCTTTAAGGCTTGTGTGAGTATTAGTAAGCGGAGCATCTGTCAAATGAAACATATCGGTTAAATGTTCATACGTCAATTGCTGAACCTATTCATAACCCAATCCGGAAGAGAGTTACGGATTAATAAAAAAATAAGATGACGCTAACGATATTATTGGTTCTTGTTTTGGGCTTTGCCCTCTGGTTTTGGAAAAAGGGATTAGTAAAGCTTGCTGAACATTGGGGTTCACAAGCTTTGGAGGCAATTTTGTTTCCCAATGGACAAGAGGATCGTGATTTTATTATGCACCGTTTGCAAGTAATCACAAAAAATAAATATAATGATGTTTTGTTGTTGGATTACTTCTTAAAGATAAAGGGCTTGCAGGTGGTGGATGTGCAAAAGCCGCTTAATTTTTGGACGCGTAAGTATTTGATGAGCCCCACCAAGCTAAGGTTGAATTATTTTGAGCAAGTAAAGTTTTACGAGGGTTTCCTGAATTATCCGGCAGCTTCGATGAAAGCTACCCCAAAGGCCAACCGGAAAAAAGAGTATATCACATCCGAGTCAGAAGAGAGCTTCTACTACAAGAAGCGAAAGCTGGCATAGCCGGCACAAATAAGAGAAGGCAAGTGGAATACAATCGCTGCTTGTCAGGAAAGAAAAACGGGAAGCACTGCTTCCCGTTTTTTATGAGATCGTTCCTTGTTAATTTTATTTTAATTCAAAAGTGTTGGTGCCAATGTTAAAGCCATCAACAAAAATGTCGACGGTGTAAATGCCTTTTAGTAACTCGCCATCGGCAGCTGGGTAGTAAATGCACACATCAACATCTTCGCCTCCGTATTCAAATTCGCGCTTGGCCGAGTAGTTGATTTCTTCATCTTCGTACTCAAATACATTGTCGAGGGAGGTGAGAAGAAGTGCCTCATCAGGTCGCAATATGCGTATGTAGATGCTTTTCATGCCCACCTGTGCTGTTATGTTTTTTTCTACGGTGCAGCAAACGCGAATTTTAGAAACGTTGCGGGCTTTTTTGGTGTCATTGCCCCTGGCATTGAGTCCGCTTACTTCAATATTTCGTGTTTCAAGTTGCGAGGCAATTTCAACCTTTTTATCCAACTTCTTTTTCTTCTGTTCCAGTTCTTTGTAGGACTCTGTTATTTTTTGATGTTCCTTACGGTACTGGATGTTTTCCTGTACCAGCTCCTCGTTGCGTCGGTTGAGCGAATCAATCTGCACCACAAAGTTTTTCATCACGCCACGCAGTGTTGATAGTTCTTTCTTATATTCCCTTATTTTATGGGCATTAGTGGCCTTGATGGTTTTTATCTCTTCGATGAGGTGTGTAATTTTTTCACGTTCCTGTTCAAGCATCAGGTTAAGGGTGTCGTTGTTGCTGTGCAAGGAATCATAGTCAGTTGCCAATGACTGAAACTCTTCGGTTAGCAATAGTTTTTCTTCCGTCATTTCCTCAACCACTGCCTTGTACTCTTGCCTGTTAGAGAGAAATAAGAACAACAAAATGGCAATGATCGCCAGAGCGATACCACCAATGATGTAAATTAATTTGTTCGATGTAGGCTTTCCCGTGTTATTATCCATAATCAAGCGTCTTCTAAAAAGTCAATGCGCAAAGTTATTATTTTTTAACGGCTCTGCAATGTGCGTTATTGGCCTTGTTGGCTAGCTATTTGGCATAGGAATAGTCTGTGGGGTTTTTTATTGTCGTGATAATGCATAATCTTTATAAATTTGTGAAGAATTTTAAAATCTCTGTTTTGAAGCAAAAGATATTTCAGCTCGTAGTGCTTATTGCCATATCGCAACTTTTTTGGTATTGCGCCAATGTAGGTATGCCTACCGGGGGCGAAAAGGATGAAACACCCCCGCGTGTAGTTAAGTCCATACCTAGCGCCAATGCACTTAATTACAAAAAGAAAACCATTTACATAGAGTTTGATGAGCTGATTCAGCTGAAGGATTACCGGAGCAAATTTATTGTGTCGCCACCGGTTAATGAGCAGCCTATTGTGGAAGCAAGGGGTAATAAACTGGAGGTGACTTTTGAAGAGGATCTTCAGCCCAATACTACTTACACGCTTGATTTTGCCGATGCCATTGTGGATAATAACGAAGGGAATGTGCTTGAAAACTATGCTTTTTCTTTTTCAACAGGCGAATACATCGATTCGCTTCAGGTGTCTGGTAATTTATATGATGCCGATGACTTGTCACCCTCGGAAGGCGTGCTGGTATATCTGCACAATAACCTGAACGATACTGCTATTCAGAAGTTAGTGCCTATCCGAATGGCCAAAACGAACGCGCAGGGGCGCTTTAATATTCGCAATGTGAGCCCCGGTAGATATCGTATCTATGCCCTGGATGATGCCAATAGGAATCATAAGTTTGATCAGCCCGGTGAATCAATGGCCTGGTCTGAAATAATTGTAGAGCCCGGCTTTGAGTATCGACAGTTCGCCGATACGATCCGTGTTGATTCACTGGAAACAGATTCAGTACACTATTACGAAAAACTGGTTTACACGCCGGATAGTCTTCTGCTGTTTAAGTTTCAGCACGACTATAAGGAACAGTACCTGCTGAGCGAAGAGCGCAAAGAGCGGGCAAAGCTGACCTACTACTTTAACCGTCCGCTTGAGGATGATGCTCGCCTGGCACTGACCGGACACGAGGAGAAGCAGGATGTGTTTATTATGGACCGGTCGCTTAATAATGATACCGTTACTTTTTGGGTGGCCGATAGCAGCTTTTACAATCAGGACTCATTGTCCGTGTCTTTAAGCTATTCAATGTGTGATTCGTTGGATCAGCTTTATACAAAGACGGATACCATTGCCATGTATTTCTTTGAAGTAAAAGATACCAAAAAGAAGAAGCGAAAAAAGGATGACGCACCTGAGCCGGTTCCTACTATTCAACTGCGCAATGTAAAGAGTAAGCTGGAAGTGTTTGGGGAGTATCATTTTTCGTTGCCAGCGCCAGCAACAAGTTTCAATACGCAAGCTATTACCCTGTTTAATCACAAGGACACCATTCCTGAGCAGGAAGATTTTGAACTGATTCATGACGAGCGTTCCATTCTTGATTACACCATCAGAAATGAGTGGGAGCCGGGTGTTAAGTATGAGATGATTATCGATTCGGCAGCTATCTACGATATTTATGGGCTGAACAATGATTCCATTAACCTGCAGTTTTCGGTGAAATCACTGGATAGCTATGGATTGATACGAATTCAGATACTAAATGCACAGGACGACTGGTTAGTGCAGCTATTGAATCGAAAGGAGGCTGTTGTGCAGCAGACTTACATACCCAACGAAAGTGGTAAGATTGGCTTTCGTTATATTAATCCTGGTGAGTACATGCTGCGTATCGTAGTGGATAAAAATAAAAATGGAAGGTGGGATAGCGGTGATTACTATGAACGAATACAGCCAGAGGCGATGATGTATTTCCCACGGCGCTTGAAGATTAGAAAAAACTGGGAGGAAGACTATAAGACTTGGGATCCAACATCGTTTAACGTCGATCAGTTCTCGAAACAGTTTCGCAAACCTAAGAAAAAAGAAGAGTAATGTCAGTACTACTTAATTTTGCCATGTTTCCCACCGATAAGGGCGACAGCGTGAGTGAATATGTGAGCCAGGTTATCGCTCATATTAAAGACAGTGGTCTTAATTATAAGCTAAATCCCATGGGTACTACCATTGAGGCAGATACTATGGCCGAGGCACTAAAGGTGGTGCAGGAAAGCTATGATATACTAGCGCCTGTTTCCAATCGTATTTATTGTTCAATCACTATTGATGCGCAAAAAGATAAAGGACAGCGCATGGCAGGTAAAATTGCCTCGATAGAGACCAAAATAGGGAAGGTGAATAAATAACTAGTGATTTAATTATACAAAGTTCATCGCTTAGGGAGATGCTGATAGTGGTGAAAAGTTGGAGTTTTCAGAAAAAGGCATTGTTTTTGATTAGAAGGCAGCCTAAATAATAGTTTATGCAGAAGTTGATTACGGCAGTTCTTCTAATGGTACTTACCATGCATGTTGGTGCGCAGTGTAAGGATACAAATACAGCCTTTAAAGCGGGTGAGCTTGTGCGTTACCATGCTTATTATAATTGGGGGTTTATCTGGATTAATGCCGGTCAGGTGTCTTTTGAGGTGGAGCCCACTACGGTGGATACCTCTCCGGCCTACCATTTGAAAGCACACGGAGCCACTTATAAATCCTACGATTTTTTGTTTAAGGTAAGGGATACTTTTGAAACCAAGGTGGATACTTTGCACCTGGAGCCCTATGAGTTTAAGCGGGTGACCAATGAGGGAAGCTATCATGCCAATTATTTATATCGCTTTAATCGTGAGCAGCGTAGCATAGTCGCTAGCATACAAAAGGAAAAGGAGCCCCAAAGAGATACCACCTTGCTGTGGAAAGATTGCTCCTTCGATTTGTTAACCATGGTGTACAAAGCCCGCAATATAGACTACGAACAATACCGTGAGAATGAGAAAATACCCATTAGCATGGTGGTGGATGGTGAAATTCATGATATCTATATCCGCTATCTTGGTAAGGAAACTATCAAAAACCGCGACGGCCGTCGTTTTCGTTGCCTTAAGTTTTCACCCTTGTTGGTTGAGGGTACCATTTTTAAAAGTGGTGAAGACATGACGGTTTGGGTAACCGACGATGCCAACCGTATTCCCATTGTTGTGGAAGCCAAAATTCTGATTGGTTCTGTGAAGGCTGTATTTGTAGATGCTGTCAATACCCGATATCCCTTATCGGCCGAGATTAAATAGTAAATCGATTCTGCCAATGGGCAAGGGGAGCTTCCCATACGTTCACCAGGCAATCGTATTGTGCCTTTAACTCATCAGGGGCATTGCTAACAACAAAGGAATTGTCAAAGGCATTGAGCATATCCAGATCGTTGTAGTCGTTGCCCACCACGGTGACGTTATGTTTGTCGATGTCTTCAATATAGCATACTTCCATTATTCCGCTGGCTTTCGACACATCCTTATGGAAACACTCCATCCAAATACTAGTGTTGTCAATGGGTGAGGTGGCTCTTACTACTTTAACGTCTTTCAGTTCTTTAGCAATGGTGTTGAAAGTATTCATATTGGGAATAAAAGCCAGTGTTTGTGTATAGTCGAGCAGGGGCACGCTTCCGTTGATTAGCTCAGCATGCGGTTGGTTAAATTCCAGATAGCGCTCAAAGTCAGGATGCGGGTCATTACCTTCCGGATGAAAGAACAGGTGGTTATCCGGTATGGGATGGTGCAGGGTGTATTCAATATGATGTTTTTGAAATACTTTCACCACCGCGCATGTTTTCTCATAGCCCAGGTGTCTGGTTAGGAGCAGTTTTTTTTCTTTCCAACAGTAGATGCCGGCTCCCGAAGAGAATACCAGGTAGTCGATGGGGAAGTCGTGAGGTAATACATTCAGGGCAGAGCATAGGGTGCGTCCGGTCGCCACTATACGAATCATGCCGCGTTCGCCCATCTGTATTAACGCCTGCACATCGGCTGTGTTAAAGTCGGCCTGACGGGCGAGTATGGTGCCGTCCAAATCAGTTGCAAAAAGCTCTTTCATTATTCCTCAATTTAATCAAGCCGGAAAGGGGTGGCCTGATACACATAATAGTTTAACCAGTTGGAGTAAAGTAGGCTGGCATGACTTCGCCAGAGTACCTGGGGCGCATTAGCCGCGTTATCGTCGGGAAAATAGTTGACCGGGAGGGCAGTGTTTAAGCCCTTTGCCAGATCACGCTCATATTCCTCCTTTAATGTTAAGGCATCATATTCTGAGTGGCCGGTAACAAATACCTGCCGTCGGTCTATCGACTGAATAATGTAAACCCCCGCCTCGTCAGAGTGCGACAAAACTTCCAGCCCCGGATGCTGATTAACTTCTTCTTCACCTACTTTTGTATAACGCGAGTGGGGGGCATGAAAAACGTCATTGAAGCCGCGCATCAGGGGTTCTTGCGGTTTTTCAACCGTGTGTTTAAAAACGCCGAATAACTTTTTACTCAGTTCATATTTTTTAATTCCGTAGTGATGGTATAAACCGGCCTGTGCACCCCAGCAAATATGGAAAGTATTGGTTACATTTTGTGTACTCCAGTCCATAATCTCAGTCAGTTCAGGCCAGTAGTTAACGTCTTCAAAGTTCATAAGCTCGACGGGCGCACCGGTGATGATCATGCCATCGTACTTATTGCTGCGCACTTCGTCAAATACCTTATAAAATGCATAAAGGTGTTCGCGCGGCGTGTTTTTCGATACATGGCTGGAGGTCATCAGGAAATCCACCTCTACCTGTAAGGGGCTGTTGGACAGCGCCCTTAGTAGATGTGTCTCTGTGGCTATTTTAAGGGGCATTAAATTTAGTATCAGTATTTTAAGTGGTCTTATGTCCTGATGTAAGGCCCTTGTTTCGCCGATGACAAATACGTTTTCACTCTCCAGTACATGGCGTGCCGGCAGTGCATCGGGTATTTTAATTGGCATAGCGTGGTAATCTTGTGTGGTGGTTAATGTTTTTGATGTTTATCGTTTAACGATGCCAAAAAATAAGATGTTCAAAATATTATCGATCTGCACCATGAAATCGTCAAAGTGATCCATGGCCTTAAAAAGTGGGCCTTCCAGACCCTTGAGGGCGATGGCAATGGCTACGGCAGCCATCTGAACGTTTTTCACCAAAAAGCTGTCATCCATCTGTCCTTCTTCAATGATGCGGGTGAGCAGCTGTGTTTCCTCTGCTTCTCCTTTCCCTCTTAATTTGTCGAAGAAATTATAGGCACCCGGTGTGTCATCCTTCAGTACCTTCATGTAATTCTCAAGCTGATGGATAGTTTTCATGCGGGTTACCACATATTCTTTCATCTTATCTTTGGCCGGTAGATCGGAGGCTACGACTTGATTCAGCTGATTAAACAGCATTTCTTTTTCCAGCTCAATTACCGCCTGGAAAATTTCCTCTTTATTTTTAAAGTAGTAGTACAACGAACTCTTGCCTTTGCGCAAAGCATTCGCTATATCTTCCATGGTTGTTTTCTTGTAACCGAACTTGGCAAATAACTCTCTTGCCGATTCAATGATAGCAACACGCATGCCATCGCTGTTGGTTTCCGAAGGGTACCCTACACCTACTGTCATCCCGATTTTTTTATTTTGTGGTTATTCCGCAAAATTAAAAATACTTTTTGCGGAATCAAAACCATTTTAATAATAGGTTCTAAAAAACAATTCGTCACCTACTTGACTATATACTACTTACAGATTGTCGAATTAATTAGTCGAATCGCTTTGTTTTTCAGCCAGAGCAAAATCCAGTTGTTTTTTCTCCAGATTAGCATTGGCAATTACAATATCTAATTGATCGCCCAACTGATATTTGCGGTTGTATTGGCGGCCAACAATGCAGTAATTTTCTTCGTCAAATACATAAAAATCATCGTCTAAATCGCGAATGGGTATCATTCCTTCGCATTTATTTTCAATGATTTCAACGTAGAGCCCCCACTCCGTAACGCCCGAGATAACCCCCGTAAACTCCTGTCCAATGTGGTCTTTCATAAACTCCACCTGCTTGTATTTGATGGATGCTCTTTCAGCGTCGGCAGCCCGTTGTTCCATATCCGAGCTGTGCTCACACATATCTTCATAGTCATCTTCATTTACCGATCGACCGCCATCCAGGTAGCGCTGTAGCAGGCGGTGCACCATCATATCAGGGTAGCGACGGATGGGTGATGTAAAATGGGTATAGTGCTTAAATCCAAGTCCGTAGTGGCCGATATTGTGTGTGGTATAAATGGCTTTGGCCATGGTGCGGATGGCCAGGGTCTCAATCATGTTTTGCTCCCCCTTGCCTTTTACTTCGTCCAGTAGCCTGTTTAGCGAGGCACTCACCGACTCTGTACCTTTGGGTAGGGCTTCGTAGCCAAAGCGTCGCACAAAGGATGCAAAATTTTCAAATTTGTCGGGATTAGGCACGTCGTGCACACGGTAAACAAAGGTTTTTGCTTTTCCGCGGCGCCCCTTGTCCATTTCTTTATTGCCAATGAGTTGAGCCACGTGTTTATTGGCCAGGAGCATAAATTCTTCTATCAGCTTATTGGCATCTTTCGATTCTTTAAAGAATACACTGATGGGCTTACCCTTGTCATCAATATTAAATCGAACTTCAACCCGCTCAAATCCAACCGATCCTGCTCTGAAGCGTTCTTCACGCAGAGCTTTGGCCAGCCTGTCGAGGGTGAGTATCTCATCGGACAGGTCACCCTTTCCTGTTTCAATAGTTTCTTGCGCCTCCTCGTAGGTAAAACGCCGATCGGAATTAATTACTGTTCGGCCAAACCAACTGTTGATTATATTGGCCTTGTCATCCATCTCAAACACGGCCGAGAAGCATAGTTTTTCTTCATTGGGTCGAAGTGAGCAGATGAAGTTACTCAGGCGCTCGGGTAGCATGGGTACCACACGATCTACCAGATAAACCGAAGTAGCCCGCTCGAAGGCTTCCTGTTCAAGTAAGGTCTTGGGCTCCACATAATGGGTTACATCGGCAATGTGAACGCCCACCTCCCAGTTGCCGTTATCCAGTTTTTGTACCGATAGGGCATCATCAAAGTCTTTGGCATCGGCTGGGTCGATGGTGAAGGTGGTCACTTGCCTGAAGTCGCGGCGTTTTTTTATTTCTTCTTGCGAGATAGTGGCATCAATGGTTTCTGCTTCATCAATTACCTGTTGAGGGTAGCGGTAGGGCAGGTTAAACTCAGCCAGAATGGCATGCATCTCGGCCTGGTTGTCGCCGGCATCACCCAATACATCAACTACTTCGCCAATGGGGTTTTTGGCACGTTCGGGCCACTCCACAATGCGTGCAACGGCTTTTTGTCCATCTTTAGCGCCCTTTAGTCCTCTCGCCGGGATAAATATGTCATGCGGCATCACACGGTCGTCAACAACCAGAAATGCCAGTCCACGCGAAACTTGCATTACCCCCACAAACGTTTCACGGCGGCGTTTCAATATTTCAACGATTTCTCCTTCGGGCTGTCGGTTGCGTCGTCGAGCATGCATAAATACTTTTACATGATCGCCATTTAGCGCATGGTTCATGTTATTGCGGGGGATAAAGATATCGCCACCTTCGTTTTCTTCGTCCGGAACAACGTATGCCGAGCCTGAGGCGGTCATGTCAACCACACCTGTTAGGGTGGAACCGCGGCTTAATAACTTATATTTGCCGGCCGCAACTTCTGTGAGGTAACCCGATTCAAAAAGTTCGTTAAGAATGATTTGAACTTGTTGCCGCCCAGTCTTCTTTTTTACCTCCAAGGTGGTGGATACCTGTTTGTAATTATAAGTTCGTTTGGGGTTATTGAAAAATAGTCCCTGTATTAATTGTCGAAGCTCACTTTTACGTGAGTGTTTTTTCTTTTTGCTTTTTCCCATTGTCTTTTTATTCTTGTTTAGGATGGGTTTGATTAGGCATGCATTTGAAGAGTTTCGCAGGTGCGAACACAATTTGCCGCTTTAATTAATCAAAGGTATAAAATTAATTTGGTTTCAAATTGTATTGCCTTTATGATAACCTTTTTGCCCTTATTACGGTATAAAAGATTTAGAACATAAGTTACACCACATCCAAAATATGAGAATGCGATACGCTTTTATAAATCTATTTCTGTTTTTTACAATTGGTGTCAGTGCGCAATCATTTGTGCTTTATCAGGGAGATACCATTAATGTTGTTGATCACCAAAATCGAAAGCAGGGGCTGTGGCTTTCTTTTAATGATAAGGGTGATAAGATTGTGGAGCAAGGTAAGTTTGTGAGTAATCAAAAAGAGGGTTTATGGATTACTTATTATCCCAATGGTAATGTAAAACATAGGATTAGTTATCAGGGAGGTAAGGCCATTGGTCCTGCTCAGTTTTATTACGAGAATGGTTTGTTGTCGGAAGAGGGCAACTGGCACATCGATCATTGGCAGGGCAACTACCGTTTTTACAATATAAGTGGCAGTTTGGCCTACGATTGGAATTATGATGAGGATGGGCAGCGTAGTGGTGCACAAAAATACTATCATGATAATGGAACCTTAAAATACTCGGGTGTTTGGAAAAAGGGTAAAGCCACAGGTACTTTAAGAATATATGATGACGGAGGACGCCTGATTACCGAGCGTGTGTACGATGATGGCGAGTTTCGGGAAAATGTGGCGGTAACGACGACCGTGCTTACCGATGAGCGCGCCCCACAGCAGGTAGCTGCCGTAGACCGAACGGTAGCGGAGTTTAATGGTACCGGGCAGCACACAGTGTACAACCTGAAAGGGCAGGCTGAAAAGCAAGGCTTTTTTGTGAATGGTAAAATTTTTACTGGCACGCACTCGTTCTATGATGAGGATCATCAGCTCATCAAAGTTGTGCATTATCAGAATGGTGACATTGTGAAAACCGAAGATAAGCTTTAGGACTATTTAAACCACAATTGGGTGCCATTAAGCGTTAGAATTTTGTAATTTAGCGGCTTGTTTAAAAAATGGTTCAACCCAATGGAGAATAAGTTATTTATATACAACACCCTAAGCCGAAAAAAAGAAGAGTTTCAAGCCATTAACCCCCATCATGTGGGTTTATATGTTTGTGGTCCAACGGTGTATGGTGATCCGCATTTGGGACATACACGTCCGGCCATTACTTTCGATGTATTATTTCGTTATTTAAAGCATAGTGGTTATAAGGTACGCTATGTGCGTAACATTACCGATGTGGGTCACCTGGAGAGTGATGCCGACAGCGGTGAAGATAAGATTGGTAAAAAAGCTCGCCTAGAAGAGCTGGAGCCCATGGAGGTAGTGCAGTTTTATACCGATCGCTACCATCATTACATGGATTTGCTGAATGTGGAAAAGCCCAGTATTGAACCGCGTGCTTCAGGACACATTATTGAGCAACTGCAGATTGTAGAAGATATATTGGCCAAGGGGCTTGCCTATGAAAGCAATGGTTCCGTTTATTTTGATGTTGAGAAATATAACTCGAGTCATCATTATGGTAGGCTCTCGGGGCGTAATATTGAAGATCTATTGAGTACAACACGTCAGCTGGATGGGCAGACTGAGAAACGAAACAGTTTCGATTTTGCCCTTTGGAAAAAGGCAGCTCCTGAACATATCATGCGCTGGCCTTCGCGTTTTAGCGATGGTTTCCCCGGTTGGCATCTCGAGTGCTCGGCCATGAGTGCCAAATATCTGGGTAAGGAATTTGATATTCACGGTGGAGGCATGGATCTTTTGTTCCCTCACCATGAATGTGAGATAGCGCAAAGCACAGTGGCGCACGGTCACACCCCGGCGCGTTATTGGATGCACAATAATATGATTACTATCGATGGTCAAAAGATGGGTAAGTCGTTGGGTAACTTTATTACCTTGGAGCAGCTATTTACCGGTAATCATGAAAAGTTGGAGCAGGCCTATAGTCCTATGACTGTGCGTTTCTTCATCCTGCAGGCGCACTACCGAAGTACGCTGGATTTCTCCAACGATGCATTGCAGGCATCAGAAAAAGGGCTGGGACGATTAATGGAGGCCTACCGCAAGCTTGATAAGCTCGAAGCATCTGCCGC
The DNA here is from genome assembly GCF_050589825.1 of Carboxylicivirga longa. NCBI lineage: Bacteria > Pseudomonadati > Bacteroidota > Bacteroidia > Marinilabiliales > Marinilabiliaceae > Carboxylicivirga > Carboxylicivirga longa. The sequence goes on along the minus strand of NZ_JBNGOZ010000007.1, from coordinate 89,520 downwards.
TTCATCTTTTAGTGTGAATGAGCTGCGTAACAAGTGCTATGCAGCGCTGAATGATGATTTGAATACACCCATATTGATTGCTCACTTATTTGAGCTTGTTAAGAGCATCAATAGTGTTGTGGCAGGTACGGCGAGCCTAACAGCCGATGATGTGACAGACCTGAAAGAGTTGATACATACCATGGTAGTGGATGTGCTGGGGCTGTCGGTAGAAGAAACAGAGAGCGGACATGGTGGAGACGATGCCCTCTTATCCAATACGATTGATCTGTTATTGAATTTACGCAACGATGCAAAGGCCAATAAGGATTGGGGCACTGCCGATAAGATTCGTGATGAGCTACAGGCCTTGGGTGTGGTAATAAAAGATACAAAAGATGGCTTCGAATGGAGCATAAAGTAAAGATATGAAGCAACTATTAACTTCTGCACTATTAGTTTGTGGCTTGTTGGCCGGAGTATTTTTGTCGGGCTGTGATTTCTTAAAGGGCGATAATACGAAACAAGGGGCGTCAACTAAAGCTACCAAAGTAGCAGCACCGGTTTTCAACAGTGATTCGGCCTATCATTATATTGCTGAGCAGCTGGCTTTTGGACCGCGCGTGCCCAACACCGAGGAGCATGCTGCTTGTGCTGCTTATTTAAGTGAGCAGTTGCGCCGCTTTGGTGCAGAGGTGGTTGTGCAGGAAGCCAAGGTAATTGCCTTTGACAATACGGTGTTGCATGCCAAAAATATTATTGGACAATATAATCCGGGAGCCAAAAGGCGAGTGCTTCTTTGTGCTCACTGGGACACCAGACCCTTTGCCGATTACGATACGGATGCCGCTAGGCGCAATCAACCTATTGACGGCGCCAACGATGGAGCAAGCGGAGTAGGGGTGCTGTTGGAAATTGCCCGTCAGCTGCAGCAGCAACCCGTCAATGTGGGTATCGATATTATCTTTTTCGATGCCGAAGACTATGGGCAGCCTGCTCACCTGAATCTTTCACCCAAGGACGATACCTGGTGTTTAGGTTCGCAGTATTGGGGCAAGCATCCCCATACCCCCGATTATCGTGCGCTCTATGGAATCTTGTTGGATATGGTGGGGGCACCCGATGCTTATTTTTATCAGGAACAGCATTCAATGAATTATGATCCCGGCTTGGTTAGGTATATATGGGATACGGCGCATCAGCTGGGATATGGTTATCACTTTAAAAAGGATCGTGGAGGGTGGATTACCGATGATCATGTCTATGTGACCAACTTGCGTAACTTTCCTTGTGTTAATATCATCCAATACAATCCTGATGCGCGCCATGGCTTTGGCGATTACTGGCATACGCACAACGACACCATGGATAATATTAATAAAAATACGCTGAAAGCTGTTGGACAGACTGTTCTGGAAGTTATTTACAGTGAGTAAGCAGTGTTGAGAAGTATCATTAGTAAGGAATTTTATAATGGCTAATCTACTGCCTTTTTTAAATAGTGATGTGATGGAAGCCGGTTGCGACGAAGCCGGTCGTGGGTGTTTGGCCGGCCCGGTGGTGGCTGCGGCCGTAATTTTGCCTGCCGACTTTAGTCATGCGCTGCTGGATGATTCAAAAAAACTAACGGAAAAACAACGACAGACGCTGCGCCCTATTATTGAAAAGGAAGCCGTGGCTTGGGCGGTCTCCTTTGTCGATCATCAGGAGATAGATGAGATCAATATCCTCAAGGCTTCGTATGTGGCGATGCACCGCAGCGTTGATCAGCTTACTACAAAGCCTGAGCATTTGCTGATTGATGGCAATCGCTTCATTCCCTACAAAGGCATTGAGCACACTTGCATTGTTAAAGGTGATGGCAAGTACCTGTCCATTGCGGCAGCCAGCGTGTTGGCCAAAACACATCGCGATGAATTTATGCTGGCCATGCATGAGCAATATCCACATTATGCCTGGGATAAAAATAAAGGTTATCCCACAAAGGCTCATCGTGCGGGCATAAAGGCGCATGGTATCACACCGATCCACCGTAAAAGCTTTCGCCTGCTGGATGAGCAAATGAGTTTATTCAAATAAAAAAAACCGGCCTTGCGCCGGTTTTTAAGTATTCATTGTTTTATTAGAATGAGTAGCTCAATGTAAATTGAAACCCTTTTGATTTTGTGTCAACCCCTTCTTCCGGATTATCTGCCAGTTCAGAAAGACCAATGATGTAACGGCCATCAATACCAAGACCCGAAGTAAATTCATAACCAAGACCTAAGGCAAGGCCGAAATCAAGACCTGTAACATCTTCTTTAATATCATCCTCACCTGATTCAGACATTCCACCAATAGTCGCATCCCAATCTTCTTTTGCTGATAATAAAAAGTCAAACTGTGGGCCTGCTTGTAGGCTAAATCCTTCTGCTACGTAATACTTAGCTATTACAGGAATTGATAAATAATTTAATTTCATAGTTGACTTATATCTCTCACCACCTTCGCTTATATCAAGTTTCGCACCCTTTTCTGAATAGAGCAATTCTGGTTGAATTACAAAAGCCTCGGTAATATCGAATTTGGCAAAAGCTCCAACTGCTAAACCAACTTTTGAGTCAGGAGAGATGTTCATGCCGCTGCCCGAATACTTAATGTTGGCGATATTAACACCAGCTTTTACTCCAAAAGTTTGCGCTAATGCGCTCACGGATACCATTGCCATCACGGCAATCATTGCAACAATTTTTTTCATATTCAATTAGATTTAGATTAAAACATTCGTGTACAAATATATATATTAAATAATATTTTACAATTTTTTAAAACAGAGTATTGTGCGATAAAAGTATCTTTTAGTCATTGATTTTTATTTGCATGTCAGCTTAGTAATTCTCTTTGTCATATATTCAACAAAAATATATCCCCTGTGTTTCTCTATGGTATGTAGGTGTTAGGAGTCATCATTTCTTTTCATCAAAAATTATATCTTTGAGCGAAGTAAGAAAATATAACGATTAAGGTTGTGAAACCAGGTGTTTATATATAATGACAAGTGGTTTGTATATAGTGTATTAGGCTTGATTTTGACAATAAAAATTAAATAGTAACAGAATGAGAAGAATAGCAGCGATTTTGCTTGTAGCCGTTATGGGGTTTGCCCCGTTGGCCAAGGCCGATGAGGGAATGTGGTTATTGCCACTGATTAATAAGTTGAACATTGAGAAGATGCAGGAGATGGGCTTTAAACTTTCTGCCGAGGAAGTTTACAGTATCAACAATAGCAGTTTGAAAGACGCCATTGTTATTTTTGGTGGTGGCTGTACCGGTGAGTTGATTTCTGACCAGGGCTTGATATTGACCAATCACCACTGTGGATATGGTAAGATACAAGAGTTAAGCTCTGTGGAGAACAATTACCTGAAGGATGGTTTTTGGGCTAAGAGTCATGAGGAGGAACTACCGGCTCCCGGGCTTAAGGTTACCTTCCTCAAATATATGACCGATGTTACTGCCGACATCAATGCCGAACTTACGGATGATATGAGTGAGCAGGCTCGTGCGGCTAAAATTAAAGAAGTGGCTGCTGCTTTGGTGGAAGAGGCTCGGAAAGGTAATGACTACCAAATTAGTGTTAAAGATTATTTCGAGGGCAACCAATTCTTCCTGATTGCCTATGAAACATTTAAGGATATTCGTTTTGTGGGTGCGCCACCATCGTCAATCGGTAAATTTGGATTTGATACAGATAACTGGATGTGGCCCCGTCACACCGGCGACTTCAGTATGTTCCGTGTGTATTGTGGACCTGATGGTAAGCCAGCTGAGTATTCAAAGGATAACAAGCCCTACAAGCCGGCGCACCACCTGCCTGTTTCTTTAAAGGGTGTACAGATGGATGATTATGCCATGACTATTGGTTTCCCCGGTAGTACGGAGCGTTACCTTACATCGTGGGGGATCGCCGAGCGTATGGAAATTATTAACCATGCCCGCATTAAGCCACGCGGTGTGAAGCAAGATATCTGGCAGGCCGATATGCGTGCCGATGAGAAGGTGAATATTCAGTATGCCTCAAAATTTGCCCGTAGCTCAAACTATTGGAAAAACAGTATTGGTATGAACCGTGGTCTGGAGAAGCTTGATGTGCTGGGGCAGAAGCGTGCGCTGGAAGCCGAGTTTGCCCAATGGGTAAAGGCTGATGCGGCCCGCAAAGCTAAGTACGGTAATGTACTCAGCAATCTTGAGAAGGCTTATGCAGAGCGTGCTGATTATGTAAAAGCCACTTCTTTCCTTGCCGAGTGTCAATTGCGCGGTGCCGAGGCCTTGTATTTTGCCTACCGTGCTACAGCCTTGGAGAAGGCACTGGAGGAAGAAGATCAGGAGAAGATTGATAAGGCGGTGGCCAGCCTGAAAGCAGCCGGAGAATCTTTCTTCAAAGATTACTACCCGGAAACCGATCGTAAGGTAATTGGTGCTTTGCTGAAGATGTATAATGATGACATTGATGCCCAATATCATCCTTCATTCTATGCGACCATCAATAAGAAGTTTAAGGGTGATTTCCAAAAGTTTGCTGATTATCTGTATAACAAATCACTGTTTATGGACGAGGCTCGTTTTAACGCTTTCCTGGAAAAACCATCATTGAAGGAACTGCGGAAAGATTTAGCCTTTATTGGTGGTGTTTCATCCATTGATAAATATCGCGAGATAAAGAATAAGGAAGCCGAAAGTGCAGTGGCCATCGATAAGAATAATCGTTTGTTTATTGCCGGTTTGATGGAGATGCAGCCCGAGAAAGTTTTCTATCCGGATGCTAACTTTACCATGCGTTTATCATATGGTAAGGTGGGTGATTACGAGCCACGCGATGGCGTGTTGTATAAGCATTTCACAACGGTTGAGGGTATTATGGAGAAAGAAGATCCGGATAACTTTGAGTTTGAAGTGCCTGCTAAACTGAAAGAGTTGTGGAAAAATAAAGATTACGGACAGTATGCCGATGCAGCAGGTTATATGCCTGTGTGTTTCACCTCTAACAACGATATTACCGGAGGTAACAGTGGCAGTCCTGTTATCAATGCTGAGGGTCACCTGTTTGGTTTAGCTTTCGATGGTAATTGGGAGGCCATGAGTGGTGATATTGCATTTGAAACAGAATTGCAAAAGTGTATCAATGTGGATATTCGCTATGTGCTGTTCATTATTGATAAATTTGCAGGTGCTACTAACCTAATTGACGAAATGACACTGGTTAAATAACCAGTCATAATATTGTTAAGGCTTAAGGGTCGTGTCTTTGTGCAAAGCGCATTAAGGCACGGCCCTTTTAGTTTGAGGATGTATATTTTGTTAAAATAGCTTAAATACCGGCCGGGTCATAGTAATCCCTTTAATAATCTAGTAGTTTCGCAATTCTTGATAAATAGCTAACTCAATGCGTTTACTCTTTTTTATACTAAGTACGATGCTGTTGTCGCCTGCTATGAAGGCCGATGAGGGCATGTGGTTGCCTTACCTGATTAGTGATGCCCAGCTGGAAATGATGCAGCAAAAGGGTTTGAATATCCCCTTTGCATCCGTTTATAGTCATGATGCGCCTTCCCTTAAAGATGCTGTGGTGTCGCTGGACCAAGGCTCTTGCACCGGAGAATTTATTAGTGATAGGGGCTTGTTGCTGACCAATCATCATTGTGGGTATAACGAAATACAGCAACACAGTAGTGTGGAACATAATTATCTGGAGAATGGTTTCTGGGCGGCTTCGCCAGAAGAAGAGCTGCCCAACCCTGGTAAAACGGCCACTCTTTTAGTGGAGGCACATGATGTTACCCGTCAGATTGTTTCACAGTTGGATACTTTGAAGGGAGAGGCCCGTCAAACACTGGTTGACAGTATCAGTGCCTGTATTGAAAAGGAAGCACACGAGCGCACACAGTTGGAGGCTACCGTAAAACCCTTCTTTAATGGGAATTCCTACATTTTGTTTATCACGCAAACCTATGAAGATGTAAGGCTGGTAGGCACACCACCTTCTGCCATTGGTAAATTTGGAGGAGATACCGATAACTGGATGTGGCCCCGCCATACCGGAGACTTTTGTTTTTTTCGCGTTTACAGTGCTCCCGATGGATCACCGGCACCCTACTCGCCCGAAAATGTTCCCTTTACACCCAAAAAGCATTTCCAGATTAGTCTGGAGGGCTATCAAAAAGGAGATTTTACTATGACGCTGGGATACCCGGGTCATACACAGCGTTTTCTATCGTCCTATGGAGTGAAGGAGGTAAAGGATGTGATTAACCCTGTGGTAGCTGAGGTACGCGGTATCAAACAGAGGATTTGGGAGGAAGCTATGGCTGCTTCTGACTTTACGAACATACAATATGCCGCTAAATATTCAGAATCGAGTAATTACTGGAAGTATGCCATTGGTCAAAATGAAGCACTGGAGAAGCTTACGGTAATCCAAAACCGGAAGAGCAAGGAGCAGGCATTTAGTGAATGGGCGCAGGCTGATACCACGCGCCGGGCCAAGTATGGAAAAGTATTGCCGCTGATAGAAGCCTCCTATCTGTTAGGGAATAAATTAACGCACGCAGAAACGGTAACCCAGGAGACCATGTTGCAGGGCGCCGAGATTGTTAATTTTGCCCTGGAGGTAAGCAGCTTATTTATGGAGCTTACCAAGGTTCGGGAATCTGAACAATACGCCAAATATATGAAGGAGGCGCTGGATACCTTACAAACTCTTTACAAGGGTTACGATGCACGTCTTGATCAACGTGTTTTTGAGGCAATGCTAAAGTATTACCTGGATAATACGCATGAAAGTCTGCGTCCTAAGTTGGAAAGTTTACTGGGTAAGAAAAATGTGGATAATCCGTCGCGTTTTGTAGATGACTTATATCAAAAGACGGCACTGGCAAGCGAGCAAGATATGATTGCTTTGTTGGAGAGTGGAGATAGTGAAGCTTTTTTTGACGATCCGGCCATCGTCTTTTCATATCAAATACTATCCCACTTCTATCAGTTGATTGATATACATGATCGTCTTAATCGCCAACGCGATGAAGCTCAGCGATTGCTTGTTAAAGGTTACCTTAAGCAGCGTCAATATAGCAGTGTCTATCCGGATGCCAACAGCACGCTTCGGCTGTCATACGGTACCGTGGGTGATTATGAACCCAAAGATGGCGTGAAGTTCAAGTATTATACTACCCTGGAAGGTATTATAGAAAAGGATGACCATGATAGGCCTGATTTTCGAGTGCCCCTTAAGCTGGAAGAGTTATTTCATGGCAATGATTATGGTAATTATCAGCTGGACAATGGGCAGATGCCTGTATGCTTTATTACCAACAACGATATTACGGGTGGTAACAGTGGTAGTCCGGTGATTAATGATAAGGGTCATTTAATTGGTGTTGCCTTTGATGGTAACTGGGAGGCCATGACAGGCGACCTGGCCTTTGAGCATGAGCTGCAAAAGTGTATTTGTGTTGATATACGCTATGTACTTTTTGTAGTGGATAAGATGGCAGGCGCCAGCCACCTGATTGATGAGATGGATATTCTTTGATTATAGGAAATCGAATTATCTTTGTAGGAAACGGTATTTTATGGCGAAAAATAAATTTTACGTGGTGTGGGTAGGGGCTATGCCCGGAATATACTCCAGTTGGCCGGCTTGTCAGGCGCAGATAAAAGGATTTCCGGCTGCTAAGTATAAGGGTTTTGCCAGTAAGGAAGAGGCTGAAAGAGCTTTTCGCAGTGATTATAAGCAATACATGTCAGGAGCCGCCAAAGGTAGCAAAGGCGGTGTTTCTTCCATCAATTCACGTAAGAATATTGTGGAGCATAGTATTTCTGTGGATGCTGCCTGCAGCGGTAATCCCGGGGTAATGGAGTATCAGGGGGTATATACCAAAGATGGTCGTCAGCTATTTCATAAAAAATTTGATTTGGGCACCAACAATATTGGTGAGTTTCTTGCCTTGGTGCATGGTATCTCTTATTTGCAGAAGAATAATCTGAATCTGCCCATTTATACCGACTCTAAGATAGCTATGGGCTGGGTGTCGAAAAAAACATGTAAGTCAAAGCTGGCAGAGACACCTCGTACAAAAGAGCTGTTTGAGCTGGTACACCGGGCCGAGGAGTGGCTGAAAAATAATAAGGTACAAGTGAAGATTATGAAGTGGGATACCAAAAACTGGGGTGAGATACCGGCCGACTTTGGAAGAAAATAATATTTGCTTTTCCAAAGTTTTAAACTTCAGAAAAGCACCTAAAATCCTACTGTTTCCCTAAATCACCAGTGTTACTTTGTAATTATAAGGGAATTCGATTTTAATATTTATTTTAAAATATAGAACCACAAATTCCACCAATTTAAACAGATAGTTTCGCAATACGAACCCAATAATTGAGGAATTTGTGGTTGAAAAAATAAAGAAATATCAATGGGTATTTCTTAAGCCAGCTTTTCAACGGCATTGTTAATACGCTGAATAGTTTCTTCTTTACCAATCATTTCGGCAATGGTCATTAGGTCGGGGCCAAAACCACCACCCACTAAAGCCAGGCGGAAGGCGTTCATAACTAAACCAAAGCCAAGACCATTCTCTTCAATATGCTCGGCAATGCAGGCCTTTATGCTTTCAGCATCCCATTTTTCCAGGGCCTCCAAAATCATTGTCAGGGAAGTCATAAAAGCGGGTACATCGCCTTTCCAGCGTTTCTTAACTACCTTGGCATCATAGCTTAGGGGTGCCTCAAAGAAGAAGGCGCTTTGTTCCCATAGTTCACTCACAAAGTTAACACGTTCTTTAACCAGACTAACTACTTGCGATACATAAGTGGTATCCGGTGTATGTCCGTGCTCCTTTAGTACTGATTGATAAAGGGTGGCCAGCTCATCATCCGACTTACGGACGAGGTGCTGCTGGTTAAACCATCGGGCCTTATCAGGATCAAAGCGGGCACCCGATTTGTTCACCCGTTCGATATCGAAAAGTTCAATGAGCTCATCCATTGTAAAAAGTTCCTGCTCAGTGCCCGGGTTCCAGCCCAACAAAGCCAATAAGTTAATAACAGCTTCGGGAAAGTAACCACTCTCGCGGTAGCCGGCTGCAATGCCATCCTCCAGCTGCCAGTTAAGGGGAAATACCGGGAAGCCTCCTTTATCACCATCGCGTTTCGATAATTTACCTTTGCCTGTCGGTTTAAGAATGAGCGGTAAGTGGGCAAATAGTGGCATGCTTTCTTCCCATCCTAGTGCGCGATATAGCATAATGTGCAAGGGTACCGAGGGTAGCCATTCCTCACCTCGTATTACGTGTGTAATTTCCATTAAATGGTCATCCACTATATTGGCAAGGTGATAGGTAGGCAGTTGATCGGCACTTTTATAAAGTACTTTATCGTCCAGGGTATTGGTGTTAAAGGTAACTGCGCCCCTTACCATGTCGTTGGTTTTAACCGTAGTATCTTCCGGCATCTTAAAACGGATCACCCATGGCTCACCGGCCTCCATACGCTGTTTCACCTCTTCTGCCGATAAAGACAGGGAGTTCTTGAGGTGCTGACGCGTGTGCATATCGTAAGCAAAGGTTTTTTTCTCAGCCTCGGCTTTGGCACGCAGGGCATCCAGTTCTTCAGCCGTATCAAAGGCGTAGTAGCCCCAGCCTGTTTCGATCAGCTGGTCGGCATACTTTTTATAAATGGCTCGACGCTCGCTTTGTTTGTACGGACCGTAGTCACCTCCTTGCTTTACACCTTCATCAATGGTCATACCTAACCATTCCATGCTTTCATTGATATACTCTTCGGCTCCTTCAACAAAACGGGTTGAATCGGTGTCTTCGATACGAAGAATAAAATCGCCACCATGTTTTTTGGCAAATAAATAATTAAACAAGGCGGTACGAACACCACCAATATGAAGGGGTCCGGTAGGACTTGGCGCAAAGCGCACGCGTACTTTACGAGTTGTCATAGGCTCTTTTTTTTGCAAAGATAGTTTTAAAATGTTGAATAGTTAAGCCGCCTTTTTATGTAATTCGGTCTGCCGATTATCTAACTGATTATATTGCATTTGATCCGAATGTATTTTTGATCAGTGGCTTGTAATACTTTATGAAGCTCCTAATAATTGATGATGAATAAATGAAATTGTGCTGTCTTCTTCACAAGAAGTTGCACTTTTTAACTTTTTAAGAGCTACTCAGGGGGGTTAAAATTCTTTAAAAGCATCTCCTTATGCGCTTATTGAATGTACAATGCTCATTTAGCCAGGTCTCTTAAGGATCAGGCGGAGAGGGTTTTAGTGTTTTAATGGGATGGTAATTTATAGTATGAACATTTGTGGAGTCCTTTCGATGGGTGGAAGACTATATTCGTAACGTAAAAATAACAGCTATTTAAATTCATGCTTTTAAAGGGTGTATTATGATCCGGGGAAAAGAGACGGCAAAAAAAATACAAGCAGGGAATCTGAAAGCATTTCAGAAATTCTATATGGCTCACTTTAAGCGCTTATTAAATTACGCGAACCTGTTTGTGGCTCGGCGCGATGAGGCCGAAGACATTGTTCAGGAGGCTTTTTTTAAATTGTGGTCCAATAGAAGCGAAATAGACTGTGATCAATCGCTTAAAGGATTGTTATTCCGATCAGTACGCAATGCCTGTTTAAATGTATTGAAGAAAGATGAAGTTCATGCTCGCTTTGTTGATTTTGCCAAGCACTGTGAGGATATCGAGCATGTATATAAAGTAGATTTTGATTTGCCAGCAGCTGGGGATCAGGATCTTTATGTTATTGATGAAATAAAAAAGGCCATTGATGAAATGCCGGGAAAACGCAAGGAGGTATTTCGTTTGGCAAAGATTGAAGGACAGTCCCACGCCGAAATAGCCGAGCATCTTGATATAACAACCAAAGGAGTAGAGCGCCATATAACATTGGCCAATAAAATGTTACGCATTAGGTTGCGGCATGTAGTAGGATTCGTTTTACTACTTTTTGTTTTTTAGTATTAAAAAAGATCAATTTTTTTTGTGGGGGTATGCTCTTTTGCATGTATTAGTAGTAGAGGATGAAGATTGTTAGCGAAAATATAAGGAGTTTAATAAAGCGTTATTTAGCGGGTACTGCTAATGCTCAGCACATGCTGACTTTAAGTCAATGGCTTAAGCAGTCAGAAATGAACGAGTTGATTTTTAAGAGCTTGTCCCGCCAGCATGAACTTGAGCACGAGGCGGGTGATGAATGGAATTGTTTTGTCGATCGTTATGGTGTTAATTTTCAATACGAAAAAAAGAGTCATCGCAAGCTTATTTTCCTGTCATCAGCTGCTTCCATATTGCTTTTAGTAACTCTATATATACTTATTCCGTCGGCACCTGTTGAAAATGACTTATTTGCTTTTGTGATGGAGCAGGAAGATTTGCTAACGAATACTACCATCACAACTACTCGTGGGGATACTATGGAAACGACGGTAAGCCATGCTAGTATTGAGCTGATACACAATGGACAACAGTTGAGTGTTGAAGATAAAGTAGTGGATGAAGTGCCGAATGGCAACTCTGTTTTCATTAATACCCTGAAAGTTCCTTATGGTAAAACGGCCAAAATATTGTTGGCTGATGGAACGCAGGTATGGTTAAACGCAGGGAGTCAACTTATTTTCCCCAACCATTTTAGAAATAGTGATAAGCGGGAAGTGATGCTGGTAGGTGAAGGATACTTTGAAGTGGCACATAATCCCAGTAAGGCCTTTCGAGTATTGACTAATGATATGACTTATACTGTGTTGGGTACTGCTTTTAATATTAATGCTTATGATGGTGAGCAAAATGGGGAAGCTGTTCTGGTTAATGGCTCTCTTCAAATAGAACATAATAACAGCGCTCAGAAAGTGGTGCTTGAGCCTGGGCAAAAGGCAAGCTTGAATAAGGGACTTAACAGAATGAGTACATTCAGTGTTGATCCTGCATTGTATACAAGCTGGAAAGATGGTTATCTGACACTTAATCACGCTACATTCAGCCAATTGATTAGGCAGGTAGAGTGTTATTATAATTACCAGATAGTCTTTGATAAGCAGTTGCTTAGTGAATCAGATATTCTTAGTGGTAAGCTTCTTTTGGAAGAAGAACCAGAGAATGTTATAAATGCTTTGTGTGATTTAGTAGGGGTTGAATGTAAAATAAATGGAAGTAGAATAGAATTATATAGACCAGAATAAAGTAAAGGGTGCGCTCGGTCAAAAACACACCCTTTCGAATAATTTTTAATCATTTAATTAAACAATCAAATTTATGAATTTCACTGGGAAATTAAAATCCTTCTTTCCGGTTCGGGTAAAAAATTTGATTAAGCTAAGCATCATTGCTTGTTTAATTACAATTTTTGGCTCCAATTCGCTGTCAGCAGCAATCCGTTTGAAAGAGCAAAAGGTTAATCTTCAGTTACGCGAGGTTACGCTTCGCGAATGTCTTAATGAAATTGAGGCACAGAGTAAAATGGTTTTCGTTTATAACGAAGAGCAGGTGGATGTGCAGCAAACTGTTTCGGTAGCGGCCAATAACCAGAGTGTTGAAGCGGTACTGAACGATGTGCTTCAAAATGCCACATTTAAACTGTATGGTAATCAGGTAGTGATTGTTGCTGATGCAGCTCATGAGAGTGCTGTACAGCAGGGTGATGTAACTGTATCAGGTACTGTTGTTGATCAGTTTGGTATGGGCATACCAGGTGTAAATGTGTCTGTTAAAGGAACCACAACCGGTACCATTACCAACCTGGATGGACAATTTACCTTAGAAGTACCAGCAAATAGTGTAATTGTGTATTCTTTTATTGGTTTTGCCAGTCAGGAAATTACCGTTGCACCAGATGCCTCTTATGACGTGACAATGCAGGAAGATGTAATGAATGTGGACGAAGTGGTTGTTACTGCCCTTGGTATTAAGCGTGAAAAGAAAGCTTTGGGATACTCGGCTGTTGAAGTAGGTGAAGAAGCGTTTGAAACAATGAAAGATGCTAACCCAATGGGTGCACTTTCTGGTCGTATGGCTGGTGTTCAGATTAATACTTCATCGCAGGGTGCGGGTGGTTCATCATCTGTACTGATTCGTGGTGCTGCTGTGCTTTCAGGTTCTAATGAGCCTTTATACGTGGTGGACGGTGTGCCTATCTCAAACACTCAGTTCTCTAACGCTGATGACGCGGATAACGGAGGTGTTGACTCAGGAAACGGTTTGTCAGGTATTTCGGCTGATGATATTGAAAATATCTCAGTACTAAAAGGTCCTGCTGCAACGGCTTTGTATGGTTCACGCGCTATCAATGGTGTAGTACTGGTAACTACTAAGTCAGGTAAAGGTGAGCAGGGTACTACTGTTGATTTTAACTCGAACATTACTTTCGATAAAGCCCGTATTTATTCTAATTGGCAAGAGGTTTATGGTCAGGGTACCAAAGGGAATGCACCTCAGACTATCGATGCAGGTAGAGAACAAACAAGCATGTGGGGTGCTAAGTACAGTGATACAAATTCGTATGTGAATTATAACGGGCAGCAAAAGGATTACAAGTTTTATGATAATGAACGCGAATTTTTTGATACAGGTATGACGTGGACGAACTCTGTAGCTGTTAATCACAATACAGAGAAAGCGAATCTTCGTTTATCTTATTCTAATACAACTAACAATGGTTTAGTTCCCGGAACTTCATACGACCGTAATACATTTAATGTATCTGGTGGTACAAAAGCATTTAACGACCGTTTAGAAATCAACGCTAAGATTTCTTATACCGATGAAGAGTCTGAGAATGCGATGATGGGTGCCACACCATTTAACCCAACTTCTCAGTTGTTAGGTGTGCCTAATAACGTGTCGCTTGATGATTTAAGGAACTATAAAGATCCTGTGACAGGTTTGCCAATTGGATTAGGAGTTAATGGTAACAGCAATATTTATTGGACAACCAACGAGATTGATCACCAATATCGTAAGAAGCGCGTAATGTCATTGGTGAATGCCAAACTGAATATTACAGACCACTTAAACGCTCAGGTGAGGGCCGGTAGCGACATGACTTTCTTTGCTAACGAGTCGGTTTACCCAATTGGAACACCTTATTACACTGATGGTCGTGGTAGTATGATGAAGGCTGACGAAGTGGAGTCGAACTACGATTTTCTTTTGAACTATGATCGTAACTTTACCGATAAACTTGGTTTAACCGTTAATGCTGGTGCTTCGCGTATGGATCGTGAGTATGAAGGGTTAAGCATTTACTCTGTTGGTTTTACTTTACCTGATTTACAACGTCCTGGATTTGGTAACGATAATACTCAGGTTGTTGATTATAGCCGTAAACGCATCAATTCTGTTTACAGTACTGCTCAGTTCCGTTATGGCAGCATGTTGTATTTTGATTTATCTGCACGTAATGACTGGTCGTCAACACTACCTTCTGATAACAACTCGTACTTCTACCCATCTGTAAGTACTTCTGTGATTGTATCTGAAATGGTGGAGATGCCAAGCTGGATCACCTTTGCAAAAGTACGTGGTTCATGGGCTCAGGTAGGTTCTGATACCGATCCTTATCAATTAGTGTTACAATACAAGCCAGATGATAATGCACATCCAACATGGGGTGGGGGAAACAATATTGTGGCAGGTATTGACGGAGCTACGATTCCTAACGCTACCTTGAAGCCATCTATTATGACTTCTTATGAGATTGGTGCCGATATTAAATTTTTGAATAACCGTTTAGGCTTAGATGTAACTTATTACAATTCAGTAGCTGATGATCAGATTATGCCAATCGATGTATCTAATGCTTCAGGTTACAACGAGGCAATTGTTAACTCAGGTTCTATCGAAAACAGGGGATGGGAAGCTGTATTGTATGCTAATCCATACCGTAGTGCCAATTTCTCATGGAATACCTCACTTAACTTCGCATATAACATCAACGAAGTAACCGAATTGGCTGACGATGTAACTCAGTTGAACCTAATGAGTGGAGCTGGTGTAAATGTGATTGCAGCTGTGGGTGAGGAATATGGTGCCATCATGGGGCGTACTTTTGTTCGTGATGAGAATGGTAAGATAGTAATCGGTAAAAATGGTTTGCCACAGGCTTCTAACGAGTTTACAAAATTAGGTGGTGCTTACCATCCGGTAATGTTAGGTTGGAGCAATACTTTAACTTACAAGCAATTTACATTAAACGTACTGTTCGATTCTAAGTTTGGTGGTGAAGTTTATTCAGCTACTGAAGCCTCAGCTTACGCAATGGGTAAACACGAAAATACACTTGGAAGAAGCGAATACGTTGCAGGACAAGCATGGAGCTCGGCTGAATTAGAAGGTCAGACAACAACAGCTCGTCCTGAGGATGTTTACGGTGCCTTAGCATCAATTGATGAGCTATTTGTATATGATGCTTCTTTTGTGTCGTTACGCGAATTAAGTCTGTCATACCGTTTGCCAAGTCAGTTGTTTACAGACTCTAAGTACTTCAAGAGCGCATCGGTAGGTTTGTTCGGTAAAAACTTAGGATACCTTTACCGTTCTACTGACAATATTGATCCTCAATCCACTTACTCAATCAGTAACGGAGGTCAGGGTATTGAATATGGTAACATGGCTTTACCAGCAAGCTTTGGTTTCAATGTTAACGTGAAATTTTAATCAGAATGAAAAAGCTAAGTATATTATTATTCGCTGCAGTGCTAACCATGTTTAGTGCCTGTACCGATGAGTTTGAAAAAATTAATGACAACCCGAACCGGGTTGAAGATTTGGACGCTGGATTTCAGTTTGGAAAAGTACAGTTATTGTATGCCGGTAACGGACATGAAGAGTGGCGTGGGAACTTAATCATGACTGGTCCAATTGCTGGGGTTACTCAATGTGGTTATACAACAGGACAGGGCTTCGGACTGTCAGATGGCTTTTCAGAGGCCAAATGGTCAGTGTTATTCACCAACACCATTAAAGACGGTCGCGATATGCAACGTAAATTAATGGAAAAGGATGAAAATGGTTCGAACGATGTCAAACTGGCACAGTCTGACATTATGTTGGAACTCTCTTTCCAGCGTTTGACGGACTTATACGGGGACATTCCTTACTCAGAAGCTGGCTTAGGTTTCAACGAATTGCTTTTCTACCCCGCGTATAATTCGCAGGAAGATGTATACAAAGGCATGGTTGCTAAGTTACGAGCCGCCAGAGATATCCTGCTAAGCAGTGAGAACGCTCCATTTGGCTCTAAGTATGATTTGGTATATGGGCACCTGTCAATTGATGAACAGCGCGAGGCTTGGGCACGTTTGGCTAACTCATTGTTACTTAGAATAGGTATGCGTGCGTCTACTGCTGATGCAGCTTGGGCTCAGGGTGTTGTAGAGGAAGCTGCGGCTAATGCGGCTGGTTACATTACTGAAGTTGACATTAAAACATCGGCAGCCTTATTAAAGCATAGCACAGTTGGTGGTGCGTGGGGAATTCACGAGAATGGCGCTGGTTCGGCTATTAATGGTAAAGCGGGTGGTTTCGCCTATGCTTTCCTTGGTGAAGAATACCTGCGTATGGCTCAGCAGAACAAAGACCCTCGTTTATTCTATACAGCTTGTCAAATCATCAGTCAGGGTGGTGAGTTCAGAGCATGGACTGGCCAAACATACTTCAATCCTTTTGAAGAAGCTGCCCGTCCTGGCGAAGCGTGGAAACCAGTGGTATTTAATCCAGAGAGAGGTGGAGCTGAGTCTGCTGCTGCTGTAAGAGGTCTGATGAAAGTTGAAGGAGTAGAAGTTAATGCTGACTGGTTCGTTAATGCTGCTCGCCTTGGTGTTAACGATACAGTGAGAAATGATAAGAAAGAAGTACTGTATATATATAAGTATGATGCTGATTATGCTCAATACCGTACACTGTGTGCTGTAAATCCCGAAACAGTAGGTTCGCGCACAGCACCAACCGTAATCTTTAGTGGTGACGAAACCTATTTCATTCTTGCTGAGGCTGCTGCCAAGGGATGGAGTGTTCCTGGTGATGCTACTACTAACCTGACAAAAGCTGTTGAGTTAAACATGAGCAAGTACCCAGCCCTTTATAAGGAGAGTGCTTCACCTGCTACTTACATGGAAATGTATAAGGAAACGACTGGTGATGCAAGCACTTATGAGGATATGGCAGCTGCTTATATTGCTAATTTAGGGGCGGCAACGGCTGAAACAATTCACTTGGAGCGTTGGAAGTCGCTTTTCCTCAATGGTTACGAAGCTTTTGCTTTATGGAACCGGTCACTGGTTTCTGTAACTCCAGTAGGCATTCCATATTCAAAGGATATTGATTTACCAGCATATACCTGGGAAAACATTAAGGATGCACAGCCAGGTGTGGAGCAAACACCAGATGCATTCTTCTCAACCCCATTCCATAATGGTGGTATAACTGGTGGTGTTCGTCCGCGTCGTTTGGATTACCCAGACAGAGAGCGTATGAACAATACAGCGCACATCAACGCAGCCATGGAGCGTCAAGCTGCATTCGGCAACGATGGTGATAACTTTGTGTCAACAAAAATGTGGATTAGTAAGTAAACAAATTCACGAGTAATCATATTTAAAAGGAGCCTTAACGGGCTCCTTTTTTCGATTTATATCACCAATAGACCTGGACATAATAAGGAGCTTAATCTATATACATTCTAAATTATATCAATACAGGTATTCTCCTCAACTTACAGTTTGAAACTTAAAGGGTGTAAAACATCATTTTTGTGCTTCTACCATAAATGCGTTATAGCAGTTTAAAGAAAAAGCATTAGGATGGCTTTTAAACTGCCTGCATCTGCTTTACGCCTGCCTTTGCAAAGTGACCAATGACAGCATTCTATTTCGAAAAAAACAATAATATTTGTATGACAAACATTTAAAAAACCACACATTATGGCAACACGTATTGAAAGCGATTTGCTGGGAGAATTGCAAGTACCCGTTGATGCATACTATGGAGTGCAAACACAACGTGCCGTCGAAAATTTTAATATATCAAGCGCTCGCCTGAGCCATTATCGTCATTTTATATGGGCGCTGGGTGCCGTTAAAATGGGTGCCATAAAGGCCAACCATGAGTTGGGGCTGGTCAATGACAAGATAAAGAATGCAGTTGTGCAGGCTTGTAAAGAGATGATGGAAGGACGCTTTGATAAAGAGTTCCCCATTGATATGATACAAGGAGGAGCCGGAACCAGTACCAATATGAATGCCAATGAAGTAATTGCCAACAGGGCATTAGAACTCATGGGCCACGAGAAAGGACAATATGAGTTTTGCTCACCCAACGATATTGTCAATCTGTCGCAGTCAACCAACGATGCTTATCCTACGGCCATTAAGCTTGCTTTGATTAGGAAAAATTATGTGCTTATTGATCACTTACAGCTTTTGGTGAATGCTTTCAAAGAGAAAGGTAATGAATTTGCCGATGTAATAAAGATGGGGCGTACACAGTTGCAAGATGCAGTACCTATGACATTGGGGCAGGAGTTTTGTGCTTATGCCATGACCCTGACAGAGGAAATTGAGCGGCTAACACAAAATGCTAATCTGTTTCTGGAGGTAAATATGGGCGCTACAGCTATTGGAACAGGTATTAATTCCGTAGAAGGTTATTCAGAGGCTTGTGTTAAGCATTTACGGGAAATTACAGGTTTCCCCATTGTATTGGCATCGGATTTAGTTGAAGCGACGCCCGATACGGGTTCGTATGTCATCTACTCATCGGCTTTAAAACGTATGGCCGTTAAAATATCGAAGGTTTGTAATGACTTGCGTCTCTTGTCATCAGGCCCTCGTGCCGGACTTAATGAGATAAATTTGCCGCCCATGCAGCCCGGATCTTCCATTATGCCGGGTAAGGTAAATCCGGTAATTCCTGAGGTGATGAATCAAATTTGTTACAAGGTGATTGGTAATGATCTGACTGTGACCTTCGCTGCTGAGGCGGGTCAGCTACAGCTGAATGTGATGGAGCCGGTATTGGTGCATAGTATTCTGGAGTCGATACAGTTTTTAATGCGTGGCATGGATACCTTGCGCACGAAGTGCATTGATGGTATTACTGCCAACCGTGAGATATGCGAAAATATGGTGCTTAAGAGCATTGGTATTGTAACTGCACTAAACCCGCACATTGGCTACAAAAATAGCACCCGCATTGCCAAGGAAGCCCTGAAAACCGGTAAGGGCGTGTATGAGATAGTATTGGAGGAAGGAATACTATCTGAGGAGCAGTTGCAGGAAATTTTAAAGCCTGAAAATATGATAGGACCGGCAAAACGCACATGTCCATAGATTAATCATAAATTCAGAATAGGGCGCTGGCTGTGATGGTTTGCGCCTTTTTTGTATTAATACTATTGATAGGATTATTGTTATCGTCGTTGTATTGCACCTTATATTTTGTTATATGTTGTAAGCGTAAATTGCAATGTTGGTAATTTATTGTTGGAGAAAGAACTATTGAAAGTCATGTCCTGCTATAACTTCACACGTAGTAATAATGTATTTTCATTATGTAATTTTTTATTCTAAGTTTGCAGCCTTAATTATATAAATAATATATCACAATGAGCAGAAAACTTTTAATTGTACTAATAACCTTACTTAATAGTTCAGTGTTATTTACCGGCTGCGAAAAAGACGAGGGTGAAGCGATGCTGATTAACGTAACTATAAATGATATTGTTGGGCAGTGGCGTTTCGTAAGCGGTTCTGAAACCATCAATGGTGAAAAAGAAGCGATTAATGAACTGGATGAAACCATTATTTTTAATGCGGATGGCACCTTTGAAATCATCTTTGAAGGTATAACCGAAGAGAAGGGGCTATTCAACCTTACCGATAATACCATTCACCTAGTGGTTGTCGATGATGAAGAAGGAATGCTTAACGAGCGAACCGTTGCTAATTTTACTGATACGACTTTAGTGCTGACAGGTTCGTTTAGTGAAGCGTATAACGGACAGATGTATGATATTAGTTTTACTTCAAAATATGAACGGGTTATAGCCGAGTAATTAATTCAATCGTATAAAAAAATCCCGTCAGTAAGTGCTTGGCGGGATTTTTTATGATAATTGTATAGTCTTTTGTTTAGTCTAATTTTAGAACGGCTAGGAAGGCTTTCTGAGGTACCTCGACATTACCCACTTGCTTCATTCGTTTCTTTCCTTTTTTCTGTTTCTCCAGCAGTTTACGCTTTCGTGAAATATCACCGCCGTAACATTTGGCCGTTACATCTTTTCGCACAGCTTTCACTGTTTCACGGGCAATCACCTTAGCACCTACCGCTGCCTGAATGGCGATGTCAAACTGCTGGCGCGGGATCAGCTCTTTCAGCTTCTCACACATGCGTCGTCCAAAGGTTTGAGCATTGTCGAAGTGAATTAATGAGGACAGTGCATCCACACTCTCGCCATTGAGCAGTATGTCGAGGCGAACCAGTTTGGCCGCTCTGAATTCAATGGGGTGATAGTCGAAGGAGGCGTAGCCCTTGGAGATACTTTTGAGCTTATCGTAAAAATCAAAGACAATTTCCGCCAGGGGCAGTTCAAACTCCAGATCCACACGGTCGGCCGTCAGGTAATGTTGCTTCATCAAAGTGCCTCGTTTACCAAGGCAAAGCGTCATTATCTGACCGATAAACTCTGATTTGGTAATGACAGAAGCTCTGATATAAGGTTCCTCTACTTTCTCCAGAATGGTGGGTTCGGGCAGTTCTGATGGCGTATGTACGTCTATGATTTCACCTTTTTTGGTGTGGGCAATATAGGGTACGTTGGGCACGGTCGTAATCACCGCCATATCAAATTCACGATCTAGTCGTTCCTGGATAATCTCCATGTGCAGCAGTCCCAGGAAACCGCATCGGAAACCAAAGCCCAACGCTGCTGATGATTCCGGCTCGTAGGTGAGGGAGGCATCATTCAGCTGTAGCTTCTCCATTGCAGCGCGTAGGTCTTCATAGTCCTCTGCATCGATGGGGTATACCCCGGCAAAAACCATGGGCTTTACTTCTTCGAAACCTCCGATAGCTTTGGCGCAGCCTCCTTTAACATGGGTAATGGTATCACCCACTTTTACCTCTCGGCTGGTTTTAATACCTGATATAATATAGCCTACATCACCTGTTTTTAGTTCTTTACGCGGCTCCATACCCAGGCGCAATACGCCCACTTCATCGGCATCATATTCTTTTGCAGTGTTAAAGAATTTTACCATATCACCTTTTTTAATGCTGCCATTTACAACTTTAAAATAGGCGATGATACCACGGAATGAGTTGAATACCGAGTCGAAGATAAGGCATTGAAGCGGACCATCTGGGTTACCAACAGGGGCGGGTACACGGTTGATCAGCGCCTCCAGAATGGCTTCTACACCTTCGCCAGTTTTGCCGCTGGCACGAATAATCTCTTCGCGCTCACAGCCAATCAGGTCAATGATCTGATCCTCTACTTCCTCTGGCATGGCATTGGGCAGGTCCATTTTGTTGAGCACCGGTATAATGGTCAAATCGTGCTCGATGGCCTGGTATAAGTTGGAGATGGTTTGTGCCTGAATACCCTGGGTGGAATCGACAATAAGCAAGGCACCCTCGCAGGCTGCAATGGAGCGCGACACCTCGTACGAGAAATCCACGTGACCAGGAGTGTCAATTAGGTTCAAAACATATTTTTCACCTTCAAACTCATAATCCATCTGTATGGCCTTACTCTTAATGGTAATGCCCCGTTCGCGTTCCAGGTCCATATCATCCAACACCTGATCCTGAGCGGCCTTACCCGTTACAGTACCAGTATAACCTAAGAGGCGATCGGCCAGCGTGCTTTTACCATGATCGATATGAGCAATAATGCAAAAATTACGAATATTTTTCATCTACAGTTACTTTCAGTCAATTAGCTTATCAATGAACAGATAAGGATGACAAAGATACTTAATTAATTAAAACCTGACCATAGCTGAGTTAAAGATAAACACCAAGGTGAAAGGAGCGTATTGTTTACTAAAACAACATAATTTTAAGATACGATCCTTTTACTTGTAGAGCGTTCAAGATGTTTTAAGGGACGGTTCTCTAACACAAAGGCGCTTATAGGGAACGGTTCCCTAAAAAGTTAATTAACGTAATCCTTCAAGCAAGATTTCGGAAACAAAAAAGAGGGAAGCCTTTGAGCCTCCCTCTCTTGATATTTATTAGATTGATGCTTACATCATTCCGGGCATGCCGCCACCCATACCAGGGGCGCCACCCATAGGCATAGCAGGAGCTTCTTCTTTCTCCTCAACCAATACACACTCGGTAGTTAGGAACATACCGGCAATGGAAGCTGCATTTTCAAGGGCGATACGCGTTACCTTTGCAGGATCGATCACACCGCTCTCCAGCAGATTCTCGTAACGGTCGAAGCGGGCATTGTATCCGAAGTCATCTTTTCCTTCAGCTACTTTCTGAACAACTACTGCACCTTCTTTACCTGCGTTGAATACAATCTGACGCAATGGCTCTTCGATGGCACGCTTGATGATTTCGATACCAGTCTGCTCATCTTCTGTCTCACCTTTAATGTCGGCAAGGGCAGCGATAGAGCGGATGTAAGTAACACCACCTCCGGGAACGATACCTTCTTCAACCGCAGCGCGTGTTGCACTCAGGGCATCATCCACACGGTCTTTCTTCTCTTTCATCTCTACTTCTGAAGCAGCACCTACATACAATACGGCTACACCACCGGCAATCTTGGCCAAACGCTCTTGCAGTTTCTCACGGTCGTAGTCGGATGTAGTGTTGGCAATTTGTGCTTTAATCTGGTTGGCGCGCGCCTCAATGGCTTCTTTGGCACCGGCACCGTTCACCACAGTTGTATTTTCTTTGTCGATGGTTACTTTTTCAGCCTGACCCAGCATTTCAATGGTTGCACCTTCCAGTTTCAAACCAGTTTCTTCTGAGATAACAGTACCGCCCGTAAGAACCGCCAGATCCTGTAACATTTCCTTGCGACGATCGCCAAAACCAGGGGCTTTAACGGCTGCTACTTTTAAAGAACCACGTAAGCGGTTAACAACTAATGTAGCCAATGCTTCACCATCAACATCCTCGGCAATAATCATCAGCGGACGACCACTCTGGGCTGTCTGTTCAAGGATAGGCAGAAGATCCTTCATGGTAGAAATCTTCTTGTCGTGAATCAGGATGAATGGGTTCTCCAGGTCAGCCTCCATCTTATCGGTGTTGGTAACAAAGTAAGGAGAGATGTAACCGCGGTCGAACTGCATACCTTCAACCACTTCAACAGTAGTTTCCGTACCTTTAGCTTCCTCAACAGTGATAACGCCTTCTTTGCTCACTCTTTCCATGGCCTCGGCAATCAGCTTACCAATCTCATTGTCGTTGTTTGCCGAAATGGTAGCTACCTGCTCAATTTTTTCGCTGTGTTCACCTACTTCCTGAGCCTGCGCTTTAATGTTTTTAACGATAGCAGCAACAGCCTTGTCAATACCCTTTTTTAATTCCATAGGGTTCGCACCGGCAGTTACGTTCTTCAAACCAACATTGATGATTGACTGCGCCAATACCGTAGCAGTTGTTGTTCCGTCACCGGCATCATCACCTGTTTTAGAGGCTACTTCTTTTACCATTTGAGCACCCATATTGGCATACGGATCAGACAGCTCTACCTCTTTGGCTACCGATACACCGTCTTTAGTGATTGAGGGTGCACCAAATTTGCGGTCGATTACCACGTTACGACCTTTAGGGCCTAATGTTACTTTTACAGCATCAGCTAATGCGTCAACACCTTCTTTTAGTAAGTCGCGCGCCTCTATATTGAATTTTATTTCTTTTGCCATTTTTCTTCGTTTTAATATTCAGGATTAATAATTAAAGGATGTAAAGAACGTCTGATTGTTGAATCAATAAATAGTCTTCGCCCTCAATGGATAATTCAGTACCTCCATATTTGCCATAAAGAACCACGTCACCCACTTTTACTTCCATGGCTTCGTCTTTCTTAGCATCGCCTACCAATACAACCTGGCCCTGTAGTGGTTTTTCTTTGGCTGAATCAGGAATGATAATTCCGCTAGCTGTTTTTGTTTCAGCTTCCTGAGGCTTAACCAGTATCTTGCCGGCTAAGATTCTTCCTTTTAATTCTGACATATCAATTAATTTTTAATGTTGTTTAAATTTACGATGGCTTGATACTCACAAAGCATGCCAAAGCAATTTATGACATATTTTTATAAGTTTCACTGACTTTTTTGCAGATTCCTGACATGGGGGTTGCTGCCACAGGGTCAAAATAGCAGGGTGGGTGCTGCATGGAAGAGTAGCAAAGTATGCAAGTGCCTGGAAGTACTGATACCAAAGCTTGGGATTATTGCAAAAAAAAAGAGGAAACCGTTTATGATTTCCTCTTTTTATATTTTTAAAGCATATGCCTAGTTGGCATCTTCGCTTGGTGTCTCTTCTGTGTTAGCTGCTTCATCACCTTGTGCAGGAGCCGGGAAGGCTTGCATCTCTTGCTGTGCAGGCAGAGTGTTTAGTTTCTCATCAATTTCAGCGCCGCCCATTTGTCCTTTTGGTAGTACCATTACGGCAACAAAGGAAAGTACCAATAAGGCACCGGCTAATGTCCAGGTTGCTTTCTCAAGGAAATCGGTTGTTTTACGTACACCCATCACCTGGTTTTGTGATGAGAAGTTAGAGGCCAAACCGCCTCCCTTAGAGTTTTGAACCAATACGATAAGGATCAAAAAGATACTTACTAAGATTACTAATATTGAAATAAAAGTGTACATATCTTGCTCGGTTATTTAATTTGTTAATTTTTCTAAATCGCTAATTCGACGTGCAAAGTAAACATTTTTTTCGGGATATTTCAAACGTAGCTTTTCATATATTGTAATTGCTTTGTCATAGTGCTTTTGCTTGATGTAAATGTCGGCCAATGTTTCAGACATTAAATCGTCGCCCGAATTACTTTCTGGTTCGTTATCTGCTGATAATGTATTTTCTACATCTGAATGAGCCTTGGGAGTGGGTACGATTCGTGGCGATTCAATCTGTAGAAAGTTATCAATAATTTGTTGTGATTTTTTCATAACCGGTTTGCTCTCGGTTTCTGCCGGAGCATGGCGCAGCATGGTGAGCCAACCCGAGAAGGAGTGACTTTCATCCTCTTTTTCCTCTGGATTTATGCTTTCTTTTAGTTCATAGCCCACAAAATCTGAAGATTCATAGCCCAGAAAATCGGCGCTTGGCATTACCATGGCCGGCTTCTCCTCAAGTGGTTTTTTCTTGGGGAGCACAGAGAAGTCAATGGTACTACCATTTTCCGTCTCAAAGGTATCATCGGTTTGAAAATATTCACTTACGGAGCTGACCTTAGCTGTCATGCCAGCTCTTGGCTTGTCAGTTTTAACAGGAGCCGCTGCCAATTGCGTTTTCTTCGCTGGTTCTGCCGGTTTTATGATTTCGCTCTGGGGCACTTTCTGCACAGCTGTTGTATGAATAAGTTCATACAGACGCTTGCGGTCGGCAATATAAGCAGCTGACTGTTTTAATGTTCCATTAAAACGAACATGTTCCAGGGTATGAAGGTTTTTTATGAGTAGCATGCGTGCCGACTGAAACCAGGGGAATTCATCAACAATCTCATGCAAAGCAGGCAACGACGATTCATCGAGCAAGGCAGGTTGCGCCACTAAATCAAAAAAGTCAGTTTTTTTCATACACAGAATACCAGTCTTGTGCTACCAGTCGGCAAAAGCTTTGTTAAAAATATTTTCTGTTATCTCTTCAATCATCTCCGTCGTCAGGTCATTTTCTACAGCATTAATATTCTGATCTGATGGGAAATCGCGGAAGGCTGAAAAAGTGCTCTCCCAATTTACTTTGGGGTCTTTGTAATTTTTGTAGCGTACCTTAATGGTCATCGATAAGCGTGTTTCCGCCGAAACGGCATCTGCCTGTATGGCCATGGGACGTACACTGTAACCCGTTATCTCACCCGAGAAATCAACATTACCGGTTCCATTCACCAGCTTTAAGCGCGACTCGTTTGAGATACGGTCTTTAAGACCTTCGGTGAAATTTTGACTGAGCACCGGGTTAATCAGGGGTGCCCGGTTGTCGAAGTACTGCACCGAGAAGGTGGAGATGTTTTCCGGGATGGAAGCACCGCTCATGGTCATGCTAACAGAGCAGGCGCTGATGATAAGGACAGCCAGAGCCGCCACTATTATGTTTGTTATCTTCATCGTTCTATTTGATATTCTTTAATTTTTCGATACAAGGTACGTTCAGAAATACCCAGTTCAACAGCGGCTTGTTTACGGCGGCCATTGTACTTGTCCAGGGCTTTTTTTATGAGTTCTATTTCTTTATCAGCCAGCGATAAGGATTCCTCCACAAATTCTTCCGTGTCCTGAATGGGGCCTTGCGCCTCGTTTTGGGCAGGAGAGGAGTAACTCATGGCCGGTACTTTGCTGTTGGCCGAAACAAAATCGCCATCTTCGCCTTGGTAAAGCTTTTGAATAATATTGGCATGTTCACCCGGTTCGCTAACATGGCCATTCTCCATCATATCGAGCACCAGCTTTTTAAGGTCGTGCATATCTTTTTTCATATCAAACAAGACCTTGTAGAGTATCTCGCGCTCGTTGCTAAAGTCTGTTTCGGCCTTATTATGGTTATCAATAATGGCCGGCAGGTTATCACCCGCATGGTAGGGCAGGTACTTGGCAATGTCCTCACCATCTATCTCACGCTGTTGTTCAATAACAGATATTTGCTCAGTTATATTTTTCAGCTGTCGTATGTTGCCGGGCCAGCGGTAGCGCATCAGCATCTCTTTGGCATCAGCCGACAGGCGTATGGCCGGCATGCGGTAGCGGGTGGCAAAATCATTGGCAAATTTGCGAAACAGCAGGTAGATATCATCGGCACGGTCGCGCAGGGGCGGTATGCTGATGGGCACGCTATTTAGGCGGTAGTATAAATCTTCGCGGAACTTTCCTTCTTTAATAGCTTTCTCCATGTTTACATTGGTGGCAGCCACCACGCGCACATCGGTTTTCAGTACTTTTGAAGAACCCACCTTAATAAATTCACCGGCTTCGAGTACACGCAGCAAACGCACCTGTGTGTTCAAAGGCAGCTCCCCAATCTCATCTAAAAAGATGGTGCCGCCATTGGCTTCCTCAAAATAGCCTTTGCGGTCGGACAAGGCGCCGGTAAAGGCCCCTTTCTCATGACCGAATAGCTCTGAGTCGATAGTGCCTTCGGGTATGGCACCGCAGTTAACGGCGATGTAGGAGCCGTGTTTGCGGGCGCTTGATTGATGAATAATCTGTGGAAATACCTCTTTCCCGGTACCACTTTCTCCGGTAATAAGTACCGATAAGTCGGTGGGTGCTACCTGAACGGCCACATCAATGGCCCGGTTCAATCCAAATGAATTGCCAATAATCCCGAATCGTTGTTTGATTTGTTGTAAATCCATTTTTATACAGTTATCTCAATATCAGCTTTATTAAAACAAAAAGCTGCAATTATTGCAGTGTTAACTGACAAAGTTACAATTCTGCTTCGTTTTCGTTTCATGCAGGGCCAACAATTTTTGTTAAAAGTAGGCGGCGTGCTTACATCTTTCTGCCTTTTAAAAGCGAAAAGTAGGCTTAACTATATACATTTGTGTAAAAATTAAGGATGCAATTATGAAGACCTTACTTGGAATTATACCCGCCCGTTATGCCTCTACGCGTTTTCCGGGCAAGCCCCTGGCTGATATTGGTGGCAAAACAATGATTCAACGCGTATATGAGCAAGCTTGCAAGCAGCTGGATTATGTATATGTGGCTACCGATGATAAGCGCATTGAAGCTGCTGTTCTTGCCTTTGGTGGTCGTGTGGTAATGACTTCGACAGATCATCAGAGTGGTACCGACCGCTGTGCCGAAGCTCTACAGCGGGTAACGGAACTGGAGCAGCGTGATTTTTATGCAGTCATTAATATACAAGGTGATGAACCCTTTATTAGTCCCCGTCAAATAGGCTTGGTAGCTCATTGTTTTCAGCAAGAAGATACGCAGCTGGCTACCCTGGTAAAACCTGTGACTTCGTCAGCTGATTTGTTTAATGCCAACAAACCCAAGGTGGTGTTGAGTAAAGATAGAAGGGCGCTGTACTTCAGTCGTTCGCCCATTCCTTACCTGCGTGGGGAAGAAGAAAGCCACTGGGCAGAGAAGCATCCCTATTATAACCATGTTGGTCTGTATGGCTATCGTTCTGATATATTGATGCAAATCACTCAACTACCCATGGGGCAGCTGGAGGCTGCTGAGTCGCTGGAGCAGCTGCGTTGGCTCGAAAATGGATATTCCATCCGTGTAGAAGAGACAAGAGAAGAGTCACACGGTATTGATACTCCGGAGGATTTGGAGAATTTACTAAAGGCAGGATTGATTTAATCAAGCGTAAAATCAACTATAGTCATTGATTATTAAAAGGTTGTACATAAGGATGCGATCTTTATTTGCGAGACGACAATAAAGATCGTATCCTTTTTTTCACTACTCTCTGACTCATCTTCTACCACTTTTATTTTCGCTCGTAAGGCTGTTAGTGGTGCAAGCAAAAAGGGAGTGGCGTACCTTGTCGGTAGCAACAAAAAAAGCCCATCCGTCAGGATGGGCTTTTTCTATATCGTGTAAAACTGTTTTACAGTTTACGGCTTACTTCAACTTCTTCGTAGGCTTCTACAACATCACCCACTTTAATATCGTTGTATTTGTCAATGTTCAGACCACACTCGTAGCCGGCAGCAACCTCTTTCACATCGTCTTTGAAACGTTTCAGAGATCCCAGCTCTCCTGAATAAATCACAATACCTTCGCGTATCAGGCGTATTTTATTGGAGCGTTTGATCTTACCTTCTTTCACCATACAACCGGCAATGGTACCCACCTTAGTAATCTTAAAGGTCTCACGAATTTCGATGGTGGCTGTAATCTCCTCTTTGATCTCAGGCGACAACATACCTTCCATGGCTGATTTCAGCTCTTCGATGGCATCGTAAATGATGGAGTAGAGGCGAACATCGATCTCTTCCTTCTCTGCAATACGACGGGCAGCCATCGATGGACGCACCTGGAAACCAATAACGATGGCATTGGATGCCGTAGCCAGCATGATATCAGATTCAGAGATCTGACCTACTGCCTTATGAATCACATTCACCTGAATTTCTTCCGTTGACAGCTTGATCAATGAATCGGATAGTGCTTCGATAGAACCATCCACATCACCTTTAACAATCACGTTCAGCTCCTGGAAGTTACCAATGGCAATACGACGGCCAATCTCATCCAGCGTAATGTGCTTTTTAGTCCGCATGCCTTGCTCGCGCTGCAATTGCTCACGCTTGGTGGCAATGTCTTTGGCCTCGCGCTCATCTTCCATAATGTTAAAGCGTTCGCCGGCCTGTGGTGCTCCGTTCAGTCCCAGTACCAATGCTGGTTCTGATGGTCCTACCTCGTCAACCTTTTGGTTACGTTCGTTAAACATGGCCTTCACGTGACCGTAATGCGAACCTGACAAAATCATATCGCCCACACGCATTGTACCCGTCTGCACAAGTAGGGTAGTAACGTATCCGCGTCCCTTGTCAAGCGATGATTCAATTACAGAACCAACGGCACGCTTGTTAGGATTGGCCTTCAGCTCCAGTAGATCTGCTTCCAGCAGTACTTTCTCAAGCAGCTCATCGATGTTAACACCATTTTTAGCAGAAATTTCCTGACACTGATATTTACCACCCCATTCTTCTACCAGGTAGTTCATATTCGCCAGTTCTTCCCTTATCTTATCGGGATTAGCACCCGGTTTATCAATCTTGTTAATGGCAAACACAATCGGTACACCTGCTGCTGCTGCGTGGTTGATGGCCTCAGTGGTCTGCGGCATCACATTGTCATCGGCTGCCACAATGATGATGGCGATGTCGGTAACCTGCGCACCTCGGGCACGCATGGCGGTAAAGGCCTCGTGACCTGGTGTATCCAGGAAGGTGATCTTACGACCATCTTCGCGTGTTACGTTGTAGGCTCCAATGTGCTGCGTAATACCACCGGCCTCACCGGCGATTACGTTTGCTTTACGGATGTGGTCAAGCAATGACGTTTTACCGTGGTCTACGTGTCCCATTACCGTTACAATTGGCGGACGTGCTACCAGATCCTCTTCATTATCTTCCTCCTCTACGATGGACTCGACCACCTCGGCACTCACAAATTCAATGGTGTAACCAAACTCTTCGGCTACCAGCGCCAGTGTTTCAGCATCCAATCGCTGGTTAATCGATACGAACATGCCCAGACTCATACAGGTAGCAATAATTTGGTTTACCTGCACATCCATCATGTTGGCCAATTCGTTCGCTGTTACGAACTCAGTAACTTTCAGGATTGACTTTTCCTTGTCTGCTTGTTCCATCTCAGCTTGCTGACGCTGTGATTGCAGTTCGCGCTTCTCGCGGCGGTGCTTGGCACCTTTGTTTTTACCTTTCGAGGTTAAGCGGGCCAAGGTATCCTTAATTTGCTTTTGCACATCTTCCTCGTTCACCTCGGCTTTGATCGGACGCTTCTTCACGCGTGCAGGACGCTGACGTTGCGGACGGTCTTTACGTTCGCCACCGGCTCCCTGTTGTCCGCCTTGCTGCTTCTGGTTGATGTCAACCTTCTCTTTATCTTTTTTGATGCGCTTACGCTTACGCTTTTTGTTGGCGTTTTTATTGGCATCTTTACTATCTGATTTGGAGGGTGTTTTGGGTAGTTCAATTTTACCCACCACTGTAGGGCCGGATAGCTTCTTCACCTGAGTAGGTCTGAAGGAATCATCCTTCTCCGTTTTGGCCTCTTCTTTAGCAGGCGCTTCCGGCTTTGCCTCCTCGGTCTTTTTGGGGCTTACTTTCTTTACTTTCACTTCGTCTTTTTTCGACGTAACCTGCGCTTTGTCGTCTTTCTGCGTCGGTTTTTTATCGAGTTCGATTTTACCCACTACCTTCATCTCGTCAACGGGATCTACCTTGGTGGGAATATGTTCCGGCTTAGGAGCCGGCTTTTTCTTTTCTTTCTTTTCTTCGGCTTTGGCAGGTTTTGCCTTTGCTTCGTCTGCTACTTTCGGCGCCGGTTTATCGGCTTTTTCTGCTTTCTCGGTTTTTACCGTTTTTTCGGCTTTCTTTTCAGCAGGAGCAGCTTCTTTCTTCTTAGGCTTAAAGGCATCAAGATCTACCTTACCCACAACTTTGGGTCCTGAGTCCTTAGTGGCAGCCGGTGCATCAGCCGGTTTTTCTTTTTCTTTAACCGGCTCAATATCATCTCTGATATCGGAAAGAGAGATGGACTCTTTCTTTGATTTTTCTTTTAGTTTAGCCAGTTTTTCCGATTCTTTCTTAACATGGGAATCGCCACGATATTCTTGTGCCAGAATCGAATACATATCATCAGATATTTTTGTATTCGGGTTTGTTTCAACTTTGAAACCTTTTTTCTGCAGGAATTCCACAATGGTGTGAAGTCCAACATTGAACTCTCGTGCTACTTTACTAAGTCTTTTTCCAACTGCCATATAACAGGACTCTTCTTATCGTTTTTTTTTGTTCGGATTCAATTCATTGAGGGGCAAATATAGCGATTTATTCAAACTCAGCGCTTAGTATTCCTCTCACTTCCTGAATTGTTTCCTCTTCTAAATCAGTTCTCTTCACCAGGTCTGAAACCGACAGATCCAGCACGGATTTGGCGGTGTCACATCCGATTGCTTTGAGTTCGCCCAATACCCAGGCATCAATTTCGTCGGCAAATTCATCCAGGCTCACGTCTTCATCGTCCTCTTCCGATTCGCGATAAACGTCCAGCTCATAGCCAGTGAGCTGACCCGCCAGGCGAATATTTAAGCCGCCTCTACCAAT
This sequence comes from Carboxylicivirga longa, assembly GCF_050589825.1. NCBI lineage: Bacteria > Pseudomonadati > Bacteroidota > Bacteroidia > Marinilabiliales > Marinilabiliaceae > Carboxylicivirga > Carboxylicivirga longa. The sequence continues at coordinate 57,473 of NZ_JBNGOZ010000007.1, read as the reverse complement.
GGCCAACGACACTTCTTCGGGACGCAGGTACACTTCTGCGCGCTTGTCGTCTTCCACAATTTTAATATTGGTAATCTTTGCCGGGTTCAGTGCTCTTTGAATAAAGAGCTGAGTATTGGTGGTGTAATTAATTACATCAATATTTTCGTTACGCAGCTCGCGTACAATGCCGTGGATACGCGATCCCTTCATGCCCACACAGGCACCTACCGGATCGATGCGGTCATCGTACGATTCTACGGCTACTTTGGCGCGTTCGCCAGGAACACGTACAATCTTTTTGATGGTGATTAAGCCATCGAAAATCTCCGGTACCTCCAGCTCAAACAAGCGCTCAAGGAATACAGGTGATGTACGCGAAAGAATGATGAGGGGATTGTTGTTGCGTATCTCAACCTTCACAACAACAGCTCTTACGCTATCGCCTTTACGAAAGAAATCCGAAGGGATCTGCTCCGATTTGGGTAAGATTAACTCATTATCTTCGTCATCGATAATTAAAATCTCACGTTTCCAGATCTGATAAACCTCACCGGTTACAATTTCGCCAACACGATCTTTATAGGCGTGATATATATTATCTTTCTCTAGTTCCAGGATGCGGGCCGACAAGTTTTGACGCAGGCTTAGGATAGCACGACGACCAAAATCAAGAAATTTCACTTCGTCAGTTACTTCTTCGCCCAGCTCGTAGTCGGCATCAATTTTTTTGGCCTCTGATAGTGTTATCTGCAGGTTTTCATCCTCCAGTTCATCGTCGGCAACAACTTCGCGGTTGCGCCATATTTCAAAGTCTCCTTTGTCGTCGTTAATGATAACGTCAAAATTCTCATCTGTTCCAAATCGCTTGATCAGTACGCTTCGAAATGCATCTTCCAGCACACTTATCATCGTTGCACGATCAATGTTTTTGAGTTCTTTAAACTCCGAAAACGTATCTATCAGATTAATATTTTCCATGCCCTAAGGAATATTTTAGAAAGATATAATGTCTTTTACCTGTTTTACTTCGTCAAATTTACAATTTACCGTGCGCACCTGCAATTCTTTGCGTTTCTTGCCTTCAACTTTCACCTTCTCTTCAATTTCATAGCTGAAGCCCTCGTCACTTACGTCAATGAGTTTGCCTGTGTGCTTGATGCCATCGGCTCGCAACACTTCAATCTCCTTACCAATATTCTTAAGGTACTGGCGCTTTATTTTAAAGGGTTGGCCGATGCCGGCTGAGGCCACTTCAAGTTCAAAATCCTCCTCATCCCGATTAAGGCCTGCTTCAATGTGTTTACTCAGCTCGATGCAATAGTTGATGGGTACGCCATTGTCGTGATCAACTATTACCTGTATGACATTGCCGGGCCGCACGTTCAGTTCAACGAGGAACATACCGTCAGCCGCCAGTTTATCATCAATTATGCTTTGTATTTGCGTTTCCTTAATCATGTTTTTTGTCTAATAAAATAGGGGACTAACTGGTCCCCTAAGTCATTCCACCCGGTAAATCAAGCGCAAAGATAATGATATCAGTGCACTTATCCAAATGCAGTAAAGTATTGTTTAAGTGGTCGATTCATTTTTTTGTATATTGCCAGCTAAGCTATTTGAGCGATGGTGAACAAGAAAAAAATAATAAATGATCCGGTACATGGTTTTATTAAGGTGCCACACGCCTTGTTGTACGATTTAATGGAGCACCCCTATTTTCAGCGCTTACGGCGCATTAAGCAACTGGGGCTTACGCACCTTGTATATCCCGGAGCCATGCACACCCGCCTTCAGCATGCCATGGGAGCCATGCATCTGATGAGTTCGGCTGTTGAGATTTTGCGATCCAAGGGGCAGGTGATTACAGCCGATGAATCCCTGGCGGTGCACGCTGCTATATTGTTGCACGATGTAGGGCATGGCCCTTTTAGTCATGTGCTGGAGCATTCACTTGTAGAGGTTTCGCACGAGGCGATATCCCAGTTGATTATGCAGCAATTAAATCGCGAGTTTAAAGGTCTGCTGGATTCCGCTATTGCAATCTTTAACGACTCTTACCCTAAAAGATTTCTGCATCAGCTTGTGTCAAGTCAGTTGGATATGGATCGGCTCGACTACCTGAAGCGCGATAGTTTTTACTCCGGAGTGTCGGAGGGGGTTATTGGTTCCGATCGGATTATTAAGATGCTGAATGTAGTGGATGATAAGCTGGTGGTCGAGTCGAAGGGTATTTATTCTATCGAGAAGTTTTTAGTGGCACGCCGCCTGATGTATTGGCAGGTATATTTGCATAAAACAGCATTGGCGGCAGAACAAATGTTGGTGCATTTGCTCAAGCGGGCCAAGTACCTGATCGCACAAGGACATGAATTATTTGCTCCTCCACAGTTGCTCTTTTTTATGCAGCGTAAGCCTAATATTGACGACTTTTATGCCGATCCCAATGTCCTCCTTAATTTCACTTTGCTGGATGATGATGATATAATGTGCTCGATAAAAGCATGGACCCTGCATCCCGATGTGGTTTTGTCATCGTTGGCCAAAGGGTTTGTTAATCGCAGACTATGGCGCATACATTTGCAGAACGAGGCTTTTGATATGGCTCGGGTTAAGGAACTGAAAGCTGTTGCCTGTGAGGCTTATGGATTAAAGGCGCAGGATGCCGACTATCTGGTGTTTACTGATGCGATTACCAATAACGCCTACAGTGTGCAGGATGACAAAATTGAAATTTTGTATAAAAATAAGGAATTAAAAGATATCGCCAAGGCTTCCGATATGCTTAACCTTTCGGTGTTGAGTAAAACCGTTAGAAAACATTACCTGTGTTATCCCAAGCAAATTGAAGCCGTACTGCAATCGCGGGTCGGACTTTTCTAAAGTAAATTTATTTACTAGATTTGCACCAAATTTTTTGACGTTTAGCTCGTTAGATATGAATCTCATCGGGGCCTTTGGCTTCGATGAATATTTGTGGTAAGGGGTTGACTAATAAAGCAATGTAATAGATGAAATTTACAGCCGGTCAGATTGCCGAATTACTCAAGGGTAAAGTAGAAGGAAATGAAGATGCTATTGTAAGGAATGTATCGAAAATAGAAGAGGGTAAGCCAGAGACGCTTACCTTTTTAGCCAATCCTAAATACCATCAGTACCTATATACAACGAAAGCCGATGTGGTTATCGTAAATGACTCTTTTGAAGCCGAAGGTGAAGTGAAAGCCACCCTTATACGTGTGCCCAATGCCTATGAGGCCTTGGCGCAGTTGTTGGAAATGTACGAGCAGAGTCAGCCGCAGAAAACCGGTATCGAACAACCATCTTTTGTACATGAGTCAGCTCGTTTGGGCGATTTTGTTTATGTGGGCGCCTTTGCCTACATAGGCGAGAATGTACAATTGGGTGACAATGTAAAGATATATCCGCATGCCTATATTGGCGATAATGTAAAGATCGCCGAGGGTACTACGGTGTATGCCGGAGTTAAAATTTATAAGAATTGTGTGATTGGTAAGGCCTGTACCGTGCATGCCGGCGCAGTTATTGGTAGCGATGGTTTTGGCTTTGCCCCCAACGCAAACAACGAATACAAAAAAGTGGCACAGATTGGTAATGTGGTGCTGCACGATCATGTTGAGATTGGCGCCAATACCACCATTGACCGTGCTACCATGGGATCTACTGTTGTGCACAAAGGTGTGAAGCTGGATAATCTGATTCAGATAGCGCATAATGTGGAGGTAGGAGAAAATACGGTGGTAGCTGCTCAGTCGGGGGTTGCCGGATCGACCAAGATAGGACGCGACTGTATGTTTGGCGGACAGGTAGGTATTGCCGGTCATCTTACTGTGGCCAATGGCACAAAGGCCGGTGCTCAAACCGGTATTAATAAGTCGATTAAGAAGGAGAATTCTGTGCAGTTTGGCTCGCCAACCATGGATATGGGCGATTTCAATCGTTCGTTTGTGGTGTTTAGGCGCCTGCCACAGCTAAAGGCACAGTTAGAGGAATTGAAAAAGAAAATAGAGGAGTAATCGCTCATAATACATTTTCGTAAGATCGAAGTGATAAGCTATGACTGAAAGACAAAGAACTATAAAAGAGCCCGTGACGCTTAATGGAACCGGGCTTCATACTGGTGTTAAAGTGAATTTCACCTTGTTGCCGGCGCCTGTTAACCACGGCTATAAGTTTAAACGGATTGACTTGGAGGGGCAACCTGTTATTGAGGCGCTGGCCGATAATGTGGCTTTTACGCAAAGAGGTACCGTGTTGCAAAAAGGTGATGCTAAGGTAAGTACCATTGAGCACTGCCTGGCTGCACTTACTGCCCTTAAAATTGATAACTGTCTGATTGAAGTGGATGGACCTGAGGCTCCCATACTGGATGGCAGTGCTAAGTTTTTTGTGGAAGCCATTAAGAAAGCAGGCATCGAAGAGCAGGATGCTGAGCGTTGCTTCTTTGAGGTGAAGGAGAAGATGGTGTTTGAAGATGAAGAGCGTGGAATTAAGATTGTAGCTTTGCCCGACGATGAGTTTAGTCTGGATGTGAAGATTTCTTTCGATCAATCGCTGCTTTTGTCTAACCAGTACGCCACCCTGGATAAGCTTGATGACTTTGAAAAGGAAGTGGCGGCTTGTCGCACCTTTGTATTCTTGCACGAGTTGGAGCCGTTGTTAAAAAATAATTTGATTAAGGGCGGCGATCTAGATAATGCCATTATTATCATTGATAAAGAAATAAGCCAGGAAGAGCTGGATAAGTTGGCTGATTTGTTTAAACAGCCACGCGTAGAGGTACAGCCTACAGGCATCCTTAATAATGTTGACCTGGTGTATACCAACGAGCCTGCGCGGCATAAATTGTTGGATGTGATTGGTGACCTAGCCTTGTGCGGTATGCCTATTAAGGGGCGTATCATTGCTACCCGGCCCGGGCACATGGCCAATGTAGAGTTTGCCAAGTTGCTTCGTAAAGAGATTAAGAAGAGGGCGCTAAAGCCGAATGTGCCCAGTTATGATCCTACCAAGGCACCAGTGTATGATATCAATGATATAAAGAAAATGTTGCCGCACCGTCCTCCGTTCTTGCTAATTGATAAGATTATCGATCTGAAGGAGAAATCGATTGTGGGAGTGAAGAATGTTACCATGAATGAGCCATTCTTCGTGGGGCATTTCCCCGACGAACCGGTAATGCCTGCTGTGTTGCAGATTGAAGCCATGGCCCAGGCTGGTGGTATTTTTATTCTCAGCCAGCTCGATGAACCATCGGCCTACAGTACTTACTTCCTCAAAATTGATAATGTGAAGTTACGCAGGAAGGTGGTGCCAGGCGATACCATTATTTTTAAGTTGGAGTTGATATCGGAATTCCGACGGGGTATGGCCAATATGAAAGGGACAGCTTTCGTGGGCGATCAGGTAGTGTCGGAAGGTGAGTATATGGCACAAGTAGTAAAGAATAAGTAATTTTCCACCCAAAATATCGCGGGTCTGCAAAGGGCAGACCGGCTTTTTGAACTAAAACAACAGAAAATGAAACAAGCATTGGCATATATCCACCCGGAGGCAAAGATTGCTCCCAATGTTGTTATTGAACCTTTTGTTACCATCGACAAAAACGTTGTCATTGAAGAGGGAACCACTATAGCATCCAATGTTACCATCCTTGAAGGGTCAAGAATTGGCAAGAACTGTAAAATTTTCCCCGGCGCTGTTATTGGCGCTGTACCGCAGGATTTAAAGTTTGCGGGCGAGGAAACAACAGCTGAGATTGGCGACAACACTACCATACGCGAGTGTGTTACCGTTAACCGGGGCACCAAAGCAAAGGGCAAAACAGTGGTGGGTAGTAACTGTCTGCTGATGGCCTATACTCATATTGCCCACGATGCCATTGTTGGGGATAATGTGATTTTGGCAAATGCTGTGCAGGTGGCCGGCGAAGTGGTTATCGACGATTACGCGATTATTGGCGGTACTTCGGCTATTCATCAGTTTGTACATATTGGTGCGCATGTTATGGTGTCTGGTGGAACGCTTATCGGTAAAGATGTACCTCCGTATGTGAAGGCGGGACGTGAGCGTATCTCTTATGCCGGTGTTAACTCCATTGGTTTGCGTCGTCGTCAGTATACCAACGATCAGATTCGTGATATCCAGAATATTTACCGTTATCTGTTTCAGATGGGTTTGAATAATTCAGAGGCCATTGAACGTATTGAAGCCGAGTTGCCTGCTTCAAAAGAGCGTGACGAAATTATTCTGTTTGTGCGCAATTCGCAGCGTGGTATCATTAAAGGATATTATCCAGACAAAGCATAGTCTTGAAATAACAGAACAGGGAGACCGGCCGGACGCCGGTTTTTTTGTGCCTTATTCTAAAAACTTAAGGTTGCGTTTGAGGCCTGTGTATTTTGTTCTTTTTACCGCCGACTTACGGAATAGTTCACGGAAGCGATCCTCGCTCATCGTGTGCCAATCTTCTTTGCTTAACTGTAATAAATCGGGGTGAGGCTGAAGGGCTTCTTCCTTTGTGGGGCGAGCTTTCCAGTTCCAGGGGCAGGCTTCCTGACAGATGTCGCAACCAAAGGCCCAGTTTTCAAACTGCCCTTTAAAAGCTGGTGGGATATCCTCACGATGTTCAATGGTGAGGTAGGAGATGCATTTGTTGGCATCGAGCCGATAGGGCGCTGTAAGGGCACCGGTGGGGCAGGTATCAATACAACGTTGGCAGCCGCCACAGGCTTCATTTATGGCGTTACCACTTTTAACTTTTAGGTTAGTAATGAGTTCACCAATCAGTACATAGCTGCCAAGCTTTTTGTGAATGAGATGGGTGTTTTTACCGATCCAGCCCAGTCCTGCTTTGACGGCCCAGGCACGATCCAGCACGGGAGCTGAATCCGTAAAGCAGCGGCCTTCGAGCTCAGGTTCAATGTTGGCTTTGATATAATCGAATAAGATCTGAAGCTTATCCTTTATAACAAAATGATAGTCTTTGCCATAGGCATAGCGTGCCAGCTTAGGCGCTGTCTCATCCTGCTGAAGTTCTTGTGGTGTGTAGTTGAGCAGGACCGATATTATACTGTGAGCTCCTTCCACCAGGGCTGCCGGATTAATTCTTTTTTCAAAGTGATTGGCCATATATTGCATGCCGGCATGCTGCTCTTCATCGAGCCAGCGACGCAAATGGCGGGCATCATCTTCGAGCGTCTCAATCGGGGCAAAGCCAATATCTGCAAATCCCAGTTCCAGGGCTTTGCTTCTTATGGATTCCTCCTGTAAAAGGCTGATGAGAGACATTAGCTTACGGTTATTCCTTGCTTTTTGGCCGTTAGGGCAAGGCGTGTTTTTAGTTCATGTGCCGTGTCCTCATCCAGCATCTGATAGTCAAAGGAAAATGGTTCGCCGTTCTTCCTTTTTATTCGAATTGCTGTAATGTTAACTTGCAGCTCTTCAATTGTCGTCCAATCAATGACAATTGCCTTGGTAAAGATTGATTTTTTTACGGTAATCATTTGCTGGTTAACTATTATGTAGGCCTTGCCCATAAGGTTAAGAGGATTAAGACCGATGCCCATCAGTGCGTAATAAAGGCCGGCAGCACAAAATAGCGTGAGGTGCAGCGCTGAAAATCGCTCCTGCTGTGTAAAGAAAGCAAGATAAAGGGCGGCACCCGTCATGATGACGCCGGCAATGAGCCGCAGGTAGTTGATCGGCTGTTTCTTGATGAGGTTAATGTATAATCCTTCCATGTAATTGCTTATAAAAAAAGCCCTCATAAGAGAGCCTTGAGGTCTTTTATTTTAGAGTAGTCCCAGCTCAAGCAGGGCTTCTTCCGACAGCATGTCTTTGGTCCAGGGCGGATCAAAGGTCAGGTTCAGCTCTACACTGGTAATCCCATCGATGGCGGCCACTTTTTCATGTACCTCTTCGGGTAGTGATTCGGCAACCGGACAATTCGGTGATGTCAGTGTCATCACAATACGGGCTTTTCCTTCCTCATTCACATCAATCTCGTATATCAAGCCTAAATCGTACACATTGACCGGTATCTCAGGGTCAAAAACCGTTTTGATCGCTTCTATAATCTTGCCTTCCAGCTGTAAAAATTCATTTCCCATCTTTCTGTTTTTAAGGCTCACAGCTGTGGCTAATTATCCACTCACTGTGTATAAATGCTTTTTTAAAAATAGGGTCTGCATCTCATTTGCTCAGACCATGTTGAACTAACCTAACTTTGCTTTAAAAGCAACAGCGTATAAGCGCATTTGTTTCATCATGGCCAATAGTCCATTGGACCGTGTAGGCGACAGGTGGTCTTTTAGGCCGATGGCCTCTACAAAGTTAAGGTCGGCGTTCAGTATTTCATCCGGTGTGCGGCCCGACAGAACACGAATCAGCAGGGCGATGATGCCTTTGGTGATAATGGCATCGCTGTCGGCCGAATAGATGATTTTATCTCCGTCCAGCTCGGCGTGTACCCATACTTTCGACTGACAGCCCTCAATGAGGTTTTGTTCCAGTCGCCAGTCGTCTTTAAAACCTTCCAAATCGTTGCCTATCTCAATCAGGTAAGCATACTTATCCATCCATTCGTCGAAAGCCGAGAATTCCTCGATGATCTCTTCTTGTATTTCGTTTATTGTCATTGTAATGCTGTAATATTAATCAATGCCCAAAATTGATAATTTATGGCGAATCAACCAAACAACTGTGCAATGCGTTTGGTTCCATCCACCAGTTTGTCAATTTCTTCTTTGGTATTGTAAATGGCAAATGAGGCACGTATGGTGCCCGGTATGTTATAAAACTGCATCAGCGGTTGGGCGCAGTGGTGCCCGGTACGCACGGCAATACCCATTTTATCGAGCATGGTACCGATATCAAAGGGATGTATCTCGCCGATTAAAAACGAGATAACACTTGTTTTATGTTGCGCCGTACCGAAAAAGCGACAATTGGGAATGGTGGCCAGTCCCTCGGTGGCATAGTCCAGTAACTCCTGTTCGTAGGCAGCTATTTTGTCAAGGCCAATGTTATTCACGTAGTCAATGGCCGCTCCCAACCCAATAGAGCCGCTAAAGTCGGGTGTTCCGGCCTCAAATTTAAAGGGCAGTTCATTAAAGGTGGTTCCTTCAAAGGATACAGTATGTATCATCTCGCCACCGCCCTGATAGGGCTCCATCTTATCCAGCCACTTCTCTTTGCCATACAGTACCCCAATGCCGGTGGGGCCATACAATTTGTGTCCGCTGAATACGTAAAAATCACAGTCGAGCGCCTGCACATCAACTGGTGTGTGCTGTACGGCCTGCGCCCCATCCACCAGCACCGGTATGCCATGGTTGTGTGCTGTATCAATGATGTGCTTAATGGGGTTAATGGTACCCAGGGCATTGGAAATATGTGCCACTGTAACCAATTTCGTTTTTTCGGTGATCAGCTCATCCAGTTTGTTGAGTATTAGCTCACCTGCTTCGTTAATGGGGATGTATTTAACAACTATGCCTTTTCTTTTTTCGAGCAGTTGCCAGGGTACAATATTGGAGTGATGCTCCATTTGTGTTACCAGTATTTCATCACCTGCCTTTAAGAAAGTGTCGGAGAATGAGTTGGCGACCAGGTTAATGGCCTCTGTTGTGCCCCGCGTAAAAATGACTTCGTGGGTATGCTGTGCCTTGATGAAGTCCTGTACCTTACGACGGGCATCTTCATGTGCCTGGGTGCATACGTTACTTAGGTAATGGACACCCCGATGAATATTACTATTGTATTTTTGATATACGTCTGCCAGCGCATCAATTACCACCTGAGGTTTGTGAGTTGTGGCAGCGTTATCGAGGTAAACCAATGGTTTTCCGTAAATCATCTCACCCAATATGGGGAAATCACTGCGTATTTTGTCAATATTAATATTCATGTTTTGTTTATTTATTCTAAGCACAAAGACACGAAGAGCACAAGCGGCGTAAGCTACGCGTTGTGACCTTGGTGTCTTGGTGATGGATCTCGGGTTTTATGTGTTATTGTGGCTTGTTGGCTACAGGCAGCTTGCGCTCACACCTTGCTGACCACAAATCACACACGAGTCGCATTTGTCGTATTCGCCCCTAAAGCGTTTTTCAACCAGGCTGCGAATATTTTCTTTAAGGGCTTCTACCCGTATTTTTTCGATCACCTCGTAGGCAAAGGCATACATTAGCAATATGCGGCTTTCATTTTCATCAATGCCCCGCGATCGCAAGTAAAACATAGCCTCCTCATCAAGCTGACCTACAGTGGCACCATGGCTACATTTTACATCATCGGCATATATTTCCAGTTGCGGCTTGCTGTTGATCTTGGCATTATCGGTAAGCAACAGGTTGTTATTGCTTTGGTAGGCATTGGTTTTTTGTGCATCGGGCCTTACCATAACACGACCTGTAAAAGCTGCCGAAGAGGAGTCGTCCATCACACCCTTAAATAGCTCAAAGCTTTCGCAATGCGGTTGGGCATGGTCGATGAAAGAGTAGTTATCCACATGCTGGTTTTTGTCGTTAAGATACAAACCGTATACGTGGCTCTCGCAGTATTCGTCATCCAGTGTTACGCGTATGTTATTGCGCGTAATGCCGGAGTGTAAAGTAAGATTGTTGGTCAGTACGTTGGAGTGTTTTTTCTGATTGACGTACACACTCGCTACCTGAGTCGTCAGGTTATGTTGGTTTTGTATATTGTACAGATCGAGTACACTGTTTGTTGCAGCAAACACCTCCGATAGGCTGTTGATAACAAACTTTTGTGCCGACATGGTATGGTCGCACAGCATTATCTTTGCTTGTGCATTTTCTTCTATCACAATGAGGTTACGTTGGAAAACTAAGCGATCCTGTTCACCAATCATGATGTTTACCAATTGAATGGGCTTGTCAACAACTACGCCTTTGGGTACATAAATAAAAGCGCCATCCTGTGCAAAGGCAGTATTCATGGCAGCCATGGCATCACCATCATTGCTTTGCTCACCGTAGTATTTCTCAAATACCTCAGGATAGTCTGCTGCTTTTTCTCTAATGCTACCCACCACAACGCCTTCCGGTAGTTTATCGGTGGCATCCTGACTGCTGAACCATCCGTTGATTAAAAATACGTTATGGGTATCCAGGTTAGGAACGCCACAGGTAAACGAATGGTCGTTGTTCTGAATGGCTGATTCGGATGAAAAAGCAATATCGAAAGTGCCTTTGAAAAAGGGCTGTAGATTAGTGTATTTGTATTCCTCTACCTTGTTCGACGGAATACCCTTGACATTGAATAGCTCAAAGGCATCATCGCGCAGCGCATTCATTTTATTGGGTGCACCGGCTTTAAGGAAGGGTAAATTATCCTTATATATCTGGCTGTATTCATCTTGCAGATTAACAATTCGGCAAGTTTTATTCATAGTCACAAAATTTAGTATTGAGTATTAAGTACAAAGTATTGGGCTTATGGGCAAGAATAGTCAGCATGGCTCACTGCTCTGCACTCACTACTAAAATATTAATCCTCAAACTCTTTTTTAATCCAGTCATAGCCTTTCTCTTCCAGCTCGTGTGCCAGTTCCTTGCCAGCCGATTTTACGATGCGCCCCTTGTAGAGAACATGCACAAAATCGGGCACAATATGGTCGAGCAAGCGTTGATAGTGGGTGATTACGATGGTAGCACGATCGGGCGATTTAAGTTTATTCACTCCGTTGGCCACCACGCGCAAGGCATCAATGTCGAGTCCTGAATCTGTTTCGTCCAGAATAGCCAGTTTGGGTTCCAACATGGCCATTTGAAAGATTTCATTCTTCTTCTTTTCGCCGCCCGAGAAACCTTCGTTTACTGATCGGTTGGTTAGGTTGGAGTCTATCTCAACAAGTGATTTCTTCTCACGCATGAGCTTTAAAAATTCACTGGCTGAATAAGGAGTCTCGTTTCTATACTTACGATGTTCGTTTACCGCGGTTCGCATAAAGTTGACCATGCTTACCCCAGGTATCTCAACAGGATATTGAAAGCTCAGGAATACACCCTCGCGGGCACGATCTTCGGGGGCAAGATCCAATAAATCTTTATCATTAAAGGTAACGGATCCTTCGTTAACCTCGAATTTATCGTTACCGGCCAATACTGATGACAGGGTGCTTTTACCGGAGCCGTTGGGACCCATAATGGCATGCACTTCGCCCGGTTTCACTTCCAGGTTAATACCTCTTAATATCTCCTTATCATCTATTTTGGCGTGTAAATCTTTAATGACTAACATATAATGGTACTGTGTTTGTTTTTTGTAATTGATTAACTAATAAAGGGCTTAGCCCACACTGCCTTCAAGGCTTATTTCGAGTAACTTTTGCGCCTCAACGGCAAATTCCATGGGCAGCTGATTGATTACTTCTTTCACATAACCGTTAACGATGAGTCCAACGGCCTGCTCGGTATTTAAACCTCGCTGGTTACAATAGAAAATCTGGTCTTCTCCAATCTTAGAAGTAGTAGCTTCGTGCTCTACCATGGCAGTGCTATTGGCCGTTTCCAGGTAGGGAAAGGTGTGTGCCCCACATTTGTCGCCCAGTAATAAAGAGTCGCACTGACTGAAGTTACGGGCGTTCTCTGCCTTTTTTGAAACTTTGACCAGTCCGCGGTAGCTATTTTGGCTCTTACCAGCTGATATTCCTTTCGAAACAATGAGGCTTCGTGTGTTTTTACCCAGGTGAATCATTTTGGTTCCGGTATCGGCCTGTTGGTAATTATTGGTGACCGCTACGCTGTAAAATTCGCCTACCGAGTGGTCGCCCTGCAATATGCAGCTGGGGTATTTCCAGGTGATGGCTGAGCCGGTTTCCACCTGCGTCCACATAATCTTTGAGTAGTCGCCCTTGCAGATGCCTCGCTTGGTCACAAAATTGTAGATACCTCCCTTACCTTCTTTATTGCCGGGATACCAGTTTTGTACGGTGGAATACTTTACTTCAGCACGATCCATGGCAATCACTTCAACAATGGCGGCGTGCAGCTGGTTCTCGTCACGCATGGGAGCCGTACAGCCCTCCAGGTAACTCACGTAGCTATCATCGTCGGCCACTATTAGGGTGCGTTCAAACTGTCCGGTGTTAATGGCATTGATGCGGAAATAAGTGGACAGTTCCATGGGGCAACGTACCCCTTTAGGGATGTAAACAAAGGAGCCATCGCTAAATACAGCAGCATTAAGGGCGGCAAAGTAATTGTCCTGATGCGGTACGACCGATCCCAGATACTTCTTTATAAGGTCGGGGTATTCCTGCACCGCTTCGCTAATGGAGCAGAAGATAATACCTTTCTCGGCCAGAGTCTCTTTAAAAGTGGTTTTCACCGATACACTGTCTATCACTGCATCCACGGCTACGCCGGCCAATACCTTTTGCTCGTCCAGGGGAATGCCCAGTTTATCAAAAGTCGCCTTCAGTTCGGGATCCACATCGTCCATGCTCTCCAACTCAGGTTTTTTCTTGGGCACGGCAAAATAAATGATATCCTGAAAGTCGATGGGTGGTATTTTCAGGTGCGCCCAGTTGGGCTGCTCCATGGTTTGCCAGTGTCGAAATGCTTTGAGGCGAAATTCCAGCATAAATTCGGGCTCATTCTTCTTTGCCGAAATCATACGAACAATGTCCTCATTAAGGCCTTTAGGAAACTCTTCCATCTCTATATCGCTATAGAAACCATATTTGTATTCCCCTCCGGTTACTTCTTCTAATATTTTATCTTGATCTTCAGCCATACTATACTTTAACTCATGTTCGTCAATCTAACAATGAAGCCTATTTTAAGTTCATTGCAGAAAAATCTTCGTTTAAAAGCAATTGCTTTGCTTCGAGGAAGGGCAAAAATAAGTAATTATTAAGATTAAATAAAAATTTGAAATACCGAATTCCTTGCTTTATTACATCTAGCAAGGCCTTCGTTTTCATGATAATGAAGCTGGTTTAATTAGTTCATGTGCAAGCGCCCTTGATTCATGGTGTTTGGGTGTATTGATTAATATGAAGTACTTTAATTACCTAAATTGTTATCCGAATGAAAGTCCGGACGCATCTCCGGGCAGTACAAAGCCACCCGGGCGTTGATCCACAATTTTTTTATACATTCCCCGCGCCATGTTTTGTGCGCGCATCCTGGCTTTGTCGGCGATGGGGCCTGTGTATAATTCATCAATGGTTTCGTGCCATAGCTGCACCCAGCGATCAAAGTGGGCTGTTGTAATGGCTTGTTTAAAGGCTTTGTCAATACCACTGTGGGCGCGTGCCGGGTTGCCATCAAAGCCCTTTTGATCCAATAGGTTGAGCGCCCAGAAATCGCTTAGCAACTGATAATGTTGTTCCCATGCCTCTGGTGTTTTAATGGCATAATTAAAAAATGGTCCCAGTGTGTCGTCTTTTTGTACCTTGCTATAAAAGGCTCGCACTAATTTCTCTATATCGTTGCGTGTTTGTAAATTTGGTTTCGTCATTTGTCTGTTTATTATCTATCTCCGAAACAGAGGTGCTGTAATTTTGTTTAGTGCCTATGATGTAATTTAAGATGATAGCGAGTGTAGATTAATTTTTGAATATTGCGCAATGGTAAAAGAGGTATACCCGTTTCAGCAGTTGGCTGATAAAATTAAAGGCGATCTGAAGCTTGATCAGACATCGAGGATTGCATATAGCACCGATGCCTCGGCTTATTTTGAAGTGCCGCTGGGGGTGGTAATGCCGCGCGATAATCTGGATGTGCAAGCGATTATTGAGTTTGCAGGGACTTATGGAATTACGCTGATACCACGCGCCGCGGGGACTTCGCTGGCGGGGCAGGTGGTGGGCAATGGTTTAGTCGTTGATGCCGGGCGTTATATGAATAAAATACTGGATCTTAATGTGGCGGAACAATGGGTGAAAGTGCAGCCTGGTGTGGTGCTCGATGAGCTCAATCAGTATCTGGCGCCGCATGGTTTGTTTTTTGGCCCGGAAACATCCACAGCCAACCGTTGCATGATAGGTGGTATGGTAGGTAACAATGCCTGTGGTGCGCATTCCCTTATTTATGGCAGTACGCGCGATCATACCCTGGCCCTAAAAGGTTACCTAAGTAATGGTGACGAGGTAGTTTTTGAGCGGATTAATAAGCGTGAGTTTGAGCAGAAGTGTCAACGTTCTTCCTTTGAAGGAGAAATTTATAAATCGCTAGGTGCATTGTTGAGCGATGAAAGAAACCGTGCTGCCATAAGTCGTGAGTTTCCGCATCCTGATATTCATCGTCGTAACACTGGTTATGCCCTTGATCAGTTAATGAGGCAATATCCTTTTGCCGATGGCGACGATACATTTAATATGTGTTCCTTGCTGGCCGGTTCAGAGGGGACGCTAATGTTCACTACGGAGATTACTTTACATCTTGTTGAAAAGCCACCGCAGCATAAGGGATTGGTTTGTGTGCATTTTAATCGACTAGCGGAAGCGCTGGAAGTCAATCTGATTGGGCTTAAATATCGCCCCGGGGCCATTGAGCTGATGGATAAAACCATTATGGATTTAACGAAGGAGAATGCCCTGCAGAATAAAAACCGCTTTTTTGTAGAAGGCGATCCCGCAGCGCTTTTGCTGGTGGAGTTTGCCCGGCACAGCCTGGACGAGGTGGAAAAGCAAGCTGATGCGATGATTGCTGAGATGAAGAATGCCGGCTTTGGCTATGCCTATCCGGTGTTATATGGGGCTGAGATAAGTAAAGTATGGAGTTTGCGTAAGGCGGGCCTTGGAGTATTGGCCAATATGCCGGGGGATGAGCGTCCGGTGCCTGTGATTGAAGATGCGGCTGTTCGTCCTGAAGATTTACCTGCTTTTGTAGCAGATATTACTGCCATGTTGGATGGCTATGGTAAAAGATGTGTTTACTATGCACATATAGGTTCCGGTGAGCTTCATTTAAGGCCGGTATTAAACATGAAGGATCCGCATGATGTGGATTTGTTTTATCAGATAGCCAATGACACAGCAGCCATTGTTAAGAAGTATCGGGGATCTTTGAGTGGTGAGCATGGTGATGGACGGTTGAGAGGTCAATTCATTGAAAAGATGGTGGGTGCACATAACTATGCACTTTTCAAAAAGGTGAAAAACATTTTTGACCCCAAGGCTGTGTTTAACGCCGGCAAAATTACGGATACACCCCCCATGAACAGCTCACTGCGTTATAAGCAAGCCGAGGAGGCGTATGAAAAGGAGGTGGTTTTTGACTGGTCTTCAACATTGGGGATGGTTCGGGCAGCTGAGAAATGTACAGGCTCGGGTGATTGTCGTAAGAGTCATCTTATTGGCGGTACCATGTGCCCCAGTTATATGGGTTCGCGCGATGAGCTGCAAACCACAAGGGCACGTGCCAATATGTTACGCGAGTTCTTTGCAGGTACCATACCATCTAATCGTTTAGGTTATGATGAGGTGAAGCAGGTGCTGGATTTATGCTTGTCATGCAAGGCCTGTAAAACTGAGTGTCCCAGTAATGTGGATGTGAGTAAGCTGAAGGCTGAGTTTATGCATCATTATCATCTGCGTTTTGGTATTCCGCTTAGTGCCCGCCTTGTTGCCGCCTTGCCAATAATCAATAAGTGGCTCATGCCGTTTTCCTACCTATACAATAGTGGTCTTAAGCTGACATTATTTAAACGATTGGCTCAGCTTGTTGTAGGGATTTCGGCCAAGCGGCAGTTACCGCTCCTGGCAAATCATTCTCTGAGTCATTGGAGTCGAAAGCGCAGCAGTCCAGCTGGTCTTTCAAAGGCTGTTTATCTTTTTGTAGATGAGTTTACCAATTATAACGATGTAAATGTTGGTGTGGAGACAATATTGTTGTTGGAGAAGTTGGGCTATGAAGTGCGGTTGATTGATAATATAGTGAGTGGTCGTACCTATCTGTCCAAGGGATTGCTGGATAAAGCGGCGCGTATTGCCCGAAAAAATGTGATACAATTGTCTGCTACTGTTTGCCATCAAGCACCGTTGGTGGGCATTGAGCCGTCGGCCATATTAAGCTTTCGCGATGAGTATCCTGAGTTGGTGGGGGCGGAGCTAAGGGAGACGGCGAAGGAGTTGGCGGCGAATACTTATACTTTTGAGGAGTTTATGGTGCGGGAGCAGGATTCCGGACATATTGATGTTCATTTGTTTGAAGAGCAAGCCCGACAAATTAAGTTCCATGGGCACTGTTACCAAAAGGCTCTTTCGGATACAGGCCTCACAAAAAAAGTGCTGGAGTTGCCGCTTAATTATACTGCTGAAGAAATTCCGTCGGGCTGTTGCGGTATGGCCGGTGCCTTTGGCTATGAGCAGAAGCATTACGACTTGTCCATGAAGATTGGTGAGTTGGTTTTATTACCTGAAGTACGCAAGCATAAAGACCAATACCTTATTGCGGCAGCCGGCACTTCATGTCGGCATCAGATAAGCGATGGAGCAGGTGTAAGTTCCTTGCATCCGGCACAGGTGTTATACCGTGCCTTAAAATAGCCGTTGAAGTATACATAATCCATGGAGTAGCTTGGCTTCCGAATTGATGGATAGTAAGTGTATTTTTTGCGTTATATACAGGCTTTGGGAGTGTTTTAAAAACATGACAAATGACACATGCTTACAATTTTGGACAATCTATTGATGTTGCTTGAGGTGATATATGTCAGGAAGTGCTAAATAACATGTTTAAAATAGATATATGTAACTAATAATCAATACTTAGTGTTTTTATTGGTGACATTGAAAATATCTTACAAATTATAAGGTGGTTATATAAAAATGTCTATTTTTGAAGCATAATATTTTACAACTAACAAGATCCAACATTTAATACCTATTCAATATGGACGCTAAGATGAAAGAATTCATGGATGGTGTAAGGGTAAAAAACCCTGGTGAAGACGAATTTTTGCAAGCAGTGCAAGAAGTAGTAGAAACCGTATGGGATTTTTATCAGGAAAATCCTCACTACAAAAAGGCTAAGATACTAGAGCGTATGTGCGAGCCAGAGCGGGTTGTTATGTTCCGTGTTCCCTGGGTTGATGACAGTGGCGAAGTGCATGTTAATCGTGGCTATCGTGTTGAGTTTAACTCAGCCATTGGTCCTTACAAAGGTGGTATTCGTTTTCACCCCAGTGTAACTTTAAGCGGACTTAAGTTCTTAGGCTTCGAGCAAACGTTTAAGAATAGTCTAACCACACTGCCCATGGGGGGAGGTAAAGGAGGTTCCGACTTCAACCCAAAGGGCAAGTCAGATTATGAAATTATGCGTTTCTGCCAAGCCTTTATGAGTGAACTATTCCGTCATATTGGTCCTAATACCGACGTACCAGCCGGTGACATTGGCGTTGGAGGCCGTGAGGTAGGCTATATGTTTGGTCAATATAAGAAATTACGCAACGAATTTACAGGTGTGCTTACCGGCAAGGGGCGCGAGTTCGGCGGTAGTCTTATTCGTCCGGAAGCAACGGGATTTGGTGCTATTTATTTCGTTCGCGAAATGCTGGCAGCCAAAGGAGATAGCATGAAAGGTAAAACTGTGGCAATTTCAGGATTCGGTAACGTGGCCTGGGGTGCTGTGCTAAAAGCTGTTGAGTATGGTGCTAAGGTAGTGACCATATCCGGACCCGATGGTTATATCTATGATCCTAATGGTATCTCGGGTGAAAAGATTGATTATATGCTGGAGCTGCGTGCTTCAAATCAGGATATCGTAGCGCCTTATGCCGAGCGCTTTGCTGGTTCTGAATTTTTTGCCGGGAAAAAGCCTTGGGAGCAGAAAGTAGATATTGCTATTCCTTGTGCTATTCAGAATGAGCTCAATGAGGAGGATGCCAAGACGTTGATCGCCAATGGTTGTGAGATTCTGGCTGAAGCATCGAACATGGGCTGTACAGCTGAAGCAGCCTTCCTGGCCAGCGAGAAGATTACTTTTGCGCCGGGTAAAGCAGTGAATGCCGGTGGTGTTGCTGTTTCCGGTTTGGAGATGACACAGAATAGTATGCGTCTGAACTGGTCGCGCGAAGAAGTGGATGAGCGCCTGGATCAGATTATGACCGATATTCATGCTGCCTGTTTAAAATACGGGGCAGAACCCAATGGTAAGGTAAACTACATCAAAGGAGCAAACATTGGCGGTTTTGTGAAAGTGGCCGACGCAATGATGGCTCAGGGTATTGTTTAAATATTTTCAGGATGCAACAAATACAAGGCCGTCTCCTCCCCGGGGCGGCCTTCTTGTCATACCTGCGTGAGGCAAAATACCTATGGATACACACGAAAACTCAATAAACATTGGTATTTTTGGAGCTTACTAAAAGAAAATAACGGTGATTGATACACACACGCATATTTATTTGCCCGAATTTGATGTCGACAGAGATGATGTGATTCGTCGCGCCAAGGAGGCCGGCGTAGAAACATTGTTGCTGCCCAATGTGGATGAGACAACCATAGCGGCTATGCATGAGCTGGAAACGTGCAGCGCAGGTTATTGTCAGTCCATGATGGGTTTGCATCCTACCTCGGTAAAGGCAAATTATGAAGCTGTTTTGCAAATTATTAAAAAACACCTTGATACCCGCCCTTATGTAGCTGTGGGTGAGGTGGGAGTTGACCTTTATTGGGATAAAACCTACCGTAATGAGCAGACGCAGGCTTTTGAGCAGCAGATAATTTGGGCTAAGCAGAAAAACTTGCCCCTTGTGATACATTGTCGCGATGCCTTTGATGAGGTTTTTGAAGTGGTGGATAAACATGCCGATGAGCATTTGCGGGGTGTATTTCACAGTTTTGGCGGTGGCGATGCTGAGGCACAACGTATAATGGACTATGGTAATTTTATGCTCGGTATTAACGGGGTGGTTACTTTTAAAAACACTAATCTGCGCGAGGTACTTGCGAAGGTGCCGATGGATTATTTGGTGCTGGAGACCGATGCTCCTTACTTGGCACCGGTTCCCAAGCGAGGACGACGTAATGAACCCTCTTATTTGGGAAAGATAGCCGAAACCATTGCTTCAGTTAATAATTGTAGCACCGAAGATGTGATAAATCAAACAACGGTGAATGCCCAACGGTTATTTGCCCTTTAACGAATGAGGAGTTTTTGATGGAAGAAAAAAAGATACTGATCATATACACCGGAGGTACCATTGGTATGGTCATCGATCCGGAGACCAATTCGCTTGTGCCCTTCGATTTTGAAAGTATCTCCAGGCATGTGCCCGAATTGCGGAAGTTCGATTTTCAGGTGAAGAGTATCTCTTTCGACCCGCTTATTGATTCATCCGATATGCATCCGGACGTTTGGATTAAGCTGGTAGGTCTTATCGAAGAAAATTATTCTTTGTTTGATGGCTTTGTCATTCTTCATGGTACCGATACGATGGCCTATACAGCCAGTGCTTTAAGTTTTATGCTGCAAAATCTTAAAAAACCTGTTGTGCTTACCGGTAGTCAGCTGCCGCTGGGTACCATACGTACCGATGGTAAGGAAAATCTGATCACCGCATTGGAGATTGCCGCAGCTCAGAAAAATCGTATGGCCCTGGTGCCTGAGGTGTGTATTTATTTTAAGGATAAATTATTCAGGGGAAACCGCACCACAAAATACAATGCTGAACATTTTCATGCTTTTCGCTCCGATAACTATCCACCGTTGGCCGAGGCGGGGATTCACCTTAAATACAATTATCCATATATTCGGTATACAACGCTTAATGGAGTTTTTCGGGTGGCTACCAAAATGGATACCAATGTAGCATTATTAAAAATTTTCCCGGGTATTAACCAGGATGTGGTAAAGGCGGTACTGAATGCTCCCAATATAAAAGCGGTTGTATTGGAGACTTATGGCTCAGGCAACGCGCCAACCAAACAATGGTTTTTAGATGAGGTGAAGTTGGCCTTGGATCGGGGTATAATTATTTTAAATGTTACGCAATGTCTGGCCGGGAGTGTGGAAATGTGGCGTTATGAAACGGGTGTGCATTTGCTCGGGTTAGGTGTGGTTAGTGGTTATGATATGACAACCGAGGCGGCGGTTACTAAGCTAATGTATCTGTTGGCCAATACCTCGTCCAATGAAGAAGTGAAGGCTGGGTTGAATAAATCGCTACAGGGAGAGATTCATATTTAAAGCAAGGGGCGTAGCAGGTACATCCATTTTGCCGCGCCTCACATTGAATGATTGGCAAAGGGTTTGATTAGTGCGTTGATAGTTAATAGTTTGTAATTTTAATTCGAGCAGCCCTAATCAGCCCTTGGACAATATGTTGCAGATAACGAAAATTAACAGTTCAAAGTTTGTATTTGACTTTTTTTTTGTAATTTGCAACCCTGAAAAATTAAAGGGTTTGAACCTTTTTTCACCTGTTTTATCGGGCTATGAGAAGGGGACAACATTAAACTATTTTGAGTATTAACAATACTAATACAAATCAAAATTTTTAGCAGACTATGAAAAAGCTATTTGCGTTTTTAGCAGTAATTGGAATGCTGAGTGCCGGTGCTAATGCCGTTTACGCTCAGGAAGAAGAAGGTGTAGCCGGTGAAGCTACAGAACAGGTGTCACAGGAAGCGGCATCAAGTGAAACTCCTGCTGCGGCCGTTGAAGAAGATGTGGCCGAAGCTCCTAAGGGTATTCACAAGCAGATAAAAGCCAAATTTATCGAAGGTGGTGCAATGTTTATGAGCTTTGTACTTTTAGCCTTGATCTTTGGTTTGGCAATCTGTATCGAAAGAATTATTTACCTGAACTTGGCTTCTACTAACACTAAGAAGTTGCTTCAGAACATCGAGAACGCCTTGAATGACGGTGGTGTTGAAGCAGCGAAAGAAGTGTGTCGTAACACAAGAGGTCCGGTAGCTTCTATTTTCTACCAGGGACTTGATCGTTTCGACGAAGGTATCGAAGTTGTTGAGAAATCAGTTATTTCTTACGGTTCAGTACAGATGGGTCTTTTGGAAAAAGGTTTAACCTGGATTTCATTATTTATCTCGCTTGCACCTATGCTTGGTTTTATGGGTACAGTAATCGGTATGATTGAAGCGTTTGATAACATTCAGGCAATGGGTACTATCTCTGCAACCGCTGTAGCGGGAGGTATTAAAGTGGCCCTGATTACCACAGTATCTGGTTTGATCGTAGCCATCATCCTGCAAGTATTCTACAACTACATCGTATCTAAAATCGATGGTATTGTAAATACTATGGAAGATGCTTCTATCTCATTGCTTGATATTTTGGTAAAATATAACATGAAAAAATAATTGTCATTATGACTAAGCTTTCAAAAATCTTAAGTAGCGTTTTATACCTGCTGCTAGCCGTAACCTTGGTTTTTGCCGGAATGTTCTTTTTCGGGCCATGGTTAACAGAGGCAGACGGTGTAGCGCACGACACGCCGGTGTATACCGAGTCGTTCCTTAATTGGGCGAAGTTGTTGATTTATATTGCAGCCGGTGTATCCGTATTATTTGAAGTGTTCCACTTAGTACTGAATCCAAAAAATGCAGTTCGTTCGCTAATATCGATTGCTATTTTGGGGGTAATTGTATTGGTGGCCTACAGCTTGTCTGATGACACGCCGCTTCACCTAATCGGTTATCAAGGTCCTGATAACGTTCCAAGCATGTTAACCATGGCGGGTACCATGTTGTATGGAACATACCTCTTGTTTGGAATCGTTGTTGCAGCGATTTTGTACACAGAGTTATCGCGTCTGTTTAAATAATGGCCCGATCCCTTTGGGGATCATAAATATTAATTATCTATGGCAAAAAGAGAAGTACAAGAAGTTAATGCAGGGTCAATGGCAGATATTGCTTTCTTGTTACTTATCTTCTTCCTGGTAACCACTACCATGGATACCGATACTGGTTTAGCAACGCTTCTTCCACCACCGGTGGAAGAAGAGCCTGAAGATACGCCCCCTGTTAAAGAGCGGAACGTATTTACAGTGCTAATCAACAGCCAGAATCAGTTGTTGGTAGAGGGTAAACCAATGGAGATAAGGGACCTGACGGAAGCAGTGAAAGAATTTGTTGTCAATCCAAACGATGATGAAAACCTACCGGAAAAGAATGTTAAGGAGGTTGAATTCTTTGGTACTGTGGAAATCGGAAAAGGTATAATATCTTTACAGAACGACCGTGATACTGAATATCAGACTTATTTAATGGTGCAAAACGAATTGTCGCGTGCCATCAATGAGTTGAGAGAGGATCTTGCTAAAAAGAAATTTGGTAAATCTTACGAGGAGCTCGAGAGCGAAGAGCAAAAAGCTATTCGTACCATTTACCCGCGTAAAATTTCAGAGGCAGAACCTAAAAACATAGGAGGAAACTAGCATGGCAAAGTTCAGAAAAAAGAAGAGCGGTGGCCAGCAAGCTATTAACACGGCCTCGTTACCCGATATCGTATTTATGTTGCTTTTCTTCTTTATGGTATCAACAACCATGAAGGAGGTAGATCTCAACGTAGTAGTGAGACCTGCTCAGGCAACAGAATTGGTAAAGCTTGAAAGAAAAGAGTTGGTAACCTTTATTTATGTAGGGGTGCCGGCCAAAAAGTATCAGTCTTTATACGGAAGTGAACCTCGTATTCAGCTGAACGATCAGTTTTCAACAGTGGAAGACATTCAGAGTTATATCGCACAGTCGCGTGATAACATGACGGAAGCCGACCAATCGAAGATGATTGTATCGATCAAAGCTGATAAAGAGTGTTCAATGGGTATTATCACTGATATTAAGCAGGCTTTGCGTAAGGCGGCAGCATTGAAACTTAACTATTCAGCTGCTGAATTAGTTCAAAACAGATAATTTATTTATCGTGATATAAAAAAAGAGGGAAGCGTATCGCTTCCCTCTTTT
This sequence comes from Carboxylicivirga longa, assembly GCF_050589825.1. Lineage (NCBI taxonomy): Bacteria > Pseudomonadati > Bacteroidota > Bacteroidia > Marinilabiliales > Marinilabiliaceae > Carboxylicivirga > Carboxylicivirga longa. Next base: position 33,568 of record NZ_JBNGOZ010000007.1, on the reverse strand, counting down.
TTTATGGTTATTGATCTTGGGGGTGATCGCATTTAAACAGCGCCTTGCGCCATCATGGCGTCTGCTACTTTTACAAAGCCTCCAATGTTAGCGCCATCCACATAATTGACGTAATCGTCACTTTTTCTGCCGTATTTACAGCAGGTGGCGTGTATGCTTTGCATAATCAGGTGAAGCCGCTTATCTACCTCCTCGGCGGTCCAGTTCAGACGCATACTGTTCTGTGTCATCTCTAGTCCCGATACCGCTACGCCGCCGGCATTGGCAGCCTTACCCGGTCCGTATAAAATGCCCTTATCAAGAAATACCTCTATGGCCTCGGGTGTTGACGGCATATTCGCTCCTTCTGATACGCAGATGCATCCATTGCTTACCAATAGTTGTGCTTCTTCCTTATTAATTTCATTCTGGGTGGCACTGGGCAGTGCAATCTGTGCTTTTTCGGCCCAGGGACGTTTGCCTTCTTCATACTTCACACCGTATTTATCGGCATATTCTTTAATGCGACCCCGTTTATTATTTTTCAGGTACATTACATACTTTAACTTCTCATTGTCAATCCCGTCCGGATCATAAATATAACCACTGGAGTCGGAGAGAGTAAGCACTTTACCTCCCAACTGATTGACTTTTTCAACGGTGAATTGCGCCACATTACCGGAGCCTGAAACCAATACCGTCTTTCCTTTGATGTCTTCTCCGCGTGTTTTTAGCATTTCCTGTGCAAAGTATACATTGCCATAGCCGGTTGCTTCGGGTCGTATGAGACTGCCGCCCCAATTCAGGCCTTTACCGGTTAATACACCGGTAAACTCATTGGCAATGCGTTTGTATTGACCAAAAAGATAGCCTATTTCGCGTCCGCCTACGCCTATGTCGCCTGCCGGAATGTCGGTGTTGGCACCTATGTGTCGGTGTAATTCCGTCATAAAGCTTTGGCAAAAATGCATTACTTCATTGTCCGATTTGCCCTTGGGATCAAAATCACTACCACCTTTGCCACCTCCCATGGGTAGGGTTGTAAGGCTGTTTTTAAATACCTGTTCGAAGGCAAGAAACTTGAGAATGCCCATGTTAACGGTGGGGTGAAAACGCAGACCGCCCTTGTAAGGACCAATGGCGCTGTTCATTTCAATGCGGTAGCCCCTATTCACCCGCATCATACCCTTGTCATCGACCCAGGGAACGCGGAAGATTATGATACGCTCGGGTTCAACGATGCGTTCAAGGATACGCGCGTGCTTATACTTAGGATGCTCACTCAAAAAATGATCGAGTGATTCAACGACCTCGTGTACGGCCTGATGATATTCCGGTTCGGCCGGATTTTTTGCAATTAATTCAGCCATAAAGGCATTTGTTGCAAGTGATGAAGAATGTGACATAATTGTGCAATTAAAGAGTTGCTATTGGGCGATTTGCACCGCCAAGAGGCAGGTAGCAGCGAATAGCTCATCAATCACCCATATTGGGATTAACAAGGAGTAGTTAGCAATGATAAAGGTAGAAATTTTATTTTTGATAAGCGAGTTCACGGAAGACTAATGCAGGCTAATTGGCCTTGTGTTTTCAACTTTTTGTGTAACTTATGCATTTTATACTTGATTATAATGACAAAGACAAGGCCTCACAGATCATCTACGGAACCGGGTTCGCAGCGCGTGCTGTTGGCATTGGATAAGGTACTGGCTATGCTACAACAGGATGGCGCTGTATCAGCCAGCCTGCAAAGCGTTGTTGAAAGCATGATTGATGGCTTTTCACATAAGGATGTGTGCATTCGTATTCGTTATGGTAACAAAACCTTCCAGAGCGAAGGCTTTGAGGAAAGTATGGCGGGTCTCACCGAACGATTTTCAACTATTGATGGGGCCAAAGGGGTTATTGATGTTTATTACCGCAATGAGCATGCCCCCAGAGATGAAGGTGCTTTTACACGCGATGAACGATCTTTGATTAATCAGGTGGCGCGTATGATTAGTGATTACCTGAACAAGGGACTGGCTCAACAGCAACATTCCGAATCCATAGAGCGATTGAAGGAGTTATCAACGATTAATCGTACTACACGTATCATCAACGAAGGGAAATCGGTAGATGGTGTGCTACAGCAGATTGCTTTTATCGCTCCGCAGGGATGGCAATATCCGGAATATACCGTGGCGCGCATTCAGCTGGGGGACAAAGTGTATACAAGCGAATATTTTATTGAAACGGAATGGGTGCAGACACAGCGATTGCAAACACGGGATGGGCAGCATGGATCCATCGATATATTTTATACCAAGTCCTTCCCCGCCGTTAATGGAGATCCTTTTCTGCCTGAAGAGCGCGACCTGTTAATCACCTTATCGCGCCTCATCACTGATTTTATGAATGATCGGCTGGCCGCCCGTGAAATGCGAGAGCATGATGAGCGTTTGAAAGAATTGCATACCATCAACGAAACCGCACGTATACTGGCGCTGCAACTGCCGCCCCGCGATACCCTGCAGCAGGTTGTTGATAAGCTGCCGGCTGGTATGCAGTATCCTAATTATTCGGTGGCACGGATACGTTTCGAAGAGGCTGAGTTTGTGAGTCCCGGTTTTGCTGAGACGCCCTGGCTATTGCATCATTCCTTTGAAACGATACATGGAAAAAAGGGAAGCGTCGAAATTTATTATCTCAAAGAGTTGGCCAAAACGCGCGAAGAGCTGTTTCTGAATGAGGAGAATGACCTGGTGCTAAACCTCTGTCATTTAATAGTGGGCTACCTGAATGGTTTGGAGGCGCGCCGTCTGATGGAGCGCGTAAAATCGCACAGCAGTATGGATCGGCGAAAAATGTCGGCAACATCGGCCGAGGAGGGACGTAAGCCCGGTAAGCACCTGCTGCAAAACTTTATGCACCACAACAATGCGGCTCGTGATATCTATCACGATCTGATGCCCTTCAGGGTGAAAGAAATATTGCTGGTGGCAACCCTGTACGATGCTTATGCCATTGAAAACGAAGGGCGCTTTACCGAACAGGTGATGGGCGGTTTTCATCAGTTGCACCTCTCGCTGCTGCCGCGGGTAACCGGGGTTACCACCTACGAGGAGGCCATCAGTAAACTTAATGAGAAGCACTTTGATTTGATTATTGTGATGGTGGGTGTGGAGAAGCAAAAACCCATGGTTTTGAGTCAGATGGTGAAAGAAGAGTATCCTTACATTCCTATTTTTATGCTGCTTAATAGCGATGCCGATATTCCTTATTTTCAGGAGCGGCAGCAGGAGCTAGGCGTACTCGATGAGATTTATGTGTGGAACGGTGATCCTAAGGTTTTTTCATCCATGGTGTTTCACCTTGAGGATCAGGTGAATATTGAGAATGATACGGCTATCGGGCTGGCGCGGGTCATTTTACTGGTGGAAGACTCGGTTACCTATTATTCCAAGTATTTGCCTTTGCTGTACGCCAGTGTGTTGGAGCAAACCAAGCGACTGATTGATGATGTGAAGGAAGATGAGTTGTATGGGGTGCTGCGCCTCAAGGCCCGACCCAAAATTATACTGGCCCGCACTTACGAAGAGGCACAGGCCATCATTGATAAATATCGCGATTACCTGTTGTGCATGATCTCTGATGTGGAGTTTTCGCGAGAGGGAAAGCTCGATGTGAATGCCGGCTTTGACCTGGTAAGCTATGCCAAGCAACAGATCAAAGACTTGCCGGTGATTCTTCAGTCGGCCAAGATAGAGTATTCGCAGGATGCCTACGAGCTGAAAACTGTTTTTATTAACAAGTATTCCGACAGCCTTATTCAGGATATTAAAACTTTTATCAGTCGTTACCTGGGCTTTGGTAATTTTGTGTATAAAGATGCGGGCGGCAGAACCATTGCGGTGGCACGTAACCTTAAAGAGTTTGAGCGTGCCATGCGCACTGTACCCGTGGAGTCCATCGTTTACCACGCACGTAAAAATCATTTTTCCTTGTGGCTGATGGCACGGGGGGAGATAAAAATTGCCCGTAAGATTGCGCCCTATCGTATTTCTGACTTTGAGGATTCTGAACATATCCGCTCGTATCTGCTGGATGTAATAACGCATCATCGCGAAGAGAAGAACCAAGGCAAGGTCATTGCTTTTGACGAGGTGGATGCCATCGATGATACCAAAATAGTAAGCTTGTCGGGTGGCTCGCTCGGGGGTAAGGGAAGGGGGCTATCTTTTATCAACACCCTGTTATTTAATTTTGATTTTGAGCGCCACGTGCCCGGTATTAAAATTCGAACTCCCCGCACTACCGTGGTGGGAACCGATGAGTTTGAGATGTTTATTGAACGTAATAAGCTGCGCGACGTTGCTTTTCGCGACCTGAGTTATCACCGTATTAAGAAGCTCTTTATGGCGGGTGAGTTGTCATCCAGCCTTGTTCAGCGCCTAAAGCGCCTGTTGGGTTTGTTTACCGGGCCGCTTGCCGTTCGCTCTTCGGGACTGCTTGAAGATAGTTTGAAGCAGCCCTTCTCAGGTGTGTTTGAGACCTATCTGCTGCCTAATAATGCCGATACACCGCAAGCGCGCTTGCAGGATCTCTGTAATGCGGTTAAGCTGGTGTTCGCCTCGGTATACAGCGATAGCGCCCGTGCTTTTACTGAAGCCGTTGATTTTAAAATTGAAGAGGAGAAGATGGCGGTGGTAATACAGGAAGCCGTGGGTCATCAGTATGGCCAGGTTTTTTACCCTTCCATCAGTGGGGTGGCACAGTCGTATAATTATTATTCCTTTGGCCATATGAACCCTGAGGATGGTTTCGCAGTGATGGCCCTGGGTTTTGGTAAATATGTGGTAGATGGCGAGAAAGCCTTGCGCTTCTGTCCTGCCTATCCCGATTTGGATAATAATGCACCCAAAGATCAACTGAAGAATTCACAGACTGAGTTTTATGCCATCGACCTGGAAAAGAAAGAGCTGAACCTGCTGGAGGGCGACATGGCCGGATTAAAACGCATGGATATTTATGATGCTGAGATGCATGGCACCTTAGCGCATCTGGCCTCGGTATATAACCCCGATAACAATACCATACAGGCCGGGCTGGATGCAAGTGGTCCGCGCATTATCAATTTTGCCGACATTCTAAAATACAATTACATCCCGCTGTCGAAGACGCTGGAGGTGGTGCTCGATGTGGTGAGGGAGGCCATGGGTGCGCCCGTTGAAATTGAGTTTGCGGTAGATCTGAAGAAAGATAAAGAGGGGCGGGCTACTTTTTATCTTTTGCAGATTAAGCCCTTACTGGGGAGTGACCAGAACTACAGCATCGATATGGCACACATTAATCCAGACAGGATATTATTGCAATCGGTACAGAGCATGGGCAACGGCATCAATGAAAATATTTCCGATATTATTTATGTTGATAGCGAGTCCTTTGATAAAGCGCAAACACGAGCGATGAGTAAGGAAATTGAGCAACTCAATGCTAAAATGAAGAAGTCTGGACGACATTATATTTTGATTGGTGCCGGCCGCTGGGGTACGCGTGATCCTTGGATTGGTATTCCGGTTTCATGGCCTCAGATAGGACATGCTAAAATGATTGTAGAAACGGATCTTGATGATTTTCCATTGGAAGCATCCGGAGGATCACATTTCTTTCATAATGTTACCACTATGCAGGTGGGCTATTGCTCGGTAGTGCGCAGCGAAGCCGAATCCTTCATTAATTGGGAGCTGCTGAAGCAGGGTCATGAGGTGGAGCGAAGCACTTATTTTCGCCACGTTCGCTTTGATCGCCCCCTTAGTATTCGGATGGATGGAAAAAGAAGGAAAGCAGTAGTTACTTTGCCGGAATGAAAGGCGGAGTGGTTTAAATAAATATTGAATGACAAAATTACAAACGATACACGAGGGAAGCTATTTTTCAGAAATGGCTTTTGACCGCCTCATGCAAAGGCGCATACACAAGGTGCTGTTAATATGCAGCGGGTATGATGCCTTTATGCTTGATGAAGATGGCCGCATCGACGAGCAGCTATTTAATGAATATGTTTCCTTAAACTTACGTTATCCGCCTCAGTTCATCCATGTTGAAACGTCGGAGGCTGCCATGGAGGTGCTGGAGCGTGAGCACATAGACCTGGTAATTACCATGCTCAGTATCGGGGGGATGGATCCTTTCTCCATGGCAAAAAAGGTAAAATCTTCATATGCTCAAATACCCATTGTTGTACTTACGCCTTTTTCGCGTGAGGTATCGGTGCGAATGCGACGCGAAGACACAAGCGCCATCGATTATGTTTTTTGCTGGCTGGGCAATGCCGATATAATGCTGGCCATTATTAAGTTGATTGAGGATACAATGAACGTGGAGCACGATGTGGAAGAAGTAGGCGTTCAAACCATATTGCTGGTGGAAGACTCGGTGCGTTTCTATTCCAGTTATCTGCCCTTGATTTATCGGATCATATTAACCCAGGCTAAAAAGTTTATGGACGAAGGACTTAATGAGCATCAGAAGATGATGCGCATGCGAGGACGTCCAAAGATATTGTTGGCCCGTACCTATGAAGAAGCCATTGCTGTTTACGATAAGTTTGAAGATAATCTCCTGGGTATTATCTCTGATGTTTCGTATGAAAAAGAAGGCGTGAAGGATAGTGAGGCGGGAATTAAACTGGCAAAATATGTGAAGCAGCGCAATAAATACATGCCCTTTTTGCTTCAGTCATCCAATAGGAGCCTTGAAACTACTGCCAAAGATTTGCGGGTGGGTTTTCTTTATAAACATTCCTCTTCTTTACTGCGTCGTCTCAAACATTTTATTAACAAATACCTGGCCTTTGGCGATTTTGTTTTTATCAACCCACAAACAGGTCAGGAGGTGGGGAGAGTAAGTAATCTGAAGGAATTGCAAGAGCGGCTGTTTCAGATACCTGATGAGTCCTTACTGTACCATTTCCAGCGCGACCATGTATCAAAGTGGCTGAATGCCCGTGCCTTGTTTTCGGTGGCTGAGGTGATTAAGCATTTGCGTGTGGATGATTTTGATAATTTAGATGCTACTAAGCGCTTTTTGATCGACACCATCGCGCAGTTTCGATACAACAAGGCACGGGGTGTTATTGCCAAGTTCTATCGCGATAAGTTTGATGAGTATCTGACATTTACCCGTATTGGCGATGGTACCATTGGAGGTAAGGCCCGTGGGCTTGCCTTTCTTAATCTGCTGATTAAGAAATACAATGCTTTTCACGCTTTTGAGGATGTCATCGTAACCATACCACGCACCGTGGTGCTGAGTACCGACGTGTTTGAAGAGTTCATGGAGAGTAATAATCTGTACCCCACAGCCTTGTCAGAACAGAGTGATGAGGAGGTGCTGGCTGCCTTTTTACAGGCTCATCTGCCAGAGCGCATACACGGCGACCTCAGTAAGTTCATCACCATATCACGGGGGCCGGTAGCAGTGCGTTCTTCCAGTGTATTGGAGGATAGCCATTATCAGCCTTTCGCGGGTATCTATTCAACCTATATGATTGCCAATGATGATGCTGAAGAGGTGGTGCTTGACCAGCTTTGTAATGCCATTAAGTGCGTTTATGCTTCCGCCTTTTATAAGTCAAGTAAGCGGTATATGGAAGCGACTATGAATGTGATTGATGAAGAGCGTATGGGCATTGTCCTGCAGGAGCTTGTGGGGCAGCGCCATGGCGATGTGTTTTACCCAACTTTTTCGGGGGTGGGGCGCTCGGTTAATTTCTACCCTATCGATCCGGAGAAAGCCGAGGATGCTACCGTTAATGTGGCCATGGGCCTGGGTAAGTACATTGTGGAAGGGGGGGCTTCCTTACGCTTCTCGCCCAAATACCCACAGAAGATACTACAGTTGTCAAGCACCGATATGGCAGTGCGCGAAACGCAGAAGCATTTTTTCGCCCTCGACATGAAATCTGCTAGTTTTCACCCTTCGGTGAATGATGCGGTTAATCTTGTAAAGATGGATGTGAAGCAGGCCGAAGACCATGGAACCTTACGCTGGCTGGGCTCAGTTTATGACTATGATAATCACATGATTCGTGATGGTTTAATGGCCAAGGGATTACGTTTGGTAACCTTTGCCAATGTGTTAAAATACGATGCCTTTCCTTTGGCTCCCATCATCAATAAAGTGCTGGAGATAGGGCAGCGCGAGATGAACCAGCCTGTAGAGGTGGAGTTTGCTGTGGACCTACAGGTACCGCAAGGTCAAAAGCCGGTATTTTATCTTTTGCAGATCAGACCCATTGTTGATTCCAAAGAAACCATCCAGGAAAACTTGGAGGAGATTCAACCGAAAACTACGCTAATTCATTCGATGTCGGCTTTGGGCAATGGTGCTATTGATGATGTCAGGGACATTATATATGTGAGGAACGATAATTTTAAACCGGCCAATAATCATAAGCTAGTGCCCATATTTGATCGGTTGAATGCTCCGTTTCATGCACGGCAGCAGGGTTATGTGCTTATTGGGCCGGGGCGCTGGGGCTCGCAAGATCCATGGCTGGGTATTCCGGTGAAATGGACCCAAATATCCGGGGCAAGACTCATTGTGGAGATGGGGCTTGAAAATTACCGCGTGGATCCCAGTCAGGGTACCCATTTTTTTCAGAACCTGACGAGCTTGCGTGTAGGATATTTCACTGTAACCCCCAGCGTGAATGATGGATACGTGAATATGGCTTATCTTGATGCCTTGCCTGCTGTTTATGAAGACGATTATATACGACATGTGCAGTTGCCCGCGCCCTGTTGTATTAAAATAGATGGGCAAAAGGGTATTGGTGTTGTGCTACCGCCCGATGCTGCAAAGGACAAGTAGTAAGTTCTGAAAGTTCCATAATAATAAACCATTTACGGAACGGATCTTTCTAAGCATCTTAAGCAAGAGAGTCGTTCCCTAAAACTTATTGAACGCTCTACTGGTTATTTCAATATATTGCAGAATAGACAGATGGATTATATAATTTCAATCACTAAGTGAAATACACGTTTAAAAAATAAACTATGAACTTCGATAAATTTCTTCATTATTTAGACTGTAACAATGCCAATGAGGATGAGTTCGTGCAGGGCGTGCGGGTGTTTCTCAGCTCGGTAAAAGAGCGTGTGGTCGATGATTTTCGCCTGAGCAGTGCCGCTATACTAGAGCGCCTGATTGAGCCGGACAGGGTATTGATATTTAAAGTGCCCTGGTTGAACGATCAGGGTAAGGTAATGGTGAATCGAGGATATCGCATTCAGTATAACAATGCATTAGGACCTTACAAGGGCGGATTGCGTTTTCATCCGGCGCTGAGCCTGGGAACGGTTAAGATGCTGGCCTTCGAGCAGGTGTTTAAAAACAGCCTTACCTCATTGCCCCTGGGAGGTGCCATGGGCGGTGCTAATTTCGATCCCAAAGGAAAGTCAGAAGCGGAAATTATGCGTTTCTGCCAAAGTTATATGCTTCAGCTGTGGGATGTGCTGGGATCGGATAGCGATATTGTGGGGGGCGATATTGGTGTGGGCAGTCGCGAGATAGGCTATCTCTATGGTATGTATAAAAAGCTGAGTCGCCGTCATACAGGCAGCTTCACGGGTAAGTCGCCTGAGTGGGGTGGCACCCGGCTCCGGGGCGAGGCCAACGGATACGGTGTTGTTTATTTTCTTAAGTCGTTGTTGGCTGCCCATAACGATACGCTGCAAGGGAAAAAGATTGCGATTTCGGGCTTTGGCAACATGGCACACGGGGTTATTAAAAAGGCTACAGCCTTGGGTGCCAAAGTAATTACCATTTCAGGTCCCGATGGTTATATTTATGATCCGGAGGGCATTGATGAGGCTAAGCTTGAATACCTTGTGGAGTTGCGTGCTACTTCGCAGGATTTGGTTAGGCCTTATTCAATGGAGTTTCCGGGAACTTTTTACAAGGAAGGCAAGAAGCCCTGGGAGGTGGAATGTGATATTGCCATACCCTGTGCCATACAAAATGAGATTGACAGCGATGAGGCGTCCTTACTGGCCGATAATAATTGCGCTTATGTAGTTGAGGCTGCCGATCAGTCCTGTACCGAAGCGGCTGTACAGTTTTTCAGCGAGCAGGGGCTTGCGTATGTGCCCAGCAAAGCTACCAATGTGGGCAGTGTTGCCATCTCGGCCTTGGAGGTGGCACAAAATAATATGCAGATGCAGTGGACGGATGAGGAGCTGGATGCCCGCCTTCAGAACATTATGGAACGTACCCATCAGCTGTGCCGGCAGCATGGCGTGCAACAAAACGGTAGTGTGAATTACCTGGTGGGTGCCAATGTAGCTGCCTTTCAGCGAGTGGCCGAGGCAATGATTGATCTGGGTGCCGTTTAGCTGGCACCCATTAAAATAATATCGCTTACTTTCCCGGCACGATAATGGGCATACTTTGGCTCAGCGAAGCGGCTATGTTGGTGTAGATATAGCCGTCGATCTGGTAAAACTGCGATGCGATAGGAATGCCCAATTCCTTTTTTATGCGTTTATAATATTTTAGTCGCAGGTTTTGTCGTGCCTTTTGTATTTTGCTGAGTTCTATAATTTTTTTATCCAGTGCTTCCTCGCTAATATCTTTATCGGCGGATATAACTGCCTTCATCATATTGATACGTTGATTTGATAAAGGCTTCAGGCTTTCTTCGTAGGCATCGTAAAGGGTCCAGAATTTTTCGGCTTCGTGGGTGCTTAGTGTCATATTTTGTGCAAAGAAAACCTTGATTTCTGATTTTAATATAGAACTTATAAGATCGATTTCCTGATCGCTGTTCTGAGCCTTGATGCCAACTGTTATAAGCAGTGATACAAGTAGTGGGAATAGCCTTTTTCTCATGCTTTATTAAATTGAAAGTTATACTTGACTTAATAAACAATAGTATCGTATTTTTGTTGTTAAACTGCTTCTGCAAAAGGCTGATTATATTGAACATGATGAATAGAAGGCTTTGTTAATTATACTAAACTAAATGAGGAACTATGAAGACACTACTGAAGTTGATGATTATTCCGGCACTAATGATAGCAGTGAGCAGCTGTTATCCCGGCGGGGCGGAGTATGTCGATGAGTTAGATACATCGATCTCGAAATACGATCCTGACTATGGATGGAATAATTTGGATGGAGCGCATTATTACCTTCCGGATGAAATTTTGCACATTAAGAATGGCGAGGAAAATGAAAAGCCTGATCGTACCCATGATGAAGCGATCCTGGCTAAGATAAGGTATCATCTGGAGGAGATTGAAGGTATGCAGCCTGCTGTTGCTAATGTTGATACGGCCTTGGCCATGGCGGTTACCATTATTGAGCAGAATAATCAGAGCGTGGGTTGGATTCCCGGCGGCGGCTGGTGGGGTGGTTGGTATCCCTGGTATCCCGATTGGGGTTGGGGTGGTTATTATCCCTGGTATCCTGTGTATTACAATTATAAAACTGGTTCCGTAGTGGTTGAAATCGCTGATTTCAACAAAAAAGAGAGTAAGCAACCGCCACTGGTGTTTATTGGTGTGCTGGATGGTTTGATGCAAGGCAGTAAGGATTACGCCAGCTATCGGCTCGATCGGGGTCTCGACGAGGTCTTTAGTCATCCGCCTTTTGAGCATGTCATCAGTAATAATTAACTTCCTCAACCCATTAAACTGAAAGTAATGAAACGCATAAAATATTTAATGATAGCAGCGCTGGCCTTGATCAGTGTCGGGGTAGTTGCTCAAACCAAGACGAACGTTTTCTATGGAATCGCTCTGCCTATGGCAGATACCAAGGATTACATTAACCCTGCCAGTTTCAGGGGCGCTAGCATTGAGTACGAGAAGTTTGTGAATCCGAATGTTGGACTCGGAATATTAGTGGGATGGAATACCTTTTATGAAGCCAAAGACCGGGATACCTACCCACTGAATAATGGTTCTATCACCAGTAACCAATATCGTTACCTCAATGCCATTCCCATTCAGGCAACGGGAAAATATTATTTTGCTGATGATGATGCGCCTATCCGACCTTTTGTGGGTTTGGCTGCTGGGACCTATTACATGGAGCAGCGTATTGATAATGGTCTTTTTTCAACAAGTTATGATGGCTGGACTTGGTCGCTGGCACCCAAAGCCGGCCTTTTAATACCCATTAACTTCAGGGCAAGCCTGGCAGTGAGCCTTGATTATAGTACCTCGTTTAAGTCATCTGAGCTCGATCGTCATAATTGGTTGGGTATTAATGTGGGCTTTAGCTGGGATTACTAATCGTTGTCTGATATGAAATACTGCCGGCTGCGAAATTCTGCAGCATCGTGAAGTAAGTAAAACGTAAAGATTGTAAAGGGATGTTTCACAGAATTTATTCCTCTATAGTCTTTGCGTTTTTCTTTATGTGGGCGTAAATATTAAACATATTCTCCTATGGATATCACTACTAATAGAAAAAGAGGTTGCTGTTAACAACCTCTCTGCACACAGGAAATGTCTAGAGAAAGTGACTCTCTCATGACAATACAAATATCAGCATATTCGCCCTAATGCATGTTAGGGATTTATTAATACAATATTAAGTTTAATAGAGAAGATACATGGTTATTTGTGACACTATGACAGCATTAAAGCTCATTAGGCGACAAATGGTCAGTAGTGTAAGGTATTTCTGTGTCAAAGTTACTCACTATTGCTGTTGGCATCATCATTGAAATAGATAGGCCAGAAAGATATTAAGGAGTATTAAACTTTTAACAATAGGAGATAATATTATGAGACTGGTAAAATTTAACAACGGATTTCCTCAAACATCAAGCATGTTGAATCACCTGTGGGCGAATGATTTTTTTAATGAATCCAATACTCGTAATTGCGATACACCTAAGGTGAATATTGAAGAGATGGAAGATGCTTTTGCCATTGAAGTGGCTGCACCCGGTTACAATAAAAAGGATTTTAATGTTGAGGTAGATAACGATCGTCTGACCATTTCGGCAAGTTGTGAGGAGAAGAAAGAAAAGCATCAGTATTCGCATTATGAATTTGGTTACGGCTCGTTTCAACGCAGTTTTGTTCTGCCCAAAGATGCGGTTAATGAATCAAAGATCTCGGCCAAATACGAGAATGGTATTCTTAACATCCGGTTGCCGAAAAAAGATGAGGCGAAAGTGAAGCCCAAGCGTATGATCAATATTTTCTAAACTATTCTTTCATAAATGTAAGAGGAAGGCTGCCTTAGGGTGGCCTTTTGTTTTTAAGTGCATCCCTTAGCATACGTGCCTTATCTTCTTTAATTGTCAAATAGTAAAGTCAGTATTTAGCTATGAGGAAACTAAGTTTTTTTGCCCTGTTTTTTGTGTGCTTGTCTTTGCTTTCGTGCGAGCAGATCATCGAGGATATAATTGATGATGCTCTTTATAATGCACGCTGCGAAGTTGTAGATCAATCGGACATGCGGCGCCTTTCGTCCAATAGATCGCAGTTGGATGTAAGCATTCGAAATAAGGGATCCCGGGCTGCATGCGATGTGCGTCTGTGTGCTACCTTAAGCAAAGACGGGGAAATTATAGAGAAGCAATATGCTTATATTTCCTATCTTTCTTCGCGCAGCACCGAAAAGGTAACCCTTACCTTCTATCGCCTTTTCTATGGTAATGAATATGATCATCTGGATCTGGATCTGCAATACTCTGAGGTGGATCCGTATGACTACGATGATGAGGAGTGGTGAGTTCTGAAAGTTTCACATTAATGAAGCATTTACGGAACGGTTCATTATAACTATCTTACGCGAGAGAACTGCTCCCTAAAATTTATAGAATTCTTTGCTAATACAATCGACGCTTCTTACGGGTGTATTTCCCGCCGATGCTATTCAGTGGGTTAGCGCTCTCGCTGCAGGGTACTGCCGGACGACGACCACCTGAACGCAGGCGACTACGCTGGTTAAACTCAAAAATCAGGGACAGTTCATGGGCTCCACCTGTTGACCACCCCAGACTGCCAATGGCAATATCGTAGCTGTAACCAACGCGTAAGGGGCCCAGGTCATAGGCTAAAAGGGCGATAATGGCATCCTGGTTAGCGGCTTTGCTGCCCTCCACTTTATTGATTAATGGAAGCCCCCGGTACCACATACCAATCTCCAATGGCGCGTTGTGCCAGTATACACCCAGGTCTAGCTGATCAAATTCCGCTTGTTTCTGATAGCGGAAACTGGCCGAGAAGGCGCGGTTGGATTTATGCCTGCTACGCTCGCGCCAGATGTTCATGCCGCCAAATAATGTGAATTTCAATTCGGCTTTTGATTCTTCGTTGAGAAAGGTATAGTTGGGTTTGGCCAGGTGATCAACCGTTAGTCCAACCCAGTATTTGGGCGAGTAGAGAAATACCGACGAGGCCAGGTCGATATAATGAACCTGTTCGTTACTAAGTCGGTTGTAGGCGCCCGATGAACCGCCTGTTGAAGGGGGCTGGTCGGGGAATATGGCCTTTGAGAAATCCACTTTTTTATTACCATAGGCAAATTGTATGGCTGGCACCAGCTGCCAGTAATCCGTTATCATCAGGTTGTAGGAATACTGAAATGCAGCCTGCGTAGTGGTTAATCCTGCACTGCCGGCTCTGTCCTGCATCAGCGAGAAACCGATGCCACTGTTGAAGGAGGCAAAGAAATTATCGAATGAAATGGCGTAGGTAGAAAAGGCCTTGGATACCTCGGGCCACTGATTGCGATAATTCACAATAAGACGCCCCCCATCGGTGGCACCGGCCAGTGACGGGCTTAGGTACAGTGGGTTGGCATAGAACTGTGAAAAATGTGGATCCTGCCCCCTGGCGATTAGGCTGCTTAGTATTAATAGTATATATATTGCTTTTCTCATTGTGCTATTCCTTACCTGAAGAGTGTTACATCGCCTGTTTTTACTTCCATATTGCCATTGGAGAAGCGGCAGTTCACCTTCCAGATATACACGCCGCCCGGACATATCTTATCGCGATAATAGCCGTCCCAGCCAATGTTAATATCATGACTCTCAAAAATAAGCTCGCCCCAGCGCGTGTAAATACGCAGTTCATACTCTACTAGTCCTTCATGTACAAAGGGATAGAATACATAGTTATCTGACGATCCTGCCTGATAGTGTCCGCCTGATGGCCCTGAGGGATTCGGAGTAAAGGCGTTAGGGAAGAGAATACTCCCTGCTTCTTCCGCAATTACGGCCTCGCGCATAATGTACTCGGCAGTACAGCCTTTGTTGCTGGTGGCTTGTAGGCTTACATCGTATATGCCCGGATGCTCATAAAGATATTGCACCGAATGGTCATTGGAGCGCTGACCATCACCAAAATCCCAGAGGTAACTCACTGCCCCTTCTGATTTATTAATAAATGAGACCGTTTCAGGCAGTTTAACTAAGGTAGGTCGTACTTCAAAGTTGGCCAATGGACGATCGTAAACCCATACCTCCACATGATCGGCCTCAACCATACCACCCGGCCCTTCGGCAATCAGCTTAACGCGGTATTTGCCCGGTGTATGGTAGCTGTGTAAAGGCGCTTTCTCAGATGACACATTGCCGTCGCCAAAATCCCAGAAATAGGTATGTGCATCCACCGTATTATTGTAAAATTGTACATCGAGAGACGGGCACCCCTCAGCATTAGGGCCGTAATCAAGCGCCGGCAAGGTGGGGTAGATCAGTACTGTTTGCATCAGTGAATCGGCACAATGTTCTCCGCTAGCCTTTAGCCATACCTCGTAGTCGCCCGATGCGCCATAGCTGTGCGTACCCGGGTGCTGAGCATTACTGGTTTCATTATCGCCAAACTGCCATTTGTATTGCCAGTTGGAGCCTTGTGTTTGGTTGGTAATGGTAATGGTGGATTCCGGCATTTGCAGTTCCTGCGGTGTCAATGAAAACTCAGGTACAGGGCGGCGGTATACCAGCACGTTTGTGTGCGCGGTGTCGCTACATCCGTAAGGCGACTCAGCAATGAGCTCCACCCTGTAATTTATATCATCAAAGCTACTGTTGGTGTAGGTGTTATGTCCGTTGAAGCTATTGGATATATTACCATCGCCAAAGTCCCATGTAAACTGATTGGCACCCATGGAATTGTTCAAAAAGCTCTCGGAATAAGGTGTGCAGCCGGCGCCACCATCGGAAATGGAAGCAGTTACTTTTGGAAACACATTCAAATGATGACGGCTGGAGTCGCTGCATCCGTAGCTGTTTTTTACCACCAATTGGGGTTGATAAGTAATGGGAGCAAGTTCCGAATTAACAAAGCGGTGGCTGGCATTGCCCGTTCCGCCTGTCTCAGTGCTTGTGCCATCGCCAAATGACCAGATGCTGCTGTTGCCTCCCGATGATAGGTTTGTGAAAGCTACGTCAAATGGTGAGCAGCCTTCGTTATCCGACAGCTCAAAGTGGCTGGTGGGAGAGGGCAGTACCCGCACCTTGGCTTCCGATGAGTCGCGGCAGCCAAATACCGAGCTCGTATGCAGCTTAATCGTGAATTCCTGTGGCGCCTCGTTCTTGTTATGAAAAATGTGGGAAGCGATATTTGCCCCGTCCAGACTTTGTCCGTCACCAAAAACCCATTGGTAGGTGTAGGCGCCGGGTTGGGCCACCATGTCTACTTGCAGGGGATGGCAGCCTTCGAGGGGTGTTGCATCAAAAGCATAGCTCACGGTTGGATATACGGTAATGTATTTGTTTATCGTATCGCGGCATCCATACGTATTGCTGGCCACCAAACTTACGTTGAAGGATTGTACATAGTGTTCGGCATTCACAAAGGTGTGGCTCACATGTTCGGTACTGTCTTTGTTACCATCGCCAAACAGCCATTGGTAATGTGTGGCTCCTTCCGATTGATTGTTGAAATCAATAGACAGAGGACTGCAAGCTGGCTCGTCCTCGTTATCAAACTTAGCCACAGGAGTGGGCAATACGCGTATATTGTATTCGCTGGTGTCGGCACAGCCATAGCTGTTGCTTGCACTTAGTTGAATGGTATAGTCAATGGGTTCTACTGTAGTGTTGACAAAGATATGGCTGGGATTTTTTTGGTTGGATATGTAGCCATCGCCAAAGTCCCAAAGATACTGATCGGCATCCTTCGAGTTATTGATGAACGTGATTTCCGAAGGGCCGCATTGTTCATTGTCAAAGGCTTGTAGTTGTAGTTTGGGCAGGGGATAGAAGGTGAGCGTAACATCGGCGCTACCCAGGCAGCCCACATTGTCCTCCGTCCATTCAAAAGTGTAATCACCTGGTGTATCCACGCTTACCGTGGTGGTCGGCGTCAGATCATCGTTAATGATGGCCAGACCGGGGCCGTTTACCAACTGCCATTGTCCGATACCAATATCATGGGTAGCTCGCAGTTTATGCTCGAGCCCACAGGTGTCGCGGGGTGCCATCACTTTCGGATGGGGTATTTCCACAAAGGTAATGGTTACTTCATCCGCATCTACGCAGCCGTTGTTGTTTTCGGTCCAGATAAAGCTGTAATCGCCATACTGATCCACGCTAACGGTGGCGTTGGGCGCATTAATGTCGGAGAAGCTAACGGAACCGGCACCAGTACTAACATGCCATTGTCCATTACCCACATAGGGCACTGCCTTTAAGGTGTAGCTTAGGCCACATGCCGTTGCGTTGGGCCCCGCCTGACTGGCCGGCTGTTCGTGTACTTCCACAAAAATACTGTCCATATCTTCACAGCCGTACTCATCGCGCACAATATATAGGTACTTATACTTTCCGGGGGTAGTCGAATTAAAAACAGGATTTTCAATATTGGTGGCCGAGAGCAAGTCCAGACGATCACCGCGCCATTCATGATAGACAAAAGTGCCGGAGCCACCTGTTGGTTTGGGCTCTAATGACTGAGTGATGCCCGAGCAAAGGCTCAGGTGTTGATTGGTAAAACTAATGTTTACCGAATCCACCCCAATGCTAATGGTTTGTTCATCGAAGCATCCCAGAGCATCGGTAACGCGGTAAGTAAGCATGTAAGTGCCTTCGTTAATGCTTAGGAACTCAGGATTGTGGATGTTTGTTTCGCTCAAGGGGGCAGTGTCACCGGTCCATAAATGCGTATAGGGTGCTGTGCCCTGAGTGTTATTAGCTGTTATTTGCAATTGTGTACCCGGGCAGAGATGGGCCTCGTTTCCTGTGCTTAGGGTGGCCAGGGGCGAATCCAATACGGTTATGGTGGTTGATCCGGTGGCGCTACAGCTATTGCCATCCTCCACATAATAGTTGATGGTGTGCGTGCCGGGGCCGGCTAATGAGGGGTCAAAAGTGCCGTTCCACTCATCCGTAATTCCGGGACCCGACCATTGACCACCGGGCGTAACCGCGCTTAGGTTAATGGGATTATCATTCTCGCAAAGGGGGCCTGAGGGATTGATACTGCCATCAGGGTTGTCAACAATGAGTACGATGGCAGTGGAGCTCACCGGGGGGAAACCCTGATCGTAGGGATTGCAATAGTTCCAATTGTTGAGCGTTATTTCAAATGCATCGCCCACTGCATGTCCGGCCGGAACATATATGGGCAATGCTTCATTCCAGGGAGTGGAAGGTCCTAATATGGGCTCTGTGGTAACATCAATACTGCCTGCGTAAGGATAGCTACGCACAGCTCCGTTAACCTCTGCATTATTGATAAAGTTCGCTGATCCATTGTTGGTCCCATATATCCATTGTATCCATCGCTTATAGTTATTGGGCGAGTCATCTTCAACGGGCGGCACACAATTCCACTCGCTCTCATCCATAAAGGTAACACTGCCGCTGTTGCCAATACAGATTGGGAAAACCTTTGGATTAATGGATATTGTGCCCCCATTTCGATCATCAGTATCCCACACAATCACGGTTTCAGAACGCAAAGAATTCTCGCAAACTATTCCGTCAACTACAATATAAAGTGCAGGTTTGTAATGGCATTTGTCACTGTCGTAGGTGTGTGTAATAAGGGGTATGGCCCATTTTTTAGCGGCTGCATCAATCAGTGATGCGGTAACATATTCAACCGAGCCATCATCCCAGTCAAATAAAAATTCAACTTGGCGGCCCTGGATATCTTCGGCCAGCGTATAAAAGGGTTCCCATTCGATGGTAACAGGTGCACACAAGTTAAGTGGTGTGAAATCTCCCCCACGTGTTAGTACATTAACATTGCACTCCTGCGCTTTGCCAGGAAAAAAAGAAAATAGTATGCCGAATACTATTAAAACCGCTTTTATTTTACCGTCCATAAGCATTTTAATACGATGACCCTGTTATTTTCTGCCGAACAGGTGTATATTATTGATTCGCACTGTGTACGACTATAAGCTGCACTTATTATGATGATTTATATCATGCAATGATGTACTTTGGCTAAAAGATGAGTTTCGTCATTTTTTATCTTCGAAAGTGTTCCAAAATTTACCTAAAGAATTCAAAATCACTTCCCGGGAATATTTATCATTGCTATTGACACCTGTCGGTATTACGCAGTTATTGCTTTTATGTTCCGGTAAATAGCAACTTTTTTCAGAACTAACTAAAATGAAAATCTACAATGATGAATAAATTAATAGCGCGCACACTGCCCTATTTCCCGAAGAAGTTTGTATGGCTGTTTTCCAGGAAATACATTGCCGGCGAAACCATTGACGAAGCCATAATGGCTGCGCAACAGCTGAATGAAAGAGGGATGCTGGTAACTGTTGATCTGCTGGGTGAGTTCATAACCAATCTGGATCAGGCGCGACAAAATAAGGATGAATACTTGCGTATTATCGATCGTTTTGAGGACGATAAAATACGGGGTAACTACTCATTGAAACCTACAAGTTTTGGTCTGTTAATTGACCCTGAAATCTGTTATGAGCTGGTACGTGAGATTGTAGACAGGGCTGCCGCAGCCAATAATTTTGTTCGCATCGACATGGAAGACTCAAAGTGTGTGGACATGGAGATAGATTTATTCAGACGCTTAAAGGCTGACTATCCCAGGCATGTAGGCTTGGTTTTTCAGGCTTACCTCAAGCGTACCATGGGCGATCTGGAGGCTTTAATGGATTTGCAAACTGCTGATGTACCTCTTAATTATCGACTTTGTAAGGGTATTTATGTGGAGTCGGAGGAGATTGCCTACAAAGATTATCAGCGTGTTAATGAGCATTATCTAAAGGATTTGGAGTACCTGCTAAAGAATAATGTGTATGTAGGTATTGCCACGCACGATCGTAAGCTGGTGGAAGGATCTTTGAAAATTATTGAGCAGTACGGTATTGCTAAAGAGCAATTTGAGTTTCAGATGCTCTATGGTGTAACGCCTGAATTGAGGCAGGAGATTATTGATCAAGGCTTTAAGATGCGAATATACGTGCCTTACGGAAAGGATTGGTTTGGTTATAGCACCCGTCGTTTGAAGGAAAACCCGAAAATGGCTGCACACATAATTAAATCTTTATTTATAAGAGGATGATCTAACGTTGGGTGTACGTTATTCCCGGCAGTGCCATAAAATTAGGTATGCCGGGATCTATTTATTTTCTATGGATCGGGTCTCAGGACTTAAAAATTGATAACTTTTTGTAAAGAAGCGTTTGAAAGAGGCCGCGAGATAGCATAAAGCAGTTCATAGCCAGCCATAGGGCGTTGTTGCCCAAGCTGGGACGGCAAGAGATGAATACGACAAAGAAAATAAGCGTGGCCAATAGCATGGTGTTGCGCATTAATCGCGAGGCGGTGGCTCCGATGTAAATGCCGTCCCAGATGTATGAGGCAAAACCCGTGAGGGGTAATATCATCAGCCAGGGTAAATATTCCAGGGCAGTCTCAATAACATCGGGCTGATTGGTGAAGAGCAGCAGTAGATATGGACCGCCCAGTGAGTAGGCGATAAGGAATATCAATGCAAAGCCCAGTCCCCAACCAAACAGATAGCGCACAGCTTTTTTTATGCCCTTGAGGTTGCGTCCGCCGGTGAACTTACCCACCAGTGCTTCGGCAGCATAGGCAAAGCCATCCAGAAAGTAGGAGAATAAAAATAGAAATTGTAGCAATGCACTGTTGGCAGCCAGTATGAGGTCGCCGGTGCCAGCCGACTTAGAGGTGAAGAAGGTGAAAACAACGATGATACACAGTGTGCGTAGGAAGATGTCGCCACTCACATCGAGAAAACGCAGCAGTCCGGACTTCTTGAAAACGGTCTTTAGATGAAATTCGCCCAGGATAAAGCGATAGCGTCTAAGAAACAGGACTAGTGATAGGATAAAACCTACCCCGTTGGCCACTACCGATCCCAGTGCAACGCCTTCTACCTTCATACCCAGTGCCCGTACAAAAAAGTAGGAGGCACTGATGTTAACCACATTAATGGTGATGGATATGATCATAGGATAAATGGCGTTTTGCATGCCCAGAAACCAGCCGTTAATCACCATCAGAGCGATGGCCAGTGGAGCCGCCCAGATACGTACATAAAAATAATCGCTCGCCAGGGTTTTTACTTGATTGCTACCCTCTAGTATTTTTAAGCTTAGCGCCACTACGCCATCCTGTAATAGTAGAAGCAGCAGACCGGCACTAAAGGCAAGAAAAAGACCCCGGAAAAGCATCATGGCCATTTCGTGCTTATCGTTACTTCCGTATGCCTGCGCCGCCATGCCGCTCAGGCTCATTCGCAGAAAGGCAAAGCCCCAATACACAAAATTAAAGATCACACTTCCCAGTGCTACAGCGCCCATAAATACCGAGCTGTCCTGATAACCCATCAGGTGCATATCAACCATGCCCAATAGGGGTACAGTTAAGTTGGTTAATATATTTGGTAGCGCCAGTTTCAGGATATCTTTATTCATAGTGTATGTTTAAACCGGCAAAGATAGTTTTTATGTCTTGAAATGCTATCCTCTTGATTGCCTAGTAGTAAGTTCTGAAAATTCCACTTTAATTAAGTATTTACGGAATCGTTCTTTATAGGCATCATACGCTAGAGAACGTTTCCCTAAAACTTATTGAGCTCACTACTGCGCTGGTAACTACCTGGTTAGTAATTAATAGAGGCCATAGTGTTGGTGTAAATTAAATAAAAGACAAAAATATCTTTAATTTATTTGGACTAATTCTAAATAGTTTCTATTTTTGAATCGTAAACAAATTTTAAACCTGTTAAGCATTAATAAATATGGCTTTTGAATTACCAAAATTACAATATGCTTATGATGCGCTCGAGCCGCACATAGATGCACGTACCATGGAGATACACCATAGCAAGCACCATGCTGGCTATACCAATAACCTTAACGCCGCGATTGAGGGAACAGACTTGGCCACACAGCCTATCGAAGATATTTTGGCCAATGTGTCGAATCATTCGGTAGCAGTGCGTAACAATGGTGGCGGGTTTTATAACCATAACTTATTCTGGACCGTGATGTCACCCAACGGGGGTGGTGCACCCGGTGGTGAGTTGGCGGCAGCCATCGACAAGGCTTTCGGTTCGTTCGAGGCTTTCAAAGATACTTTTAACAAGGCGGCAGCCACACGGTTTGGTTCAGGCTGGGCCTGGTTAGTGAAGAAGACCGATGGTTCGCTGGTGGTGAGCTCTACGCCTAATCAGGATAACCCTTTGATGGATATCGCTGAGGTGAAAGGTACACCCATCTTAGGATTAGATGTATGGGAGCATGCTTATTACTTACACTATCAAAATAGACGTCCCGATTATATTGGTGCATTTTGGAATGTTGTCAACTGGGACGAAGTAACGAGACGTTTTAAAGTTTAGTTTGTTCATTTTGTCTGGGAAAAAGGGAATTCAAACGTGAGTTCCCTTTTTGAATTTTTAAGGGTTTTGAAAACATAAAAATGTTAAGTTTGTTCAACACAAAGACAAATCTTTAAAACGGACAAATATGAACTTCGAATTACCAAAATTACCTTATGCGCTCGACGCGCTGGAGCCTGTTATCTCAAAGAAGACCATGGAATTTCATTATGGTAAGCATCATCAGGCTTATGTTAATAACCTGAATACGCTGGTGAAGGGTACTGAGTTTGAGAACGCTGACCTGGAAACGATCGTTAAGCAATCGGAGGGTGGCATTTTCAATAATGGTGCTCAAGTTTGGAATCATACCTTCTACTTTATGTCTTTTAAGCCCAATGGTGGCGGGCAGCCTACAGGTGCACTGGCCGATGCAATTGATGCATCCTTTGGATCCTTTGATAATTTCAAAGAAGAATTTTCGGCTGCAGCGGCAACCTTGTTTGGTTCGGGTTGGGCCTGGCTGGTGAAGAAAGCGGATGGTAGTCTTGCCATTGTGAAGGAGAGAAATGCCGGTAATCCTTTACGCGACGGTTTAACACCAATTCTTACGTGTGATGTGTGGGAGCATGCTTATTATCTGGATAAGCAGAATCTACGTCCCAAATACATCGAAGAATTCTTTAGTATTCTTGATTGGGAGCGCATTTCGGCTCGTTACTAAGCAATAAAAAAATAAGCGAATTATAAGCGAGACTTGATTACATTATTTGTATATTAAGTCTCGCTTTTTAGCACCCTAATATCAATCACTAAAATTCGATCTTATGCTGAAAGATTTAATTCGTAAGAGCCGTAGTTACAGACGCTTTCATGAGGATAAACCTGTTTCCATGGAGGTTTTGCACGAACTGGTAGATCTGGCTCGTCTATCGCCTTCGGCCCGTAATGCACAACCGCTTAAATATTTCTTGTCTAATTCACCCGAAATTAACGATAAGATTTTTCCTCATTTGGCGTGGGCAGGTTATCTGAAAGACTGGCCGGGTCCGCAGAAGGGAGAGCGTCCTGCTGCTTATATTATCCTTTTGAATGATACGGATATCTCAGCCAACTACTTCTGTGATGACGGCATAGCCTCGCAAAGTATTTTGCTGGGTGCCGTTGAAAAGGGATTGGGCGGATGTATTGTAGGATCACTTAACCGGCTTCAGTTACATCGCGAGTTGCGTTTGTCCGATAACCTAAAGATTGTGCACGTTATAGCGCTGGGTGAGCCCAAAGAGGTGGTTCAGCTGGAAGCCATGAAGGATGATGATGTTAAGTATTGGCGCGATGTAGATCAGATTCATCATGTGCCTAAAAGAGATCTGAAGGATGTAATCGTTTAATTACCTGATTAATTTTGTTTTTAGCCCGGTAATGTTAGTGCCGGGCTTTTTCGTGGGGTTACCTTGCCAACAATGCGCTTCTTAGCTTGTTATAGTTATGCAAAGGCAATGTTAACAATTCAAAAACCCACGTTTATGAAGTATTTATCGGCCCTCTTATTACTGTGTCCCCTGTTGGCCATGTCTCAGGTAAATGAACCCGACTCGGTGCGTGTTACCGGCGTTGTGCTTGAGCAGGACAGTTTGCTGGTTTTGCCCTATTCGCGATTCAATCTTCATTCCGATACTTTTATGTCTGACGAAGCCGGTCAGTTTTCATTCTGGGCCAAGCGGGGTGAAGTAGTGCGTTTTTCTCATTTGGGCTATAAAGATACTTACGTGCAGATTAATGATTCTATGCAACATCGTAATTACCTTTTGGGGGTTTTCTTAGCGCGCGACACCATACAGATTGGGGAGGTTATTGTAATGCCTCGATATGAGAATCTGGCACTTCAGGCCAAAACTATGCCGTTGGTGATAACTCCTGAGCAAGCCTACGCCACGAATAATGTTCGATCCTCAACCCGGCAGGCTTTAACACAAACGCCTTTGCGCATGGATGCAGAGATGAATCAACGTATGGTGCTTCAGGAGCACACCTGGAGTACCATTTATAAAACACAAATACCACCCAACCAAACACTGGGCATCACACCCGATAATATGGCACAGATGCGTCTCTTCCTTCCCAAGAGTGAACAAAAAATACGGGCAGTTGGTGTGCAGCCGCTCAATCGTAACGAACTGGATCTAATATTACGCATTTATGAGCAGCGAAGGGCTGCTAATCAGCCTATTCCCTAAATAAAAGGTATGCCCAAGTGCTTAAAACAGAAAAATATCGTCTGATTATTCAAAGAAAATAAGCAATTTTGCATTGCGCAAGCTAGCGTACAATCAAATACATCACAATGGAATTTACTTTAAACGGAAAGCAAGGTTATACAAAAGTGGAATCGTACGATGATGATACCACACAAGAGTTGTCAGCTAATTACCATAAGATATTGAGCGCTTTGGGTGAAGATCCGCAGCGTGAAGGATTGGAGAAAACACCCTTGCGTGTGGCCAAAGCCATGCAGTTTCTCACACAGGGATACCATATGGATCCTGAGGAGATCATTAAATCTGCCATGTTTCGTGAGGATTATCAGCAGATGGTAGTGGTGAAAGATATAGAATTATATTCGATGTGTGAGCATCATATGCTGCCCTTTTTTGGTAAGGCGCATGTAGCCTATATACCACGTCACCATATTACCGGTTTAAGTAAGTTGGCACGTGTAGTGGAGGCTTTCTCCCGCCGTCTGCAGGTACAGGAACGCTTAACTACCCAAATTAAGGAGTGTATTCAGAATACCCTTAACCCACTGGGTGTAGCCGTGGTGATTGAAGCCCAACACATGTGCATGCAGATGCGGGGAGTGCAGAAACAGCATTCAGTAACTACCACCTCCGATTTTACCGGTGCTTTCCAGAAAAACCTGGCAACACGGGAAGAGTTTATGAAGATAATCAGTGCCAATTTGCACTAAGCTAATAAACGAATTATAGTAATAATCCCACTACGGCTGCTTGATGCCTGGTGGGATTTTTTATGTTTGTAATATAGATAGTTACACACATAAAATAGAGTCATGATTAAAAGATTATTTTTACAAGATTGGTTTATTCTTTCTTTAATTCTTGTTAATGCACTAACAATTTTTGTATTGGGTTTTACGCCTGAAAATTATACGATTAGGGGCATTGATAATATTATTACCATTCTATTTTTCGGGGAGTTATTAGTCAAGATACAAACTTACGGGGCTAATTATTTTAAGTCGAGATGGAATGTATTTGACTTCTTGCTTATTGTCATTTCACTACCGACATTGATAACAATTTTTATTGATATTTCACAGATTGACTTTAGTTACCTCTTGATATTAAGAGTTTTTAGGGTCTTTAAGACGTTTAGGTTTTTAAAATTTGTTCCTGGAATAGACCAATTGTTAAGAGGAGTTCAGCGTGCGCTTAAGGCATCTATTATAGTTATAATTGGGTTTATTGTATATATATTCATCATCAGCATTTTTTCACATCAAGTATTTGCGAAAACTGCTCCTGATTATTTTGGCGATCCATTGTGTTCCATGTACACAATTTTTAAAATGTTTACAGTGGAAGGGTGGTATGAAGTGTCTGAATCTGTCGTTTCTAGTCTGGGTCATACAAAAGCTTTTTTTGGACATTTGTATTTTATTTTCGTGGTATTAAGTGGAGGTATTCTTGGCTTATCTTTGGTTAATTCAATATTTGTAGATGCAATGGTAAGTGATAATAATGATGAGCTTAAGGAAAAAATTGGTACATTAGAACTTCAAATAAATAATCTTATCGAAAAAATTGACAAAAATGGATTTTCAAACTAACCTAAAAGCGTTTACTGATAGGGTTTTAACTCTTAAGCCGAACTTACAAACAGAGGAAGCTACCAAAAATGGATTAATCATGCCTTTCATTCAATTGTTAGGATATGATGTTTTTAATCCAATGGAAGTTATCCCTGAATATATAGCAGATCTTGGCACCAAGAAAGGTGAAAAGGTTGACTATGCAATTCTTCAAGAAAATACGCCAATAATGATTATTGAGTGCAAGCATTGGAAAGAGAATTTGGATGTGCATAACTCACAGCTTCATAGGTATTTTCATGTCAGTAAGGCTCGTTTTGGTTTATTAACAAACGGCGCTGAGTATCGCTTTTATACAGATTTGGAGGAGTCAAATAAGATGGATGATGAACCATTTCTAATTATTGATTTTGAAAATTTAAAGGACCATGAAGTCAATGAATTAAAAAAGTTTCAAAAGGCTAGTTTTGATGTTGATAAAATTATAGATAGCGCAAGTGAGTTAAAGTATTCTTCGGCAATTAAGGAGATATTAGAGAAGGAGCTAAATGAACCAAGTGAAGAATTTGTTAGGTTTTTTGGCAAACAGATATATTCAGGAAAATTAACTGCAAAAGTTATAGAGCAATTGACGGGAATTGTTAAGAAGGCTACAAATCAATCCATTAAAGAGCTTGTGAATGATAGGTTACATTCTGCTTTGAAGAAGGAAGAAGAGTTAGTTGAGGAGTCGCAAGAAGAAGTTGCTATTAGTAAAATTGAGACAACAGAAGAAGAGATAGAGGGTTATCATATTGTTCGGTCAATCGTTAGGACAAAAATTGATGCAGATAGAGTGGTTTATCGCGATACCCAATCTTATTTTGGAGTCTTAGTAGATGATAATAATCGTAAGCCGATTTGTCGACTACATTTAAATGGTGGTAAAAAGTATTTGGGGCTTTTCGATGAGGATAAGAAGGAAGAACGAGTATTAATTGAGAAGTTGGATGATATATTTTTGCATGCCGACAAATTAATTGATACTGTACTTCGTCATTTGAACTAGTAAGTCAGTTGCAGGAAAATAAATAATAAAGCCGGCGTTAATGCCGGTTTTATTATTTATTAATGTTATTTCTCAAGGGTATTTAAATACCAAACAGCTTATAGCCCAGTGAAAAAGTAAGAACATCGGTTTTCTGACCTACTTGCGCCTTCGAGATATCTTTGATGCCCCATTCGTAACGGAAATCGGCTGTTAGACGCCACACTTCGGCACCTAGTCCGGCCTGAAGGGTCCAGTTGGTTTTGTCAAGGTCTTCCAATGTCGGCAGATCCGATGTCGTCTTAGCATTAAAGGAGGCTACCGGACCAGCTACACCATATATCTTTAGTATTTTGAGATCAATTAGTTGTAGGTTGGCCAATAGGGGAATATCCCATGTGTGATAGGTAACGTTGTTATTGAATGAATTATCTCCAATCATTCCATTGGCATTGGATTTTTTCTTAGCATAGTACATCTCGGGCTGAAAGCTCAAGCTTCCTACCAAGCGAATGCGACCATAGGCACCAAAGAGAAAGCCGCTCTTGGCTTCATTTTTTATGGTGGTGTTATCCGGTACATCGCTTAGGTTGATTTTTGTTGAGTTAAAGCCTGCTTTTAATCCCAGCGCAATACGATCCTGAGCAGATGCTCCGGCTGCTAGCGCGATTAGCGTTAAGCAAAAAATAATCTTTTTCATGTCTATAATTTGTTAATCAATAGCCACATGTAACTTGCCCGTATAATCATAATCTTGTGCGAGTAGGATTAAACAAGGGCTTGTTTTATGACGATAGGTTAATAATGTTTTTTTTCTGCCTTAATATGACAGCTGTGGAATCTGCTACACGTAAGAAAAAATGTGCATTTATGAGTATTTCTGAACTCGTCTACTATAAAATACAATAAATCAGGAAGAGCTGAGTGAAAAATGAGGATCATGAATTCCGCGAATTAAACGAATTGTTTATTCGATAACAAGATGTAAGGTGCTATTCATTAAAGATATAACAAGTTAAGAAATGCTTATCCCTTAGAAAAGGGGGATTGCGTTATCAACAGCCCTCAGCTCAAACCTCTCAGGGGGATTGACCTTTGTCCGCAGATTTCGCGGATGAACATAGATTACTTTTCTACGGAAAGCGGATGCTATGGTACTGATTATATGCTATGTAACTAGTCAAATATGCTTATCCCCCTTAGAAAAGGGGGATTAATTTATCAACAGCCTTCAACTTAAATGCCTCAGGGGGATTGAATCTTTGTTCCCAAATTATCCTTCCACCGTTTCGTTGATGATACCTGCTGTAGCCATATCCTGCCAATAGTTGGGGTAGGATTTGCTTACTACCATGGGATCGTTGATAACCAGATTAGGATAACAGCAGGCAGCAGGTGCAAAGGCCATGGCCATGCGATGATCTTTGTAAGTATCAATCACCACTGGTGCCGATTGATCGTAGTCGCATCGCTCACCATCCCAGCTTAGGTTATCGCGCTGGTTACTTTGCAGTACAAAGCCCATTTTTTTTAGCTCGTTGATAAGTGCACTGATACGGTCAGTCTCTTTAATTTTCAGCGTTTGAAGGCCTGTGAAATTGAAAGGAACATTAAGTAGGCAGCAAGTAACCGCCAGTGTCTGTGCTAGATCGGGCTCGTTAATAAAGTTATAGCTGAATCGTGTGGGACGTACACCGGTGTTACTAAGTACGGTTCCTTTCTGCGAGAATTTGGTTTTAACCCCCAGCTTATCAAACATGGTCTTTACGTTGGCATCGCCTTGCAGACTTATTTTACGTAGCCCTTTCAAAGTGATTTCCAGCTGGGGATTCAATGCTGCCATCTGATACCAGTAGCTGGCGGCACTCCAATCCGATTCGGCCGTCATAATTTTGGGCTGATAGGCTGCCTCAGGTACTGTGATTACATTTCCCTTCCAATGGCTCGTTACACCAAAGTCCTTCATCAGTGCCAGGGTCATCTCCAGGTAGGGTCTTGATATGATGTCGCCCGTTAGGGTGAGACGAAGACCATTTTGTATAGTGGGGGCAATCATTAATAAGGCTGATATATACTGACTGCTTACGTTGCCGGGTAGTTCCAGGTCGCCACCTTCCAGGTTGCTGCCAAAGATGCGAAGTGGGGGGTAGCCCTCATTCTCCATATATTCAATTTTCGCACCCAGCTTATTGAGCGCATCCACCAGTGTCTTGATGGGGCGCTGCTTCATACGTTCCGATCCGGTTAATATCCATTCGCCCATTATTTTCGAAAGAAACGCAGTAAGGAAACGCATGGAAGTGCCGGCGGCGCCCACATCAAAGGTATTACTGTTGGCATTGAGAACGCCCAGCATTGCTTTGGTGTCATCGCTATCCGATAGGTTTTTTATCTCGTAGGGGCTATAGCTAAGTGCATTGAGGAGGAGGAGTCGGTTACTGATGCTCTTGGATGAGGGCAGTTGTACTTCTATTTTACCACTTGTATTTTGGGTCGATAAACGATATTTCATGTTTTTGATTTTTGTATTGATAATGATATGAGCCCTTCCCAACGAAGGTTATGATAGCGATGATTTTACTGGTTGAGGTGCTTGTAGAAGCGAAGGGCATCAAATACTTCCGCTTTCGTGGCTCCACAATTTATTTTTATTTGTCCGACGGTTTCCAGCAGAGTAAAGTTAATTTGGTTGGCTTCATTTTTCTTATCATGCGTCATTAACTGATACAGCGTTTCGTAGTCTTCTTCATTAAATGTAAAATGGCCGTATATCTCTTGTAGCTGTCGAGCCAAAGTCTCTACCTGAACCAATGGGAATCCCAGGCGCAGGTGCGACAGGTAAAGCTCACATACCATGCCGAAGGCTACCGCATAGCCATGCAGCAAGGGGCGTTTTTCGTGCAGAGCCAGACTCTCAAAAGCATGACCAACCGTATGCCCAAAGTTAAGTGCCTTGCGTATATTTTTCTCCAGCGGGTCGTTCTCCACAAAATAAGCTTTGATCTTGATGGAGTTAGCCACCAGCTTTTTTAACTGCTGGTAGTCGGGCTGTCTCAGATTGAAGGCCTTTAGGTGTTCCCAGTGATCGGGTGAATAGATAAAGGCGTGTTTAATCATTTCGGCAAAACCGGATATGATATTTTCTGAATCTAGTGTGTCTAAAAAAGCGGTATCGATGAGGACAGCTTTTGCCTGATTGAAGACACCCACCTCATTTTTATAGCCTTCAAAGTTGATCCCTGTTTTTCCTCCTATGGAAGCATCAACTTGCGATAGCAGGGTGGTGGGCAGGTTGATAAAATCGATGCCGCGCTTAAAGGTTGAAGCCGCAAAGCCACCCAGGTCGCAGGGCATGCCACCACCCAGGGTGATGAGCAGTGATTTTCGGTCGGCACCACCGCGGCTCAGTAACTGCCATACTTTCGACAGAGAGTCGATGCCTTTGTTGTGGTCGCCCGATAGAATGATAAGGGTGCGTTCCGGACTTAGTGCGCTCACCCTCTCAATTTTAGAGAAACAATGGTGGTAGGCTGTTTCGTCGGACAGTAAAAAAACCTTGTCCTGAGGGTAGTCACTGATCAGTTGCTTAAGATCGTCCACTAAATTTTCTGCAATAAATACCTTCGATTCTTTTGATACTAACGGAAACATGCCACACGGTTAATGATGATACAAGCTGTTTTAATTCTTAGGTTGGCGCTGTCAATGGTAAAACACAAATGATATAATGACTGCCATGCTTGCAAAAATAGTTATTTTTAGCGATTGAAAATATCTTTTTATCAGGCTTTGGTAAAATGCGATGATTTGTGATTAAACAAGAGTGATAAATGTCATATTGAAAGTTGACAGGGGTTCTGTTAGCTTTAAGTAAGGAGATGATGGATATTAAATTTGATAATAAAAAGGAAGCACGACGTGTAAGTACGATCTTGCGTATTCTAGTAATGCTGGCCATTGTGCCCATTGGTATTAACTATTTGTGGATTGAGACGAGTGATAAGATGGTGGAAATGGCGATTTGGCTCTTTCTTATCATTGTGATCGCCTTGTATTACACAGGTGGATTTTGCTATGTTGAGGTGGAGGGTAATGCTGCTAAGCTGGATGTGAAATATTACAGTTTGTTTCCATTCTGGCGGGAGTATAAACGCATTGTGATACCTGTTGATCGCATCAAATCTGTGAAAGTGAGAGCGGGATTAGGTAATGTGGGCGCTGCTTTGTTAATTTGCGGACGGATAAAGGGGCGTATTGCCACGTTTCCGGCGGTGGGCTTAAGTGCTTGTCACAAACAGCACATTAGCGCTTTGAAAGAGTACGCCGCACATCTGTCAAAGTTGAAATAGATAAACAAAATGATTAACAGAGTAATAGTCTTAATGCTTCTTTTGGTGGCTTATGTAAATGCCGCAGGACAATTTAGCAATAAGGACTGGTATATTAGTCCTAAGATTTCTTTTGCCGACTACAGCGATCGTAACGATTGGGATGGATACAGTATTCATAAGGTACCTCCCATTTCTGTGGCTGCCGAAAAGGGGCTTACTGATTTCTTGAGTGTGGGAGCATTGATGGGCTTGAGTCGTGATAAGTATGTGAACGATACCCTGGCGAGCAATGTGCATCGCTATTCTAATTTTGCCCTTGGCGCGCTAGCCAATGTGCATGTGGCAGGCTGGATAGAGCAATGGACTAATTACAATGTGTTTCTGGGTGACTGGGATATCTATGCCGGCTTAAGTTGTATGCTGGAATGGCAAAAAGTAAGGGAAGAAGATGTGTGGAATCAAAGTATGCAACATTTTAATAGCGCAGAGCAGTCTGAGCTAAAATTTAATGTGCGTCCTATGTTCGGGGTTCGCTACTTTGTAACCGACAATGTTTGTATGTTACTGGAGCTTGGACACGGTAACATGGGCTTGGTTACCACGGGTATCACCTTTCGCATACCACACCTTCGCTTCTGATATAGGTTTGCGGATTGGTTGAATTACGGCGAATGAAACGAATTCTTCAGTAAAAGAAGCTTATAGTGTTGATTATGTGATCTTTGGCTAATCAAAAGGGATTATCCCCCTTAGAAAAGGGGGATTAATTTATCAACAGCTCCCAACTCAAACTCCTCCGGGGGATTGACCTTTGTCCACAGATTACGCGGATGCTCACAGATTACTTACCTGCAGAAAGTGGATGTTATAGTTTTGATTATGTGTTGTGTAACTAGCTAAATTGGATTATACCCCTTAGAAAAGGGGATTAATTTATCAACAGCCCTCAGCTCAAACGCTCAGGGGGATTGAACTTCTGTCCGCAGATTACGCGGATGCTCACAGATTACTTTCCTGCGGAAAGAGGATGTTATAGTTTCGATTATGTGTCATTTAGCTAGCTAAAAAGGATTATCCGCCTTTGCACAGGGGGATTAATTTATTAACAGCTCTCAGCTCAAACGCCTCAGGGGGATTCAATTTCTGTTCGCAGATTTCACAGATGAACACAGATTAACTTTCTGCCGAAATCGGTGTTATGGTATTGATTATGTGCTATGTAACTAATTAAATAGGATTATACCCTTTAGAAAAGGGGGATTAAGCTATCAACAGCCCTCAGTTCAAACGCCTCAGGGGGATTGACCTTTGTCCGCAGATTTCACAGATGAACACAGATTACTTTCCTGTGGAAGTCACTGTTGTAGCGTTGATTATGTGCTACATAACTAGCTAAAAAGGATTATCCCCCTTTGCAAAGGGGGATTAATTTATCAGCAACCCTCAACTCAAACGCCTCAGGGGGATTCAATTTCTGTTCGCAGATTTCACAGATGAACACAGATTAACTTTCTGCCGAAATCGGTTGAACCTGCTACATTTGTAAGGACAGTAAGTTAAGATATATGGCTCTAAATTATATATCTTAGAATCATTATGAGTG
>NZ_JBNGOZ010000006.1:0-234376 GCF_050589825.1 Carboxylicivirga longa | reverse complement strand
TATGAAAAACAAAAAGGCTAATCAACAAAGATTAACCTCATATATTGTTCTTCATAAGTATCACTTCTGAAAGTGCCTATTTGTGGAAGAGTATTAAATGGATGAGTTGCAACTTCCGGGTTTGCGTATAAAATTACAGGATCACATCTTTAATAACCAATATGTTGTTAAGATGCGATCCTTTTTTTGAGATCTTGCGATTGATCTGCGTTGCTGTTTTTCATCCAACGTTACTCCTCACGATGATTGTAAACGGCACTGGCTTGCGCTGTAGGCATTATCAGCATGTCATTGATATTAACATGGGGCGGACGAGTCACCATATATTCGATGGCATCGGCTATGTCATCGGCAAAGAGTGGCGTTAAGCCCTCGTATACATTGTCTGCCTTTTCCTGGTCGCCATGGTAACGCACTACGGAAAACTCTGTTTCCACCATTCCCGGCGATACCGATGATACTTTAATGTTGTAAGGAAGCAGGTCGATACGCATACCTTTGGTGATGGCCTCCACCGCATGTTTAGTAGCGCAGTAAACATTTCCGTTGGCATAGGTTTCTTTACCGGCAATGGACGATACGTTAACGATATGTCCTTGTTTACGAGCCATCATGCAGGGTATTATTTTTTTCGACAGGTAGAGCAAACCTTTTATATTGGTATCAATCATCTGCTCCCAGTCACTCCACAGGCCCTTGTGTATAGGATCGGCACCAGCGGCTAGCCCTGCGTTGTTAACCAGTACGTTCACATCATGCCATTCGGCTGGTAGTTGCTCAATGGCCTGATCAATGGCTGCTGTATCGCGTATATCAAAACAGAGTGTTTGTACCTCTGTTTTGTTTTTTATTAAATCTTCTTTTAGTGCTTGCAGGCGTTCATTGCGTCGTCCAGTGAGGATCATACGGTAGCCTTGATTGGATAGTTTTATTGCGGTTGCTTTCCCTATGCCGGATGTGGCTCCGGTAACCATCGCTATTTTTTTCATTAATGTTAATTTATGATTCGTTCCTCAAGCTAAAACGGATATTCGTGTATTTAATTTTTACGTTTCTCAACACTTGCGTATAAATGAGCCACTCCGTTTGTGAATTGGGTTATTTTTTATACTTTCATCATGTGATACTTAGCCATAACTCCCTACAAATGTATATTAATTTGTCCTGAATAAAAGGGCGATTTAAAAATGCGGAACCATGAGTGTATTATTACCAACAATAGAAGAGGCGGAGAAGCTCAATTTGACTTCAGGAGAATTTGATAAGATAAAAGAACTTTTAAAGCGTCATCCTAATGCTTTGGAACTGGAGTTGTTTTCACGACTGTGGTCAGAGCATGCCAGTTACAAGAACTCGTTAAAGTGGCTGCAAACCTTACCCACGAAAAGCGATGATGTGCCCGTGGAGGCCGGTGATGAGAGTGCCGGAGTGGTCGATTTGGGCGATGGCAATGTGTGTGTATTTAAGGTTGAGTCACACAACAGCCCCTGCGCTATTCAGCCCCGCCTGGGTGCACTGACGGGGCTTCGCGTGGTAATGCGCGATGTTTTTACCATGGGTGCCAAGCCCCTTGCTTTTCTAAGCTCATTGCGCTTTGGTGATGGTAAGCGCGATACGGCACGCTGGTTGTTCGAAGAGGTGGCTGAAGGAATCTGTGAGTATGAAAGGGGTTTTGAAGTTCCTATTTTAGGTGGTGAAACTTTTTTTTCACGGGGTTACAATACTACGCCCATAGTCAATAATATGGCCATTGGAGTGGCGCCCAAGGATAAGCTTTTGTTTGCCCGTGCAGAGGGGGAGGGTAATCTTGTGCTCATCATCGGTGCTCGCACGGGTAAGGATGGGGTAGACACTGATGTGTTTGAAACCGACATGCTAGCCGAGTTGGATACTCCACCGGTATCCCTTGATCAGATGATGGATGTATCCATTGAGAAAGAATTACTGGAGACTGTTCAGCAGCTTTCCGAGTGTGTGAAGTTGATCGGTGTTCAGTCTATAGGCACTCAGGGTGTCGTGGGTGCCGCCATTGAAATGGCGGCACGGGGCAACTCTGGTATTGATTTGTATGTGGAAGCCATTCCACAACGTCAAAAAAATCTGACGGTGAAAGATGTGCTGTTGTCACAGACATGGGGACGAATTTTAATTTGTATTTCCCCCGATGAATTGGATAAGGTGAAGCGCGTGATTGAGCCTCTGGAGCTGGCTATGGCCGTAATTGGTAAGGTGAATAACAAAGGTTTGGTCAACTGTTCATACAAAGGAGAGCCTGTGGCTGAGCTTCCTGTAAATATCGCTATGCTGGGCGATGCAGCCCCGGTTTACGAGCGATCTTTTGAGGAGCAGGCAGAAGCGTTGCCTTCCATTAATCTTGATATTTATGATGAGCCTGATCATTACCCCGATGTGGTAAGAACGATGCTTTCCAATCTCAATGTCGCCTCCAAAAGGTGGTTAACCGATAAGTTCAGTAAGACCAATGATAGTCAGGGAGACTTCCCTGCTGATGCAGCCTTTATTCCCATCGAAGGTTCTGATAAAACACTGGTGGCAACCATGGATTGTAACTCGCGTTACATGAAGTCTGATGCTTTTGTGGGGGCGCAGATTGCCGTGGCTGAGGCTGCTCGTAATATCGTGTGTGCTGGTGGTCGTCCGGTTGCCCTTTCTGACTGCTTGAACTTTGGAAATCCTTACGACCCCAGAGTATATGGCACTTTTGTAAATGCTATTAAAGGAATTACTAAGGCTTGCGATGATTATACCTTGCCGGTTGTAAGCGGCAATGTAAGTTTTCACAATCAGCGCTCTGAGAATGGACATCTTAAGCCTATTACGCCCACACCGGTGATTGGTATGGTGGGGGTTGTTGATGATAAGAAACATCATAGCACCTTGTCGTTCCGTCACAAGGGTGATATGATTTTCTTGTTGGGGCGTTCACGTAACGATGTTAACTCCTCGGAATATGCAAGTAGTATCTTAAATATTAAGAAATCGGCCGCTCCATTCTACGATGTAGAGGAGGAACGTGACTTGCAGGCTGCCGTGCGTAATGTTATTAAGAATGGTTTGGTGCGATCGGTACACGATGTATCCAACGGTGGACTCTTTTTTAGTCTACTTGAATCGTGCATTCCGCTTGAGTTTGGCTTTGATATTACTTCCGACGCCGAAATACGCAAAGAGGCCTTTTTGTTTGGCGAGTCGCAGAGTCGTGTGGTGGTATCTGTGTCGCCTGAGAAGCAGGACGATTTTGTGGATTATATGATGGGTACCGATGTGTCATTTTCCATTCTGGGACATGTCACCAAAGGAGAGGTGCGCATCGACGATGAATCCTATGGGTTTATTAAAGACTTAAAGCAGGCCTTTGAACAAAGGCTGGCGATTTGGGTAGAAGGAGAGTAGTTTAGTATTAAAGTAGTCAGATGAAGCGAGCCGAGAGCAGTATTTTCCATACAAGAACATGATTGTTTAGCGGCGAGTTTCATATGGCAATTGATAAGATGATATTTTATATGAAATTCAAAACACATATTTTATTGACGGTGGCTCTTTTGTTGGTGGCCGGCGTATTGATGGGGGGATCAGGAGCATCCTCCGCCGATAAGGTGAAGGTGGGAGAAGTAGCGCCCTCTTTCACGGTAATGACGCCTGATGGTAAGCTAAGTAATGCCGACCTGAAAGGTAAGGTGGTGCTCATTAACTTTTTTGCCACTTGGTGCCCGCCTTGCGTAAAAGAGCTGCCGGTGTTGCAGCAGCAGGTGTGGGAGAAATATAAGGATCATAATGATTTTGTATTGCTGGTGATTGGACGAGAGCATAGTGTCGATGAATTGAGAGCTTTCGCAGAAAAAAGAAACCTGGATCTGCCCTTTTGTCCCGATGAAAAGCGAGAGATATTTAATCTATTTGCCAGTGAGTCAATCCCACGCAATTACATAATCGATAGAGCCGGTAAAGTGGTGTATGCCTCAAAAGGCTATAGTGTAAAAGAGTTTGAGATTATGAAAGAGGCGCTTAAGAAAAGATTATAAGAGGGTGTAACCATCACCTGAAAGGATGCTGTTGGTCAATGGCATCCTTTTTTATATTTTTGACGAAAATAGTAATAGATGACGGTTAAACCATATGCAGCCGAGGGCTCAAAGAAAAAGCAGGTGGCAGGCATGTTCAACAACATAGCTCCCAAATACGATTTTCTGAATCATTTTTTATCACTGGGTATTGATAAGTGTTGGCGGAAGCGGGCCATCAATCTTTTGAAAGATATGGAGCGGCCCCTGGTGCTTGATGTGGCTACAGGAACGGGCGATTTGGCGCTGGAGGCGCAGCGGCGTCTGGGCTGCAAGGTTGTGGGTGTTGATATATCAAGCGAAATGCTGAAGGTGGCCAAAGATAAGATTGCTCGCCGTAACCTTCAGGATGTTATTACGGTGCAGGAAGGCGACTCGGAGAATTTACCCTTTGAGGATGCGACCTTTGATGCGGTAATGGTGGCTTTTGGTGTGCGTAATTTCGAAAACCTGAACAAGGGATTGAGCGATATGGCACGTACGCTTAAGGCGGGTGGTAAAATGGTTGTATTGGAGTTTTCAAAACCCGTTTATTTTCCGTTTAAGCAGTTGTATCTTTTTTACTTTAGGTATATCTTGCCCTCGTTGGGTGGACTGATATCCAATGATAAGGCGGCCTATACTTACTTGCCCGAGTCGGTGCTAAGTTTTCCTGATGGTGAAAAATTTGATGATGAGCTGATTAAGGCTGGAATGACACCCCTGCGTCGTTACAAGCAGACCATGGGTATTGCCACCATCTATTTATCGGAAAAGCGCGTGCAATAAAAAACTAATAATTCAGTTTTATTAAGTAAAAAGAAATAGCGCCTTTGAAAAAGATAGTACTTCTGATATTTGCGTGCGTGCAGTTGGCAGTAGCCTTCGGTCAGGGAAAGAATAGCCGTATTGCCAACCTGCGTTCTTTTGATGAGCGCCCGCTTCACTTTGGTTTTCTCATAGGTGTTAATACCATGGATTTTCGCGTGTACAACACGGGCGTAGTGGGCAGCGATGGTGTACTGCGCTATGGCGATGTTACTTCGCTTACGCCGGGTTTGAACATTGGTATCGTGTCCAGTTACCGCCTCACACGTAACCTGAACCTCCGCTTTTTGCCGGGTATTAGCTTTGGGCAGCGTAACCTTCGCTTTGCCAAATATGATGCGGAAGGTAATTTTATCGAGTACGAAGAAGAGCCGCTAAAGATAAAATCCACCTTTCTGGAATTTCCCATATTACTCAAATACAATGCCTTCAGGATGCATAATGCCAAGCCCTATATAGTTGGGGGCTTCAATACGCGTTACGATCTTGCCAAGAATAAACAGGACGGACTCTTGCTCACGTCCCTGGATGGTTATCTTGAGGTGGGAGCCGGCTTTGATTTTTACCTTACTTATTTTCGTTTGTCGGTGGAGGCAAAGATGTCGATTGGCCTCTCCGATATGCTCGATCCCAAGGGTACAGGCGAGCCCGGCGATGAGGTTTATACCGAGGCGCTCAGCAAGCTACAATCGAGAATATTTAGCCTTACATTCTATTTTGAATAAATTCGCTTATTTTTGCGGTTCAAAACCGTCCCTTACAAGGATGGATAATCAATTAATTAGCAAAGAATGAAGCGCGAAATTGTTTTACGACTTTCACCCCGGGAGGCGGCCGATCATAGTATAATCAGGTCTTTAGTGGCAAAAAAAATGAAGGTGGCACCCGAGAAGATAACACATCTCAGTGTGGTTAAGCGCTCCATTGATGCCCGTAAAAAAATCGTACTCGTACAGCTGCACATTGAGGCCTATGCGAATGTGCAGCCGCCCATAGAAAAACCCCTTGTGTTTGAGTATCCTAATGTGCGCAATAAGCCGGAGGTGCTGATTGTGGGTGCCGGACCCGGTGGTTATTTTGCAGCCCTGCGTCTGATTGAAATGGGTCTGCGCCCCATCGTGCTGGAAAGAGGCAAAGGTGTGAATGAGCGTAAGAAAGACCTGGCTCTGCTGAACCGAAATGAGGCGGTGGATACAGAGTCCAATTATGCCTTTGGGGAAGGTGGCGCCGGTACTTTTTCCGACGGAAAACTATATACCCGTAGCACTAAGCGGGGTGATTTTCGTAAGATTCTTGAGGTGTTTAAATTCCATGGTGCTAGCAATGATATTTTGGTGGATGCCCATCCGCATATTGGAACCGATAAGTTGCCCGAAGTGATTAAAGCCATGCGGCAATCCATCATTAATGCTGGTGGCGAGGTGCATTTTAATACGCGGGTTAGTAATTTGATTATTAAAGATGAGCGCGTTAAAGGTGTGGAAACAGCGCAGGGTGATACCCTGTATGCAGCGGCAGTAGTGCTGGCTACCGGCCATTCTGCACGCGATATTTATTACATGCTGGATGATAATAAGGTAGCTCTGGAGGCTAAAACCTGGGCTATGGGTGTGCGTGTGGAGCATCCGCAGGAGCTGATTGATCAGATTCAATATCACTCTCCAAAAGGGCGTGGCGATTATTTGCCTGCGGCCACCTATAGCTTATCGTGTCAGATGGATGAACGGGGTGTCTATTCGTTTTGTATGTGCCCCGGTGGTTTTATTGTGCCGGCTATGACCGACGCCGATGAAATGGTGGTGAATGGCATGTCGCCATCGCGTCGTAACTCACCATGGGCAAACTCAGGCATGGTGGTCGAGGTACGTCCGGAAGATATAGGTGAGTTTCAGAATAAAGGGGTACTGGGTGGCTTGGCCTATCAGCAGGAGCTGGAGCGTTTGGCTTTTGTGAATGGTGGTAGTGGCGTGGTAGCCCCGGCGCAACGACTGGCTGATTTTGTAGATGGTCAGCTCTCGTTCGATTTGCCCGAGTGCTCATATGTGCCCGGCCTGGTGGCATCACCCCTGCATTTTTGGTTACCCGAAAATATAGGGATGCGCCTGCGTAAGGGGCTCGATTATTTCGATCGGCGGGCGCGTGGCTTTGTAACCAATGAGGCGCTGGTAGTAGGAGTGGAGAGTCGTACGTCTTCGCCTGTCCGTATTCCGCGCGACAGGGTTAGTTTGCAGCATATTCAAATTGAAGGCCTGTATCCCTGCGGTGAGGGTGCGGGATATGCCGGAGGCATTGCCTCATCGGCCATTGATGGTGAGCGTTGTGCCGAAAAGGCCTGGGCCTTTGTTACCGGGAAGAGCTTGGACTAGCTGTTGCCTGACGCCTGAATTCGGCACAGGTGATGGCGGTTGCCACCGATACATTCAGGGATTCGGAAGTAGGCAGGTCGGCCGGGTAAGCCGGGATAAATAGTCGGTGCGACACCGCTGACTCCACTGCTTTACTAATCCCTTTTCCTTCGTTACCCATTACAATCAACCCGGTATTCGAAAGTGTTTCCGAATAAATATTATCGCCATCGAGAAAAGTGCCGTAAACCGGAAGTTCTAGCTTTTTGTATTCGCTGAGAAACACGGAAGCATCTCGGTAGTGAACATCCACGCGAGCAATGGCTCCCATGGTCGATTGTATGGTTTTAGGATTGTAAATATCAGCGCAGGTGGGGGTGCATATAATGTGTTGTATGCCAAACCAATCAGCCAATCGGACAATGGTGCCCAGGTTGCCCGGATCCTGCACTTCATCCAGGAAGAGGCTGAGGGAATTCCGCAGGTCGGTAATGGTCAGTGGGTTTTTATCTTGTAGAAAAATACCCACTACGTCCGGCGGACTTTTCAGGGTTGATATTTTTTTAATGGCGGCCTGGTCAGCTTCAATAATTTCAAAGTTGCGAGCAGTTGGCTGCGGATGGGATGCCAGCCATTGAGAAGTGGCTACAAGCGTGTGTACATGTGCCTTGGAGCTAAGTAAATCGCTTACCAGTTTATGCCCTTCGGCAACGAACAAGCCCTGTTGATCACGATTTTTTTTTCTGGTCAGTGATAGGATAAATTTTTGTTTGTTTTTACTGAGCATTAGTACGCCGTTTTGTTGGTGAAGCATGTTTAGGCCGCAAAGTTATATCATATCACGTGAATTAAATATCTTTAGGGCAAATTAAACGATTTGGATTCAATCCTTGTTCCAAAGGAGAATTAGTAAAATTACAATGGGGCATAAATATCTTCTGGTTGTTGGCTTGATAATGATGATGGGTATCTGGGGATGCCGGTCAACAAAATATGTTCCTGAAGGTAAGTATTTGCTGAATAAGGTGGAGGTTGATAATCAGGCCAAAGACCTTACCAAGGAAGAGTTAAAGTATTACATCCGACAGAAGGAAAATGTAAAAATACTTGGTTTCTGGCGCTTTCATCTGGGTCTTTATAATTTATCAGGGCGCAATGGTACCAGTGGTTTCAGTCGTTGGCTGCGCCGCATTGGCGAGGAACCGGTACTTTACGATGAGCTGCTGAAGGAAAAATCCAATGAGCAGCTGACCTTGTTTTTGCACAATAAAGGGTATTATAATGCCCAGGTAAGCGATACGGTTCTGTTTTTGAAGAATAAGAAGGCAAAGGTGCGTTACACCATAGAGGCCGGCGAGCGTTACAGTATTAATCAGCTTTCTTATCGGGTCGATGATGATTCATTGCGTAAGTATATCTATCGCGATACAACGAAGGCTTTGCTAAAACCCGGATCGCCATTTGATGCCGATCTACATGACCAGGAAAGGGCCCGTATCACCAAGATGCTTCGAAACGAAGGCTACTATGGTTTTCGTAAAGAGTACGTGTATTTTTTGGCCGACAGTGCCCGTAATAATTATACTGTAAATGA
Source organism: Carboxylicivirga longa (assembly GCF_050589825.1). Taxonomy (NCBI): domain Bacteria; kingdom Pseudomonadati; phylum Bacteroidota; class Bacteroidia; order Marinilabiliales; family Marinilabiliaceae; genus Carboxylicivirga; species Carboxylicivirga longa. Next base: position 225,548 of record NZ_JBNGOZ010000006.1, on the reverse strand, counting down.
TTCTCTGATTGTGATTAAGGATCGTCTGTCGCGACCCGGACAAAAGGACACTGTTGTTGGTCACCGTAAGTTTAAGGTGAAGGATGTGTATTTTCTGGTGGGTTACGACCCGCAGAAAGCCGTTCGTCAACCCGATTATCTGAGTCGTTTTGACAGTCTGGAATATGGTGGGTGTAAAATTCTGTATGGCGAAAACTTGAAGTTCAGGGCGGATGTACTGGTTAATTCCAACTACATTTTCCCGGGTGATTTTTATAGTCAGGAGTTGGTGAATAAAACACAATTGCTACTGTCAGAACTACAGTTGTTTCGTTTCGTTAATATTCGTTTTCGCGAAATGGAAGGTGTTTATGATGCTGAAGGTAATGGCTATCTGCAATGCTTTATACAGCTGTCGTCATCTAAGCTGCAAAGTTATACGGTGGATATCGAAGGAACCAATTCATCCGGTTACCTAGGGGCTGCCGGTAGTTTTAAATACAAGCACAAAAACTTCTTTCGCGGCGGCGAGGTGTTTGATATGCGCTTTCGACTGGCAGGTGAGAATCAGCGGGCAAAAGATAATTCTACTTTTCAGACCCGTGAATTTGGCGGTGATGCCACTCTGACCTTTCCTAAGTTTATGGTGCCTTTTAAGGTTGATAATTTTCGACGCCGCTTTAATCCGCGCACGAACTTTACGCTGGCCTATAACTATCAGCGACGTCCCGATTATACGCGTACCATTGCCAATGGTCGTATTGGGTACACCTGGAAATCATCTCCTCTTGTAACCCACATTTTATCGCCCGTTGATTTTAGTGTGATTAATGTGCCTTATATTGATCCGGATTTTAAAGCCAGTATTGATAGTACTTTTTTAAAGTATAGTTATCAGGATCATTTGATTAGTAGTACCTCCTATACTTTTATCTACAATGAGCAGTCCTTAAGCAGTACCCGGAACTATCATTATTTTCAGGCCAACTTGCAGTCGGCAGGTAATGTGCTTGACGGAATCTACTCCCTGGTTGGTTCATCCGGTACCGGAGATTACAATGAGTTGCTGGGTATTCGTTATGCCCAATATGTGAAAGGGGATGTGGAGTGGCGTTATCATATCAAGGTCAATAAAATCAATTCTTTTGCTTACCGCATGTTTTTAGGGGTTGGTTATCCTTATGGTAACCTAACGGTTTTGCCTTTCGAAAAGCGATATTTCTCCGGTGGCGCCAATAGCATCAGGGCCTGGCCGGTTAGAGGTTTGGGGCCGGGTTCCTACGAAGAGACCAAGCTAAATTATTATAACCAAACGGCTGATATTAAGCTGGAAGCCAATGCTGAGTATCGTTTTAAGTTATTTTGGATGTTGGAAGGTGCCTTCTTTATAGATGTGGGTAATATCTGGACCATTCGCTCCTCGGGTGATGAGGAAATTGATACAAAAGGCTTGTTTAAATTCGATTCGTTTTATAAGCAGCTGGCCGTGGGGGTGGGTGCCGGTACCCGCCTCGACTTTAAGTACTTCGTGTTTCGTCTCGATATGGGGATTAAGGCGCGCGATCCAATGCTGCCTGCGGGCGACCGTTGGAAGTTAGGGGTTACACCTATTACCTGGGACGATGTAGCTTTCAATTTTGCCATCGGGTATCCCTTCTAAAAGAGTATGTAAATAATCGTTAAACTTCTTTTAAGAAGCGAAAAAATAATGCGCTTACAGTTTTCGTGATCACAGATGAAATGTGGCGAGTAATTGGCAATTAATTGGGTGTATTTTGACCAAATGCCTTGACAAACAAAATAATAAGTGATATTTATCATGCTTGAAGTAATGCTTTGGGTGGTGAATTGACGCCTTAAGTGTAAGTGATACAAGCCTGAGGGCTAAAAAAATGTAATTGATTCTCGATGATTTTCACTAATTTCGTAGAGTTTTTAGAAAAGTAATATTTCGAACTATAAATTAAAAGCTATGAAGCGAGTATTAGATGTTGTAAAGCCTGGTGTTGTTACTGGTGATGACTTAGGTAAACTTTTAGCAGTAGCAAAAGAAGAAGGTTTTGCAATGCCTGCTGTAAACGTTGTTGGTACAGATTCAATCAACGGTATTCTTGAGGCTGCAAAGGAAGTTAAAGCGCCTGTGATGATTCAGTTGTCGAATGGTGGAGCAGCTTTCTATGCCGGTAAAGGTTTAAAATTAGAAGGTCAGCAAGCTCAAGTGTTGGGTGCTATCTCAGCTGCCAAGCACGTTCACACTGTGGCAGAAGCTTATGGTGTACCCGTTGTGTTGCACACCGACCACGCAGCTAAAAAATTATTGCCTTGGATCGACGGTTTGTTAGATGCCAGTGAGAAGCACTTCGCTGAAACAGGAAAGCCGTTATTCAGCTCTCACATGCTTGACTTGTCGGAAGAGCCACTGGAAGAGAACATCGCTATTTGTAAAGAGTACCTGGCGCGTATGAGCAAAATGGGTATGACTTTGGAAATTGAGTTAGGTATTACCGGTGGTGAAGAAGATGGTGTTGATAACTCAGATGTGGATAACGCATTGCTTTACACGCAGCCTGAAGAGGTGAGCTACGCTTATGAGCAACTGCTAGAAGTGTCTCCTAACTTCACTATTGCCGCTTCATTTGGTAATGTACATGGTGTTTATAAGCCAGGTAATGTTGTATTGAAGCCTTCTATCCTTGATGCTTCACAGAAGTACATCCAGGAGAAGCACAATACGGTTGAGAAGCCTGTTAACTTTGTGTTCCACGGTGGTTCAGGTTCTTCATTGGAGGAGATTCGCGAAGCCATCGGTTATGGTGTAATTAAAATGAACATCGATACCGATACGCAGTGGGCTACTTGGGATGGTATCCGTAAGTTTGAGGCCGCTAACCGCGATTACCTGCAGGCACAGATTGGTAACCCCGAAGGTGATGATAAGCCCAACAAGAAATTCTACGATCCTCGTGTTTGGTTACGCAAAGGTCAGGAGAGTTTGGTTGAGCGCTTAAAGGTAGCGTTCGAAGATCTTAACTGCATCGATCGTCTATAATATTTGATAAAATATAAAAACAAAGGAGGCGCGTGTATATACATTGTGCCTCTTTTTTTTTAATTTGCTTTTTGTAATTAAAACAGTCTTAATACGATGAGTGTTAAATCAAGAGATAGTTTTTCCAGTAAGTTTGGTGTGATAGCAGCGGCAGCGGGTTCTGCAGTGGGGTTGGGTAATATCTGGAAGTTTCCCTATGAAGCAGGACAGAACGGAGGGGGTGCCTTTCTAGTGTTGTATTTTTTCTTCATCGTTACCATTGGTCTCCCCATTATGATATCCGAGTTTGCCATCGGGCGTAAGACCAATGCCAATGCAGTGCGTGCTTTTCGAAAGCTGGCACCTAAAACACCCTGGTTTATGACGGGTGTTATTGGTGTGGCAGCTTCTTTCATGATTCTTTCTTTTTATGGAGTGGTAGCCGGTTGGACCCTCGAATATATTTATTTATCACTGACAAATGCCTTTAAAGGGCAGAGTCCGGCTGAGTTATCCCAAGTATTTAGTAATTTCCTCGCCAGCCCTGTTCGTCCGATCATATGGCAAGTTCTTTTTATGATTCTTACCGGTGTTGTAGTTATTGGGGGTATTAAAAATGGTATTGAGCGACTTACCAAAGTGCTGATGCCCGTTCTGTTGCTTATTATTATTGTAATGGGTGTACGTTCGGTAAGCCTGGGGGCCAATGTTAATGCCGCCGGCGAGGTGGTAGGTAATTCTTTCGATGGCCTTAAGTTCTTGTTCCAACCCGATTTTTCTAAGGTAAATATTGATGTGGTGCTGGATGCATTGGGGCAGGCTTTCTTCTCGCTGAGTTTGGGAATGGGTACCATTATTACCTATGGCTCTTATGTGAAAAAGAATAATAATCTGAATAGGACAGCAGTACAGGTTGCCTTTTTAGATACGCTGATAGCCGTGTTGGCTGGTGTAGCAATTTTCCCTGCCGTATTTTATTTTGGGGTGGCACCCAGTGAAGGTCCCGGACTTGTATTTACGGTACTTCCCAGTATTTTTCAACAAATGGTGGGTGGATATCTGTGGACCCTGGCCTTTTTTGTGTTACTGGCCGTGGCAGCACTCACCTCCAGTATATCACTCCTCGAAGTGGCTGTGGCTTATTTTGCCGAGGAACTTAAAGTCAACAGGGTTAAGGCAACTATATTAACCGGCGTGGTTATTACCTTGATGGGTATTGCTTGCTCCTTATCGAATAATATATTTAAAGATGTTACCCTGTTTGGTCGTAACCTGTTTGATAACATTGAGTTTTTGTCGTCCAATGTCTTGCTTCCTTTGGGTGGTTTGCTTATCGCAGTGTTTGTGGGATGGTCGGTTAAAAAGTCCGATTTCTATGCTGAGCTTTCTAATGAATACGCCCTTAAGTTGCGTTTTTTCAGTGCGCTTTATTTTATTATTCGTTTTATCGCACCGGTTGCTATTGCCATCGTCTTTCTGTATTCGGTAGGACTCTTAAGATAGACTGCTTGCATATAAATTTAGAGGATGCTGCGAGATTTATTAACACTATCCCGGAAGGAACAAGTTGCTTTTCTAGTTCTTTTCGTCTTGTTGGTCATTTTTGCTGGTGCATTCTTTATCACCCGTCCTGTGGAGCTTACTAAGGTAGATGAAGCTCTGGTGGCATGGGCCGATAGTGTAAGATATATAGAAAAGGCAAGCAGCTACAGGCAGCCGGATACCGTATTTTATTTTAATCCCAATAGTGAAGGTGTTAAAAATCTTCAGTTATTGGGTTTTTCCGATCGTACCATTATTAACTTAATTAAGTATCGCGAAGCCGGAGGGGTGTTTACTCATGCGGAAAAGCTACGGAAGATTTATGGGATGGATTCGGTTTTGTATGCGCGGCTTGCTCCCTATGTTAAGGTTGATCAGATGCCGTCAAAGGTTTCTGCTACGGCACGTAGGGTAGAGAAGGTATCAAGCCCAAGGCCAGTGATGCAATTTGTGGATTCGGCTTCAAAAAGGAAGATGAAAGCGCCAACTGTAGATTTTCAGCTGGAGATTAATTCTGCTGATACTGCTATGTTAGCACTTCTAAAGGGGATTGGTCCTGTGCTATCGGCACGCATTGTTTCCTATCGAAAGCGTTTGGGTGGATATTATAATATTGAGCAGCTGGACGAGGTGTATGGTTTGTCGGGTGAGGTGGTTGATCGTAACCGTTCCTACTTGTTGGTCGATGAGGGATTAATACAGCCGATGGATATTGGCAAGGCTAGCCTGCGTAAGATGAAGAATCATCCTTACCTGAATTTCTATATGGCCAGGGAGATTTATGAAGCGCGAAAAGCCGGTCAATTGGAGAGTATTATGCAATTTCAGAACTCAGCTGCCTTTGCCGGTGCCGACATGGATAAATTACGGCGTTACTTTGTGGTAATGAAAGCAGATAAAGCACATAATTAATAAAAAAGAATAGTTAAAAAATTTGCTGTACTCGCGAAACTTCGTTTTCTTTGCAGCTGCAAAAATCAAGGGCGACAGGAAAGTAAGTCAAGCTGTTGAATTTTTGTGGTTTAATGACTAATTTTGCGGTTCAAATAAAAAGTAAGCGTTATGATAGTAATACCTATTAAAGAAGGCGAAAACATTGAAAGAGCCTTGAAGAAATTCAAAAGAAAATTTGAAAAAACAGGCGCTATGCGCGAATTAAGATCTCGTCAGGCATTCACAAAGCCTTCTGTAGTAAAGAGAGAGCAAGTGAAAAAAGCGATATACATCGAGCAATTACAGCGCGAGTCTGAATAAATTGCTTGCGGAGGGCGTCGGTTTACTGCTTTTTTCGTATATTCGTTTAAAGCATAAAATGACACCCTCTGTTAATGCAATATTTAGATTCTTTTTATAAATACTTGGAGTATGAGCGGCGTAATTCGACTCATACAATAATAGCATATAAGACTGACATTCGTCAGTTTTGTGTCTTTTTAGAGGAAAAGGATATTTCTCTCTGGAAAGATGTTTCTTCAAGAACTGTCCGAGCCTGGATGGTTGATATGGTGAATAGCGGCGTAAGTGGGCGCTCTGTGACCCGGAAAATTTCTACTTTAAAAGTTTTATTTCGTTACCTAATGCAGCAAGGTGTTGTAGAAAACAACCCGGCTGAACATACGGTAACGCCCAGATTGCCCAAACGGCTGCCCGTCTTTGTAAAGGAAAAAGAAATGGACTTTTTGCTTGATGAAGTTGATTTTGGTGATGGCTTTGAGGGGGCTCGCGATCGTTTGATTGTGGAGATGTTCTACAGTACGGGTATGCGCCTGTCTGAATTGGTGGCGTTAACCGATGTGCAGATTGATATGGGTAATGGGGTGCTGAAAGTGAGGGGGAAGCGAAATAAAGAGCGTATTGTGCCGATCTTATCAGAACTAAAGGCTTCGCTTGTTGGTTATCTAAATAAACGGGATGTGTTGTTTCCTAATCGGGCAAATTCCTGCGTTTTCCTGACAAGTAAAGGTTTGCCAGTCTATCATAAGTTGGTATATCGTGTGGTTAACCGCTATTTGAAACAGGTGTCTACAGTAACGAAGAAAAGCCCGCACGTAATACGCCATTCTTTTGCTACGGCCTTGTTAAACAGAGGGGCAGATCTTAATGCGATAAAGGAACTTATGGGGCATGCTAATTTGGCAGCCACCGAGGTATATACTCATAATACGTATGAGCAATTAAATTCTATTTACAAACAGGCTCATCCGCGAGCCTAAAAGATGGAGGATTAAATATGAATATTACAATTCAATCCGTACGCTTCACGGCGTCAGCACAATTAGAAGAGTTTATTCAGCAAAAAGTGGGGAAGTTGGATCAGTTCTTTGATGGAATTGTATCGGCTGAGGTTATTTTAAAGTTGGATAAGTCTGATTCCACTGAGAATAAAGTAGCTGAAATCAGTCTTAATGTTCCAGGAGGAGAATTGTTTGCCAAGAAGCAAAATAAGACTTTCGAAGAGGCTGTTGATTTATCGGTTGATGCATTGCGTAAGCAGCTGATTAAATGGAAGGAAAAGGTAAGAGCCAAATAAGTAAAAAAAGACATTATTTTTTTGTGTTCTTGAAAAATAATTATACATTTGCACACCGATTTTAGGGTGTTAAAAGCGCCCTAAATCGCTATAAATAGGCTGATTGACCAAGGTTATCGGCCTATTAAATTGAAAAGATGTTAGTTTTTGGCTAGCTTGTTCTTTGAAATTGTTGCATTGATTTTAATTGGGGAGATACCAAAGTGGCCAACTGGGGCGGACTGTAACTCCGCTGACTTATGTCTTCGTAGGTTCGAATCCTGCTCTCCCCACTTTTTTAGGATCAAAATCCGTTTTTTGCTGACATTAAGGTGGAAATTACTTACCTTTATCGTCCTGTGAAAAATTGCGGGAGTAGCTCAGTTGATAGAGCATCAGCCTTCCAAGCTGAGGGTCGCGGGTTTGAGCCCCGTCTCCCGCTCTCTTTAGGAGCTATGGTGATGATTCCTTAAAATACTAAGATTTAATTTATATCTAATTGTCTAATTTTTCGAGTTATGGCTAAAGAAACATTTGTAAGAACGAAGCCTCACGTTAATATCGGAACCATCGGTCACGTTGACCACGGTAAAACTACCTTGACTGCTGCAATTACTACGGTATTGGCATCAAAAGGTCTTTCTGAGTTGAGAGATTTCGATACGATTGATAATGCTCCTGAGGAGAAAGAAAGGGGTATTACTATTAATACTTCTCACGTGGAGTATCAAACAGAAAACCGTCACTATGCGCACGTTGACTGTCCAGGTCACGCCGACTACGTGAAGAACATGGTAACTGGTGCTGCTCAGATGGACGGTGCTATCCTTGTATGTGCTGCTACTGATGGTCCTATGCCACAGACTCGCGAGCACATCCTACTTTGTCGTCAGGTAAACGTTCCTAAGATCGTTGTATTCCTGAACAAAGTTGATATGGTAGACGACGAAGAGCTACTTGAGCTTGTTGAGATGGAAGTTCGTGATCTGTTAAGCTTTTACGAGTTTGAAGGTGATGATTCTCCAGTAATCATGGGTTCTGCTCTTGGTGCACTGAATGGCGAGGAAAAGTGGGTTGAAAAAGTAATGGAACTGATGGCCGCTGTTGATGAGTGGATTCCACTTCCTCCACGTGATGTTGAAAAAGATTTCTTGATGCCTGTTGAGGACGTGTTCTCGATTACTGGTCGTGGTACTGTAGCTACGGGTCGTATCGAAACTGGTGTAATCAACTCAGGTGAAGAAATGCAGATCATCGGTCTTGGTGCTGAAGGTAAAAAGACTGTATGTACTGGTGTTGAGATGTTCCGTAAGATTCTTGATCGCGGTGAAGCTGGTGATAACGTAGGTCTGTTATTGCGCGGTATCGACAAAAAAGAGATCAAGCGTGGTATGGTATTGGCTAAGCCAGGTTCAATCACTCCTCACTCTAAGTTTAAAGGTGAGATCTATGTATTGAAGAAAGAAGAAGGTGGTCGTCACACTCCTTTCCACAATAAGTACCGTCCTCAGTTCTACCTGCGTACGCTTGACGTAACTGGTGAGATTACACTTCCAGAAGGAACTGAAATGGTAATGCCTGGTGATAACGTAACTATTTCTGTAGACTTGATCTACCCTGTAGCCTTGAACAAAGGTTTACGTTTCGCAATCCGCGAAGGTGGTCGTACAGTAGGTGCGGGTCAGGTAACTGAAATTCTTGACTAATCACTGATTAGAATATACATAACCGGAGGTGTTGCCTCCGGTTATTTTACGGGTGTAGCTCAGTTGGTAGAGCACTGGTCTCCAAAACCAGGTGTCGGGCGTTCGAGTCGCTCCTCCCGTGCTAAAAAGTCGGTTTTAGATAATATTTTTTTAAAGACGGCAAACTAATGACAAGCACTATGAATAAAATAACTTCATATTTCAAGGATGTACAAAACGAATTGGTGAATAAAACTTCGTGGCCTAGCTGGTCGGAGTTGACCAATAGCGCCATTGTAGTGATGATTGCCTCGTTGATTATTGCAGGGGTCGTTTTTGCAATGGATTATTCGTTTGATAACATTTTGGAAAAGGTATACGAAGCCCTTTACTAAACAAAATTTAGGACGCTCATATAATGGCTGAAGTCACAAAGAAATGGTATGTTCTCCGTGCAATCGGAGGAAAAGAGAAGAAAGTTAAGGAATATGTGGAGAGCGAAATCGCCGGTTTGAAACTGACCGATTACGTAAGCCAGGTATTAATACCCACGGAGAAGGTTTACCAAATTCGTAACGGTAAAAAGGTGAGTAAGGAGCGTCCTTACCTGCCAGGTTATGTGTTGGTGGAAGCTGCTATGGTTGGTGAAATACCGCATATCCTGCGCAATATACCCAACGTCATCGGTTTCTTAAATGATAATGATGACACACCCGTGCCTTTGCGTCCTTCGGAAGTAAACCGCATTTTAGGTAAGGTAGATGAGTTGAGCGAAAACGATGAGGAATTGGATGTATCATTCATCGTGGGTGAAACGATCAAAGTAATTGACGGACCTTTCAACGGATTCAACGGTTTGATTGAAGATGTCAACGAAGAGAAGAAGAAATTAAAAGTGATGGTGAAGATCTTTGGAAGAAAGACACCATTGGAATTGAGTTTTATGCAGGTAGAGAAAGAATAGTTACTTAGTAAGAATCGCTTCCGTGTGAACCCTCGGGTTTGCATTTACAAGTAATAAAACTTTTTTCTGCTAAACTATATTTATTAATAAATACGAATTGCTACAATGGCTAAAGAAGTAGAAACCTTTATCAAACTTCAGATTAAAGGTGGTGCAGCAAATCCTTCACCTCCGGTAGGACCCGCATTAGGTGCCAAAGGGGTGAACATTATGGAATTCTGTAAGCAATTCAATGGCAGAACACAGGAAAAAGCCGGTAAGGTACTACCTGTGGTTATCTCGGTGTACAAAGACAAGTCTTTCGACTTCGTTATTAAAACACCACCAGCAGCCGTTCAATTAATGGAAGCAGCTAAGCTTAAGGGAGGTTCAGCAGAGCCAAACCGCAAGAAAGTGGGTTCCGTTACCTGGGAACAGGTAAGAGCGATTGCTGAAGATAAGATGGCTGACTTGAATTGTTTTACTGTAGAATCTGCAATGAGGATGATCGCCGGTACCGCCCGGAGTATGGGAGTAACCGTCAGTGGTGAATTCCCTGGTAGTAACTAATTAAGACCTTTTTGCGAAAATGACAAAACTAACAAAAAATAAAAAGTTAGCGTTAGAAAAAATCGACACCTCAAAGCAATACACCATTGAGGAAGCAGCAAAATTGGTAAAGGAAATTACCACTACCAAATTTGATGCCTCTGTGGATGTTGATGTGCGCCTGGGAGTTGATCCTCGTAAGGCCAATCAAATGGTAAGAGGTGTAGTAACGTTGCCCCACGGAACTGGTAAGGAAACACGCGTTCTTGTAATGTGTACTCCTGACAAGGAAGAAGAGGCAAAAGCTGCAGGTGCCGATCACGTTGGATTAGACGAATACATTGAGAAAATCAAAGGTGGATGGACCGATGTGGACGTGATCATAACAATGCCTAGCGTTATGGCTAAAGTAGGTGCTTTAGGGCGTATCTTAGGTCCTCGCGGCCTGATGCCAAACCCTAAGAGTGGTACGGTTACCATGGACATCGCTAAAGCTGTAAACGAAGTGAAAGCGGGTAAGATCGACTTTAAAGTGGATCGCTACGGTATTGTTCATACCTCAATCGGTAAAGTGTCGTTTACCGAAGATAAGATCGTTGACAACGTAAAGGAATTTATGAGCACAATTATGAAGTTGAAACCTTCTGCTGCTAAAGGAACTTACGTAAAGAGTGTTAGTCTTTCTAGTACTATGAGTCCTGGTATTCGCATTGAACCTAAATCGGTTGATGCTTAATTTTTAATCTTTAAAAGACGAAGGAATCATGAGAAAAGAAGATAAAAGTACACTGGTCAACGAACTGTTGACAAATCTGAATGAGTACAGCCACTTCTATGTAACAGAAGCCGGCGGTTTAAATTCAGAAGCGAGCAGTAATCTGCGTCGTGCCTGCTACAACCAGGAAGTTAAAATGTTAATGGTAAAAAATACCATTCTCAAAAAGGCTCTGGAGCAGCTGGAAGGCGACTATGATGAGATGTATCCTGTTTTGAAAGGAACAACAGCCGTAATGTTTTCAAACACCGGTAACGTTCCTGCAAGATTAATCAAGGAATTCTCAAAAAAGAATGACAAGCCAACACTGAAAGGTGCTTACGTTGAGGAATCATTGTATGTAGGTGCTGATCAACTTGAAACGCTTTGCAATATCAAGTCGAAGGATGAGTTACTTGGCGATGTTATCGGATTACTACAATCTCCAATGAAGAATGTTGTTTCTGCGCTTCAATCAGGAGGTTCAACAATACATGGTTTATTACAAACCTTAGCAGAAAAAGAATAAAAAAAGTACAAACAATATTTAATAAATAGAAAAATGGCTGATATCAAAAAGCTTGCAGAAGAGTTAGTAAATTTAACTGTTAAAGAAGTTAACGAACTTGCTGAAGTATTAAAAGAAGAGTACGGTATCGAACCTGCTGCTGCTGCTGTAGCTGTTGCTGGTCCTGCTGCTGGTGGCGAAGCTGCTGCTGCTGAACAAACTGAGTTTGACGTAATCTTAAACGCTGCTGGTGGTTCTAAATTAGCTATCGTTAAGTTAGTAAAAGAAATGACTGGCGTTGGTCTGAAAGAAGCTAAGGAATTAGTTGACAAAGCTCCAACTGCATTGAAGGAGAAAGTTACTAAGGAAGAGGCTGAAGCATTAAAATCTCAATTAGAAGAAGCGGGAGCAGAAGTTGAACTTAAGTAATTTTAGTCCTATATAAGGATTTCCGGTTTAGGAACCCCACACAACGGGGCTCCTAAACCTTTTTGTGCTTTTATATTTTAGGTTCAATAAATAAGTTGATAGATGACTCCAAATACTACAGAAAGGATTAGTTTTGCTACCATCCAGAATAGGTTGAATTACCCTGATTTACTGGAGGTTCAATTAAAATCTTTCCGCGAATTTTTTCAGATGGGTACAACCCCTGAAGAGCGGACATTGGAGGGGCTGTATCAGGTTTTCAACGAGAATTTTCCCATCACGGATACAAGAAACAATTTTGTACTTGAGTTTCTTGACTTCTCGATCGATCCTGCCCGTTACACCATTCCAGAGTGCATAGAAAGAGGTTTAACCTATAGCGTGCCTCTAAAAGCCAAGTTAAAGTTATATTGTACCGATCCTGAACATGAGGACTTCGATACCGTAGTACAAGACGTATATCTGGGCACTATTCCTTACATGACCGATAAGGGTAGTTTTATCATTAATGGCGCTGAGCGCGTTGTGGTAAGCCAGTTACACCGTTCGCCCGGGGTATTCTTTGGGCAAAGTGTACACGCCAACGGTACAAAATTATACTCTGCACGTATCATCCCTTTCAAAGGGTCATGGATTGAATTTGCTACCGATATCAACAGTGTGATGTATGCTTACATCGACAGGAAGAAAAAATTACCTGTGACAACATTGTTGAGAGCCATTGGTTACGAAGGCGACAAAGATATTTTGGCCATTTTTGATTTGGCCGACGAAATTAAAGTTAATAAAGCAAGCCTTAAAAAAGTAGTTGGCCGTAAGCTGGCTGCTCGTGTTCTAAAGAGCTGGATTGAGGATTTCGTGGATGAGGATACAGGTGAAGTGGTGTCGATCGAGCGTAACGAAGTTATTATCGATCGTGAGACCGTAATCACCGATGAACATGTTGAGGAAATTATTGACTCCGGAGCAAAAACAATTCTTCTTCACAAAGAGAACCAAAACCTTTCTGATTTCGCCATTATTTATAATACGTTACAGAAGGACCCTTGTAACTCCGAAAAAGAAGCCGTAGTTCACATCTATCGACAATTGCGGAATGCTGAGCCACCTGATGAGGCAACAGCGCGCGACGTGATCGATAAGCTTTTCTTCTCCGATAAACGATATGATCTTGGAGAAGTAGGTCGCTACCGACTGAATAAAAAATTGAACCTAAGTACCGACTGGGAAAATAAAGTGCTGACGCGCGAAGATATTATCGCCATCATCAAGCATTTGATCCAGTTGATTAATTCTAAGACCGATGTTGATGATATTGACCACTTAAGTAACCGTCGTGTAAGAACCGTAGGTGAACAAATGGCCAATCAGTTTGGCGTAGGTTTAGCCCGTATGGCCCGTACCATTCGCGAGCGAATGAATGTACGCGACAATGAGGTGTTTACACCCATCGATCTGATTAATAGCAAGACCTTGTCGTCGGTTATTAATAGTTTCTTTGGAACTAACGCCCTTTCTCAGTTCATGGATCAAACCAACCCATTGGCTGAGATTACGCACAAGCGTCGTATGTCGGCACTCGGACCGGGTGGTCTGTCGCGTGAGCGTGCCGGTTTTGAGGTGCGTGACGTTCACTATACGCACTATGGTCGTTTGTGTCCGATTGAAACACCGGAAGGTCCAAACATTGGTTTGATTTCTTCGCTGTGTGTATATGCAAAAATTAATGATCTAGGATTTATCGAAACGCCTTACCGTAAGGTGACTGAGGGACAGGTTGAATTGTCTAATGAAGGCGTATCATATCTGACCGCTGAGGAAGAGGAGTCGAAGATAATTGCCCAGGCCAACGCGCCGCTCGATGCCGAAGGTAAGTTCGTAAATGATCGTGTGAAAGCACGTGAAGAGGGTGATTTCCCCGTAGTAGAGCCCGGCGAGGTACACATGATGGATGTGGCACCTAACCAGATTGCTTCGGTTGCCGCTTCATTAATTCCTTTCCTTGAGCACGATGATGCTAACCGTGCACTGATGGGATCGAACATGATGCGTCAGGCCGTACCTTTGTTACGTCCTGAATCGCCGATTGTGGGTACCGGATTGGAAGGTAAGCTGATTGAGGATTCTCGTACGCATATTGTTGCTGAAGGCGACGGTGTGGTGGAATACGTGGATGCTGATGAGATTGTAATCCGTTACGATTATACTGACGATGAGCGTTTCGTGAGCTTTGATGGCGAGACAAAGCGTTATCCAATTGTCAAATATCAGAAAACGAACCAGAATACCTGTATCGACATTAAGCCTTTGGTGACCAAAGGACAGCGTGTTACTAAGGGTATGATTATGACTGAGGGTTATTCCACCGAGAAAGGTGAGCTTGGGCTGGGTCGTAACCTGAAGGTGGCATTCATGCCCTGGAAAGGTTATAACTTTGAGGACGCCATCGTAATTTCTGAGAAAGTGGTACGCGACGATGTATTTACTTCGGTACACATTGATGAGTATTCGTTGGAAGTACGCGACACCAAGCGGGGTATGGAAGAGTTAACTTCTGATATACCTAATGTGAGTGAGGAAGCGACCAAGGATCTTGATGAAAATGGTTTGATTCGTATTGGCGCCCACGTAACACCGGGTGATATCCTTATTGGTAAGATTACACCCAAAGGCGAGAGTGATCCTACGCCGGAAGAGAAATTACTGCGTGCCATTTTTGGTGAAAAGGCGGGTGATGTAAAAGATGCTTCGCTGAAAGCCTCACCTTCATTAAAGGGTGTGGTAATCGACAAGAAGCTGTTCTCGCGTATTGTTAAAGATCGTAAGTCTCGTACTTCTGAGAAGAGTCAGATCGCCAAGATCGATGAGGATTTCATCAGGGCTACAGAGGAGTTGAAAGGCCGTTTGGTTGACAAGCTCTTCAGCCAGGTGAATGGTAAAACTTCTCAGGGTGTGAAGGATTATTATGAGGTTGACGTGGTTTCTAAAGGAACCAAGTTTACTCAGAAAATTCTGAACGAGATTGATTATATAAATGTAAATCCGAATAAGTGGACTACCGATAAAGATAAGAATGAGCTTATCGCAAGGGTAATTCACAACTACCGGATGAAGTACAAGGAGTTGGAAGCCAAAGAAAAACGCCAGAAGTACAATGTTACGATTGGTGATGAGCTTCCTGCTGGTATCGTACAGCTTGCCAAAGTATATATTGCCAAGAAACGGAAGATTACCGTAGGTGATAAGATGGCAGGGCGTCACGGTAACAAGGGTATTGTGTCGCGTATTGTGCGTCAGGAAGATATGCCTTTCCTTGAAGACGGAACACCGGTTGATATCTGTTTGAACCCACTGGGTGTACCATCGCGTATGAACTTGGGACAGATTTACGAAACCGTATTGGGATGGGCTGGTTTGAAGCTTGGTGTTAAGTTTGCAACGCCAATTTTCGACGGTGCTACCATGGATGACATGAACAAATGGACCGACGATGCCGGCATACCACGTTACGGACGTACTTATTTGTACGACGGCGGTACCGGTGAGCGTTTCCACCAGCCTGCAACTGTGGGTGTAATCTACATGTTGAAGCTGGGTCACATGGTGGAAGATAAGATGCACGCCCGTTCCATTGGTCCTTACTCATTAATTACGCAGCAGCCCTTGGGTGGTAAAGCTCAGTTTGGTGGTCAGCGTTTTGGTGAGATGGAGGTATGGGCATTAGAGGCCTTTGGTGCCGCTAATATCCTGCAGGAGATCCTGACGGTGAAGTCGGATGACGTGATCGGTAGAGCCAAGGCGTATGAGTCAATTGTGAAGGGTGACGGACTGCCACAGCCGGGTATTCCCGAGTCGCTGAACGTGCTGCTTCACGAGATGAGAGGTCTTGGACTAAGTGTGAACCTTGATTAATAGTCTGATCGAAGCGGATTACCCCCTGGGGTATCCGCTTGATAACCATATTATATAATTTACAATAATACTCTACGCTATATGGCATTTAGAAGAGATCAGAAACAAAAAAGCAGCTTCAATAAAATCACTATTGGCTTAGCTTCTCCTGAAGAGATTCTGGAGATGTCGAGTGGTGAGGTTTTGAAGCCCGAAACAATAAATTACCGCACATACAAACCCGAGCGCGACGGATTATTCTGTGAGCGTATTTTCGGTCCTGTAAAGGATTATGAGTGTCATTGTGGTAAATATAAGCGTATCCGTTACCGCGGTATCGTTTGCGACCGTTGTGGTGTTGAAGTAACAGAGAAGAAGGTACGTCGCGAGCGTATGGGTCATATATCATTGGTGGTGCCCGTAGCCCATATTTGGTATTTTAAATCGTTGCCCAACAAAATTGGTTACCTATTAGGTTTGCCAACAAAAAAACTTGATACCATCATTTATTATGAGCGTTATGTTGTAATTAATGCGGGTGTGAAAGCCGAGGATGGTATCAACAAAATGGATTTCTTAACTGAAGAAGAGTACCTGGATATTCTGGAGACGCTTCCTAAAGAAAACCAGCACCTCGATGATGATGATCCCAATAAGTTCATCGCCAAAATGGGTGCCGAGGCCTTGCATATGTTGCTGGGGCGCCTTGATTTGGATTCTTTATCTTATGATCTGCGTCATAAGGCCAACACCGAAACATCGCAGCAGCGTAAGAATGAAGCGCTGAAGCGTTTGAACGTAGTGGAGTCTTTCCGCGATTCACAAGGAATTAACCGTCCTGAGTGGATGGTGGTGAAGGTGGTACCCGTTATTCCGCCTGAACTGCGTCCTTTGGTGCCGCTTGATGGTGGCCGTTTTGCCACTTCTGATCTTAACGACCTTTACCGTCGTGTGATTATTCGTAACAACCGTTTGAAGCGATTAATCGAGATCAAAGCACCTGAAGTAATCCTGCGTAACGAGAAGCGTATGCTCCAGGAGTCGGTGGATTCACTGTTTGATAACTCACGTAAATCAAATGCCGTTAAAACAGATTCTAACCGTCCATTGAAATCTTTGAGCGATAGCTTGAAAGGTAAGCAAGGACGTTTCCGTCAGAACCTGTTGGGTAAGCGTGTTGACTATTCAGCACGTTCGGTAATTGTTGTGGGCCCTGAGTTAAACATGCACGAGTGTGGTCTGCCAAAGGATATGGCCGCAGAGCTGTATAAGCCTTTTGTAATCCGTAAGCTTATTGAGCGGGGGGTTGTAAAAACGGTAAAATCAGCCAAGAAGATTGTGGATCGTAAGGATCCGGTAGTATGGGATATACTTGAAAATGTATTGAAAGGACACCCGGTACTGCTGAACCGTGCTCCTACGCTTCACCGTTTAGGTATTCAGGCTTTCCAGCCGAAACTGATCGAGGGAAAAGCCATTCAGTTACACCCGCTTGCCTGTGCCGCGTTTAACGCCGACTTCGATGGTGACCAGATGGCTGTTCACTTGCCTTTAGGCAATGCCGCTATACTAGAAGCACAGATGCTGATGCTGGCATCTCAAAATATATTGAACCCTGCCAACGGTGCACCGATTACCGTGCCATCGCAGGATATGGTGCTGGGTCTGTACTACATGACCAAAGCCCGTGAAGGAGCCAAGGGTGAAGGGCTAATGTTCTATTCACCTGCGGAAACAAAGATCGCTTATAACGAGAAGCGTGCCGACTTGCATGCCATCGTAAAGGTGAAGACTTTTGATACAGATGAGCAGGGCGAAATCGTAGAAAAAGTGATTGAGACCACAGTAGGTCGTATCCTTTTTAACGAGTTTGTGCCGCGCGAAGCTGGTTATATTAATAGTGTACTGACTAAGAAAGCATTGCGTGACATTATTGGAGATGTTCACAAAGTGTGCGGTACACCCAAGACAGCAGCTTTCCTTGATGCAATTAAGAACTTAGGTTATCGTATGGCCTTCGAAGGTGGATTGTCCTTTAACTTAGGTGATGTGATCATACCGAAAGAGAAGGAAACACTGGTTCAGGAAGGTTATGACGAGGCTGCTGAAGTGATGAATAACTATAATATGGGTTTCATCACCAACAACGAACGTTACAATCAGATTATCGATATCTGGACGCATGTTAATGCCCGTCTGACTCAAACACTGATGAATCAGATTAGTACCGATAATCAAGGGTTTAACTCTGTATATATGATGCTTGATTCCGGTGCGAGGGGTTCGAAAGAGCAGATTCGTCAGTTATCAGGTATGAGGGGTCTGATGGCCAAGCCGCAAAAAGCGGGTGCTGAAGGGGGTCAGATTATTGAAAACCCAATTCTCTCGAACTTTAAAGAGGGTCTGTCGGTACTGGAGTACTTTATTTCTACCCACGGTGCCCGTAAGGGTCTTGCGGATACCGCCCTGAAAACAGCGGATGCGGGTTACCTGACACGTCGTCTGGTAGATGTATCGCAGGATGTTGTCATTCTGGAAGAGGACTGTGGTACTTTGCGCGGACTTACGGCAACAGATATCAAGAACAACGAAGAGATTGTGGCTTCCTTGTACGAGCGTATCCTGGGGCGTGTGTCGGTACATGATATTTACCACCCCAATACTGGCGAGTTGATTATCAAGTCAGGTCAGGAATTCAGTGAGACAGAAGCCCGCATTGTTAATGATTCGCCAATTGAGCGTGTTGAGATTCGCTCGGTGCTGACTTGTGAGTCCAAAAAAGGTGTTTGTGCCAAGTGTTATGGTCGTAACCTGGCTACCGGACGCATGGTTCAGTTGGGTGAGTCTGTGGGTGTTATTGCTGCTCAGTCGATTGGTGAGCCGGGTACACAGCTTACTCTTCGTACTTTCCACGTAGGGGGTACTGCTGGTAACATCACTTCGGAGAACAAAATCTTTGCCAAGTACGATGGTATCGTAGAGATCGATGAATTGCGTACCGTTCCGTCAAAAACTGATGAAGGAGAAGACGTGGATGTGGTAATTGGTCGTCTGGCAGAATTACGCATTGTTGATAAAAACACAAATATATCCTTAACAACACACCCAATTCCTTACGGTGCGAAGCTGTTCATTAAGAACGGTGCCGAGATCAAGAAGGATGATGTGATTTGTGAGTGGGATCCATATAACGCACTGATTATTTCTGAGAAAAAGGGTAAAGTGGCTTTCGAAAATATGATCGATGGCGTTACCTATAAGGAAGAGTCAGATGAGCAGACCGGATTCCGCGAGAAGGTAGTAACTGAAACGCGTGATAAGACTAAGAACGCTGGCTTACGTGTGGTAAGTGCCGATGGTGAGGTGTTGAAAAACTACAACTTACCGGTGGGAGCTCACATGGCAGTTGATGAAGGTGATGCTGTTGAGCAAGGTCAGATTTTGGCTAAGATCCCGCGTGCTGTTGGTAAAGCAGGCGATATTACCGGGGGTCTGCCGCGTGTAACTGAGTTGTTCGAAGCTCGTAACCCAAGTAACCCTGCTGTGGTTTCTGAGGTGGATGGAGAGGTAACATTCGGTAAGATCAAGCGGGGTAACCGCGAGATTATCGTAACTACCAAAGCCGGTGATGTGAAGAAGTACCTGGTTTCTCTATCGAAGCAGATCCTGGTTCAGGAGAACGACTACGTACGGGCCGGTACCCCATTGTCTGACGGAGCAACAACGCCAAATGATATTTTGAGTATTAAAGGGCCTACCGCTGTTCAGGAATACATTGTAAACGAAGTACAAGATGTATATCGCTTGCAGGGTGTGAAGATCAACGATAAGCACTTTGAGATCATCGTACGTCAGATGATGCGTAAGGTAGATATTGCGGATCCGGGTGATACTAAGTTCCTAGAGAAACAAATCGTGGATAAGGTTGAATTCATGGAAGAAAACGACAATATTTGGGGTAAGAAAGTTGTGGAAGATGCCGGTGATTCATCGACATTGAAAGCAGGTATGATTATCACCGCACGTCGTTTACGCGATGAAAACTCGCAGCTAAAACGTCGTGACCTTAAGCTGGTTACCGCGCGCGAAGCCATTCCTGCAACATCGGGTCAGGTGCTGCAAGGAATCACACGTGCCGCACTGCAAACCAAGAGCTTTATGTCGGCAGCGTCCTTCCAGGAAACAACAAAAGTGCTTAATGAAGCAGCCATTCAGGGTAAAGTTGATAAGCTTGAAGGCCTGAAGGAAAATGTGATCTGTGGTCACTTAATTCCTGCCGGTACCGGTGTACGCAACTTCACCAAAGTAGTGGTTGGCTCCAAAGCCGAGTACGATAACCTGGTTAGCAAGCAAGCTGCCAGCGAAGAAGTAGAATAAATACACTGAATACGATAGAAGAGGGGGAAGCACAATTGTGTCTTCCCCTTTTTTAAACAATTCAACATGTGTGAAATACGGAAAGCGGTGTTTTAAGAGCTTGTCTTCTATAATTTTCTGAAAGGGATATGCAATGTTTTAACTACTGCCTTCTGACTATGAACTAACAAACTATTTATACTATGGAAGACAAGAAGAATCAAAATCAGCTGAACATTGAATTAAACGAAGAAGTGTCACAAGGAACCTACTCTAACTTAGCCATTATTACACATTCTCCGGCTGAGTTTGTCCTTGATTTTGTGCGGATTATGCCGGGTGTTCCTAAAGCCCAAGTGAAATCGCGTGTGATTATCACTCCCGAGCATGCTAAGCGCCTGATGAACGCCTTAAAAGATAATATTGCGCGCTTTGAATCGTTGCATGGCCCCATCAAAAATACTGACAATAATGGGTCGGGTCCTGTTATGCCCATGAACTTCGGGCCCGCGGGCCAGGCATAATTGAAGTATTTAACATTTCATCGTAATAAATGCGTACTAATTCGCAAGGCCACGTGAATTGAAGTGTAAAAATTTGAAAGAAACGGAGCATCATGTTCCGTTTTTTTTTATTTTCACAAAAAAAATGTAATATGTATTACCAATTTGCACTGCGATTTTTACTTATCAGCTTAATTTTTACTTCGTGTCAGGCCCCGGCTAAGAACCGAGAGGGGCATGAACTACGTCTTGGTTGTGAGAGATTAGAAGAATACTTGCCGCTTTTAAATGGCAAACAAGTGGGTTTACTTGTTAATCATACATCTTTAGTTGGGCAAACCCATTTAATCGATACCTTACTGACGCGTGGTATAAATGTTGCTAAAATCTATGCTCCGGAACATGGTTTCCGAGGAAAGGCGGATGCCGGTGAGCATATTAAGAGTGGGCAAGATGTTAAAACCGGCTTACCCGTTGTCTCACTTTATGGAAAACATAAGAAACCCAATAAGCAAGACCTGGAGGGTGTTGATGTTGTAATATTCGATATCCAGGATGTGGGAGCCCGTTTTTACACCTATATTTCCTCCATGCATTATATGATGGAAGCTTGTGCCGAAAACAGCATCCCCATGCTGGTGTTGGATCGTCCTAATCCTAATGGAGATTATTATGACGGTCCTGTTTTAGATCTGGAATTTCAGTCATTTGTTGGCATGCATCCAATACCCATCGTTCATGGATTAACGGTAGGGGAGCTCGCTCAGATGATTAATGGTGAGAGATGGTTGAATGATTCAGTGCAGTGTGATTTGCAGGTGGTTAAGATGGATAATTATCGACATGAGATGGCTTATTCCTTGCCCGTGAAGCCATCGCCCAACCTGCCCAACGATATTTCAATTCGTCTGTATCCCTCACTCTGCTTTTTTGAGGCTACCGAGATAAGTGTGGGGCGTGGCACCTACATGCCGTTTCAGGTGATTGGCTATCCCGATTCAACTTATGGTGACTTTACTTTTACCCCGGTTAGCATTGAGGGTATGTCAAAGCACCCACCACAACAAGATAAGCTATGTTATGGAGTTGATTTGCGCAATGAGCCCTTAGCGCATCGCTTCACATTGAGCTATTTATTGACATTTTACGAGAAATCAAACTTTAGTGACTCCTTTATCAGCAGAGAGCGCTGGTTTAACCTGTTGGCTGGCAATGATACCTTGCTCAAAAAGATAGAAGCCGGCTGGTCGGAAGTAGAAATACGAGCGAGCTGGAGCAATGAGCTGGAGGATTACGCAACATTACGCAAGCAATATCTTTTGTATCCGTAGCTACATAAGATTGGAAAAGCCATGAGGATATACGGATAATGATTTCGCATAATTAACGGATGTGTGGTGTTTATTGATAAGTTAGCAACTATTATCAACGCAAACATAGTATAAGAATGAAAATTGAAGAACTTAAATATTGGAGACATGTGTTTGAAAGTAGATATAATGATATCATTGGATTAATTTCTGATTGTAAGGTTATTGGCGATAATTTTAAAAAAAACAGAATCAACAATGATGATTTAAAGTTCAATGTGTTCACTCTTATTTCTCCAAAATATCATTATGAAAATCTACATAGCGATTTTATATTTTCATTTATAGATCCAACAAAGAAGCACAAAGAAAATGACCTTTATTTAAAGTTATTTATTGACATGATAGATATAGAGCTTGTTAAAAAAGAAGACTTTAGGACAGCTAAAATATATCGTGAGGTTGATAATATAGATATTTCTATTAGAGATGCTAATTCAAAAAAAGCAATTATTGTTGAAAATAAAATAAACAATGCAGTTGATCAGGAAAAGCAATTACCTAGATATTATAATTTACTTAAAAAGGAATTTGAGATTGTTGCAATTATCTATCTGACATTAGATGATTGTAAAACTGTAAATACTTCTGATTGGTCAAAGAAAGAGTTAGATAAGATTAAACCTTTGATTAAACAGATTCCTTCATATACAAATCTAGAAGGTAAAAGGAGCTTATTTTCAAACTGGATACAGCCTGCTATTGAAGCATCAAAAAGAAGTGAAAACAAATTTATACTTCAGCAATACAGTAAGTTGATTAAATTTTTAAATACAAATAATATGGATACAGCTTCGTTGAAATTATTTCGTGAAAAACTATTAGAAGCAAATAACTTGGAAACTTCGATGTCAATTAAAAATATGATGGAAGAATTACCTGAATATTTGGCAATTAGAATTGAAGAAAAATTTATTAATAATTGTTACCCTTTTGAGAAAGTTGAGAGATTGGGAACTGCGGTTTATTTTTCAGGTTTTACATTTGATAATATTCCTTTATTGCTGAGAGTGGCATTTGGAGAAGATCCTTTTAATTGTAAATATTTAGTAAATTTTTATACTGAAAAAGAGAAATATAGTATGGTTGAGCAATATCGAGATGAATTTAAGATATTGTCAACATTTAATCCTTCAGAAGGTAAGGAAAATGATATATGTCAGTATTACAATTTTAATCAAGAGTTAAAAGTTATTGAATTAATAGAAACCCTATGTATTGAATTAAAAAATTTAATTGAATAAATAATAGTTGCCAACAATGGCTAATAAAGCATTGGGGGGCAGTGCTAAATTGAAAGCTTCTGCAAAGCTGCCCACCGCCAAATCGTTGATTTGGCTTTGTGAGACGAAGAGGTAAAAGCAAAATACAACGCTTTGGCTATTTAGCATTTTGAAAGGAAAATCTGGTAACATTTCTCCAACGCTTCATAGCCTGACCGGGTGCAGCAAGCAGAAAAAACATTAGGATCAACGAATAATTCCATTATTCAATGCATAAAGAGCTTTGAATACCAACATTTGGTTTTTTTTTATAAAAAATGAGCGATGAATAAGAATACATCAATAAGCTTAGGAAATCATTTTTATTTTATCCTTGCGTTTTTCCGCCTGTTGTTAATGTCTTCGTCTGCCCGTGCTGCTGAGCCGGATAGTCTCAGGCAGTGTGATGAATATTCGCCTGTTTGGCAGCGCTTTGAGTTTCTGAAGCAAAGCGGGAGTAACTTTCCCATCGAGGATCTGGATCGTGAGCGCATTGTTTTCGGCATCGCTGAAAAGGGGCAGCAGTGGGAGCCTTTAGTGCATCGCTATGCCGATGTGCCTGTGCTGACCATAGAGCAAACCGATGAGCAAGAGAAGGTTTTAGCTTCTTCTGATCATCTTATTGCGGTGGTAACAGCCGATCAAGCCCTTCCTAAATACTTGTTGAGCGATAGTATTCGATGTTTATCCCTTATCGTGCTGGGTGACACCCTGGAATTGCCCATGGCAGATTTAAGGGCGGCTGCGGATTATGTGCTTTATTGTCCGCTAAACAACACTATCAGTCGTGACCTGTCCGTTCAGGTAGTTTTTAATGCCCTGACACTGGGTGAAGAACTGACGCATTATGATACGAGGCAACGCCTGCGCTACGTGCCTGGCGCTGTCTTTGGTTTGGCCGATGAGCGTATTCAAACCCGGGTGGATAGCATTGTGCAGCAGGCTATCACAGCCACTGCATTTCCCGGTTGCCGTGTTCTGGTGGCCTATAAGGGGGCAGTGATCTTTAATGGCAGCTACGGCCATCATACCTATGATAAGCGCATTGCAGTGCAGCCACACGATGTGTACGATCTGGCATCGGTAACCAAGATTGCCGGCCCGCTGCCACTGATTATTAAGGCCTGCGATGATGGTTTGATGCATCTTGATCAACCATTTAGCCGTTACTGGCCTGATTGGAAAAGCACCCTCTTTCATCGCTCCAACAAGGATACTATTTCCTTGCGTTCCGTATTGGCGCATCAGGCGCGTCTTGCACCGTATATCAACTACTACCCGATGACGATGAAGAATGGGGAGTATCAGTCTCGGTATTATCGTATCAATCCTTCTGAAAAATATTCGCTGGCTGTTGCCCCTAATCTATTTCTCTCGCGTTCATTTACCAAGAAGGTATATAAAGCCATTCGCAAGTCAGATTTGCTGCCCGATGTTGGCTATAAGTACAGTGGCTTGTCGTTTATGCTTTATCCGCAGCTGCTGAGTAACTTATATTCTGATGATTATGAGACAATGCTGTATCGCCATTTTTTCGATCAGCTAGGTGCCTCTTCTTTATGTTATAATCCACTGAACAAATTGGCGCACAGTCGTATTGTGCCCACCGAGTACGATGCTCACTACCGAAGAACTCAGCTGAAAGGGCAGGTGCACGATGAGGCTGCCGCCATTATGGGAGGTGTGTCGGGCAATGCGGGCTTGTTTGGCAGTGCCTACGATGTGGCAAAGCTGATGCAGCTATATCTGCAAAAGGGAAGTTACGGTGGCCGTTCTTACCTATCATCCACCATGCTGGATGCTTTTACGCGTGTTCAATATCCACAAAGCGATAACCGTCGTGGGGCTGGCTTTGATAAACCCTTGCCCGGCAACGATACATTGTCCATCGAAAATAGTTATCCGGCACCGGCAGTGAGCGCCCAAAGTTATGGGCACAGTGGTTTTACCGGTACTTTCGTGTGGGTTGATCCGCAATATGATTTGGTTTATATATTTCTTTCAAATCGCGTATACCCCAGTCGCAATAATCCTTTAATTTACCGGATGAATGTGCGACCATCCATCCAGCAGGTGTTTTATGAAGCCATAGAGGAGAGGGATTGATTACCAATCGTCTGGCAGCTCCTGCTGATTAGGCTCGGGATATTCAGGATTACTGTTCATCTTATAGAAAATCTGACTCTCGGTAATATCCATCTCGATGACCTTCATCTGAATCAGGTTAATAAGGATCTTCTCAGCCTTGCGGGGGCTGATATTGGCCATGCCGCAGAACTTTGAAAAGGTGATATAACCATGTATTCCCAGGTAGGTGAGCAGCTTACTCTCTGCATATTTGATTTTAAGGAGCGATCCACCGGGCTGTTTTTCGCGCTTCCACACTTCCGTTAATATGCGATTGGCCACCAGGTTCTGATCCTTAACGCGTACATAGTAGGTCGCTTTTCCGTCCTTGTCGGGCGCTGAGTGAGGTCGCTTTTTACTTTTTTCAATGATGATTTCCAGTACAGTTTTGCCATCCATCTCCCACTTACGAGTTTGAAACTCCACCGCCGGCCTACAATGCCGCTTGGCGGCTGCCTCTATCATATAATATTCCTCGTCAGACTCAACGCCCGCGACCTTACCGTTGTCTTTCACACCGATGAGTAGACGTCCGCCTTCCGTATTGGCAAAAGCTGCAATGGAGCGGGCTATCTTTTTGGTATCTGTAATGGCAAACTTAAAATCCTGCTTCAGGTGTTCACCTTCCAGAATCATCTGCTGTAGTTCTGTTTGATTCACTGTTGTTTAATTTTTGGCAAAGATCGGAAAAATGAAAGGATAAATAAAAAGCCATTCCTAGTGCAGGAGCTCCCCTTAAAAGTGACGATAAAAGAATGTATTCGTGCAATGTGCTGATAGTTAGCTATTGAGAATGATTATTAATAAGGATTTTTTTCAGCATAGAGAAAAAAAATACTGGACAGCGATGTTAAAAAAACTTAACTTTTAAAGAAATAATTCTCTATACCCAGTTAAGTAAACCCTTAAATCAACAATTATGGCTGAAGTAAAACAGTTGGTAAAAGGACTGGCCGATCAACACGGCCGCAGCATGGAGAGCCTTTTGCCCATTCTTCAAGGAATTATAAATCAGGAGCAGCATATCTCGGAGGATGCTATGGTGGAGGTGGCGCGCGAGCTCAATATTTCAGCAGCTCAGGTGTATGGCACCGCTACCTTCTACTCTTTCTTGCATACCAAGCCTTTGGGTAAATATGTAATCCGGGTGTGCAAAACAATTACTTGCATGATGCATGGTAAGAATCAAATTATTCAGGAGCTGGAAGCTGTGCTGAAAATTAACTTGGGAGAAACAACACACGATCGGCTGTTTACGCTGCTCGAAACCAACTGTTTGGGGCAGTGTCATAAAGGGCCCGCCATGTTGGTTAACGATGAGCCTTATACCGAACTGACGCCTGAAAAAGTGCGTGCGATTATTATGAAATATAAACAGCAGGAGTTGAATGTTAATTAACAGTGCCGGGGTTTTATAAAATACGCAAGCGATGAAAAAGAATTTGCAAAGACTGGATCTTATTTTCAAGAATGAACACGATACCGAAGTAATACTCAGGAAAACCATTGGGCGTAAATGCGATGATGTGATTAATGATTTGATTAGCTCGGGTTTGAAAGGCCGAGGTGGAGCTGGCTTTCCAACGGGTTTAAAATGGAAGCTGGCAGCCGAAGCTAATCAGCCCGATAAGTTTGTGATTTGTAATGCCGATGAGGGGGAGCCTGGTACTTTTAAAGATCGTGAGATATTATCAAGTGTACCACATAAAGTGCTTACAGGCATGGCGGTGTGTGCGCACATCATAGGTGCTAAAAAGGGTTTTATTTACCTGCGGGGGGAGTATAAATTTTTAAAGCCCTCCTTACAAAAGGTCATTGATGATTTTCATGTGCTGCTTGATGACTTAAAAATTGATTTAAGAGTGGCCATTTTTTTGGGAAGTGGCGCCTATATCTGTGGCGAAGAAAGTGCCTTGTTTGAAAGCATGGAAGGTAAGCGGGGCGAGCCGCGCAATAAGCCGCCATTCCCCACCGATTTTGGCTATAAAGGACAACCCACCGTAATTAACAATGTGGAGACTTTGGCACATACTTATTCCATCTTAAAATACGGTCCCGATAAATTCAAGGATCTGGGAGTGCAGGATTCGCGGGGCTCCAAAGTGTTTTCTGTTTCCGGTGATACGCCCATTCCGGGCATTTACGAGCTGGAGTTTGGCATGTCGCTCCAGAAGTTTGTGGATGATTTTGGCGATGGCGACTCCAAGGCTGTGCAGGTAGGAGGAGCCTCGGGCTTTTGTGTGCCGCGTAAAAAGTTTGAAAAAACCATCATTGGTTATCAGGGCAAGCTAAGGGGCACATCCCTGCCCACGGGTGGTTCCATGATGATTTTTAACTCATCGCGTTCGATGTATAACGTATTGCATAACTACCTCGACTTCTTTGTGGAGGAGTCATGTGGTCAGTGCACACCGTGCCGGGTAGGTACGCAGCAGTTGTTGCTGGGTATTCAGGCCGTTAAAAAGGGCGAACAGCCCTCATCCTACCTCGATCGTTTGCTCGATTTGGCTGAGGCCATGCGGGTGACGGCCAAATGTGGCCTGGGACAATCGGTGGCCAATTCCTTCTCATCCATCGTTGAGAATTTCAGAGAAGAAATGATTTACTAACCTCAAAAGCCTCAAAGATGTCAGATAAGATTAATCTTAAAATCGATAATATTGCCGTTAGTATTCATAGCGGAGCTACAATACTGGAAGCGGCTCGTAAAGTAAATATTCGTATTCCTACCTTGTGCTATCACGAGGATTTATGTGTGGCCGGTAACTGCCGGGTGTGTGTGGTGGAACAAAGCGGTAGTGATCGCTTGTTGCCCTCCTGTGCCATGCCTGTGGCCGAAGGTATGGAGATTCATACCAACAGCATGAAGGTGCGCAGTGCCCGCAAGCAAATTATTGAGCTGCTGGTAAGTGAGCACCGTGCCGACTGTACCCGGTGCTATAAAAACGGTAAGTGTGAGCTTCAGGAGTTGGCCTCGGAATACATTATTGGCGACAATGGCTTTATCGACCTGGTGGCACACAAGGGCTATACCATTGATAATTTTTCGCCTTCCATTATCAAGGACGATAGTAAGTGTATTCGCTGTCAGCGTTGTGTGCGCACCTGCGATCAGCTGCAGAGCATCAGTGCATTAACGGTGGCCCATAAAGGGGAAGATATGAAAATATCCTCATTTTTCGATAAGCCCATGTTTGAAGTGGTGTGTACCAACTGTGGGCAGTGTGTGAATCGTTGTCCAACGGGTGCCTTAACCGAGAAAACCTATCTGGATGAGGTGTGGTCCGCCTTGAATGCAGAGCATAAGCATGTGGTGGTGCAAACGGCACCGGCTGTGCGCATTGCCCTGGGGGAGGCATTGGGCATGCCGCCTGGTGAGATTGTGACCGGTAAGATGGTGACGGCCCTCCGTCGTCTGGGGTTTAGCTCAGTGTTGGATACCGATTTTACTGCCGACTTAACCATTATCGAAGAGGGTAATGAGTTGCTACAGCGTTTGAAAAAAGTGGTCAAGGAGAAGGATACTTCCGTGCGATTGCCCATGACTACCTCCTGCTCTCCCGGGTGGGTGAAGTTTATCGAGCATGCTTTTCCGGAGTTGTTGCCCAATGTGTCAACGGCCAAATCGCCGCAGCAAATGTTTGGAGCCTTGGCGAAGACTTATTATGCCCAAAAGATAGGGGTAGATCCCAAAGACATGGTCAGTGTATCGGTGATGCCCTGTACGGCTAAGAAGTATGAGGCCGACCGACCTGAGATGCGCAGTAGCGGATATAAAGATGTTGATTATGTGCTTACAACGCGGGAGCTGGCCCTGATGATTAAACAGGCGGGTATTGATTTTGCTTCTTTGCCCGATGATGAGTACGATAGTATTATGGGTGAGTCAAGTGGAGCAGCCGTTATTTTTGGTGCTACCGGTGGTGTGATGGAAGCGGCATTGCGCACTGCTTATGAGTTGGTGACCGGTCGTGAAGTACCTTTCAATGGCTTGAATATTACACCTGTTCGGGGCATGGAAAGTATCCGAGAGGCTACCATTAAAATGGAGAAAGTGCTGCCGGAATGGGATTTTCTGGAAGGAGTAGAGCTAAAGACTTGTGTAGCGCATGGATTGTCAAATGCCAAGCATGTGATGGAAGCCGTTCGCGATGGTAAGGCGGAGTATCATTTTATTGAGATTATGGCCTGTCCCGGTGGTTGCCTGGGCGGTGGCGGACAACCGATCCCTACCTCGCCTGAGATAAGAAAGAAACGAAGTGAGGCTATTTATCGGGAAGACGCGTTAAAGCCCATTCGAAAATCGCATGAAAATCCTGAGGTGATGCATCTTTATGAGGCTTTTTTGAAAGCGCCATTGGGTAAAAAGTCACACGAATTATTGCATACCCATTATACTGAAAGAAATCGGTATTAATTAATGAGAAACCGGCTTTGGTCGGTTTCTTTTTATTATTTTGAACTTGATTTTCAAGTTTATAATTATGGATACGAAGCATGAAATAGTTATTTGTTTGGGCAGCTCTTGTTTTTCAAGGGGCAATAAAGACGTTTTGGCGATCGTGAAAGCATTTCTAAAAGAGCATCAGCTCGATGCCGATGTGTTCTTCCATGGCGATTTGTGTGGAGGGAAGTGTGAGGAAGGGCCCATGTTGCGCATTGACGATCAGTTATTTTCTAGGGTAACGGTTGACAATGTGTATGAGATATTAACCAACTTCTTTGAACTCGAACAGGAAACATAAGTCTATGGGGCAGTTAATTATAAGTGATAAGGATAAGTGCAATTTAAGCTATACCTGCGTGCGGGTGTGTCCGGCCAAGGCGATTAAAATAGCCGATAAGCATGCCCAGATTCTGGCAGAGCGATGCATAGGCTGTGGTCAGTGTGTGAGTATGTGTGCGCAGGGGGCTATTGAATATCGCCGCGAAGCACAGCTTGTTGAGGAACTCATCCAGGCAGAGGACAGGGTAGCAGCGGTCTGCGATCCGGCCATTTCCGGTGAGTTCACCGACATTGCTGATTACCGTAAGTTTGTAGCCATGATTCGTGCCATTGGTTTCGATCTGGTAACAGAAATGTCTTTTGCCGTCGATTTGGTGGCTTATCAGTATAAGCACCTGGTGGAAAATTTCCAGGGAAGGCATTATATCACCACCAAGTGTCCGGCTGTAGTGAATTACATTGAGAAACAAGAGCCCGAGCTGGTGGATAATCTGGCACCCATAGTGCCGCCCTACATTGCCATGGCTAAGGTTTTGCATAAACGCTATGGCGAGGCGGTAAAAGTGGTTTATATCACGGCCTGTACGGCTGCTAAAGATGAAGCTAAAAAGTTTTATGATACCGATGGTCATATTGATGGGGTTATTACTTTTACTGAGTTGCGGGAATTGTTCGCTCAAAAAGGTATTTCTGAAAATACCGTTGAGTTTAGTGAGTTTGACCCGCCACTAGGACGCAAAGGAGGATTGTTCCCCATATCGCACGGATTGTTTCAGGCTGTGGATATCAACCAGGGACTGCTGGAGGGCGACATTATCATCACCGAGGGGCGAACCAACTTTCTGCAGTCCATTAAGGAATTTAAATCGGAGAATCAGCTCAACCAGCATCTCGATCTATTCTATTGTAAGGGCTGTATTCAGGGACCCGGAACTTCGCAGGGCGGGAAGAAGTTTACCCGTCGTTCGCAGGTGATTAAGTATGTGAATAAGCGCATGAAAGCCCTCGATGCCTATCAGTGGCGCCTCGACATTGAGGAGTTTAAGTGCCTTGATCTGTCTCGCTCTTTTCGATCAAAGGATGTGCGCCTGCCGATTCCTACAAAGGCAGAAGTGGATGTGGTGCTGGCCGACATGGGAAAAACAAGGTTGGAGGATCAGTTGGGTTGTGGCGCCTGCGGTTATCCCAGCTGTCGCGATTTTGCAGTTGCCCACTTACAAGGCCTTACAGATTATGAGCAGTGCTATAGCTACTCCATTAAAAAGCTGCGAGCCTTTGTGAGCAAGCTGAATGCAGCCAATGAGAAGTACAAAAAGACGCAGGAAGCCCTGGTGAAGAGCGAGGAAAGGGCTCGGCAGGAGGAAGGATTGGCACGTGAGGCAGCAGAGACTACCACGGCCATGCTGAATAAGCTGCGTGCCGGCGTAGTCATTGTTGATAAGCACATGCATGTGTTGGAAGCCAATGAGCGCTTTGTGGAGATGCTGGGTGATGATGCCCGTGAGATTGCTGAGGTGGTGCCCGGATTGCATGGTGCCGAACTCAAAAGCCTGCTCAACTTTCATAAAGTGTTTGCTTCAGTTATGCAGTCGGGGCAGGATTTGCTCGATCGTGATATGGAGTATGGTAATTCCATCCTCAATGTGTCGGTTTTTACTATTAAACCCAAGGAAGTGGTGGGCGGTATCATTCGCGATTTAATAACACCCGAAGTGCGTAAGGAAGAGGTGATAAAACGAGCCCAGGATGTGATTAAGGAGAACTTGGAGACGGTGCAGCAGATTGCTTTTCTCTTGGGTGAGAGTGCTTCAAAAACAGAAAAGACACTGAATAGCATCATACAGGCCCAGCAATTAGGAGAACAACATGGATCAGGAACATAATTTTTTTATCGATGTTGAGTGTCGCCAGAATAATCATCAGGGTGAAACAATTTGTGGCGATGTATTTCTTTCCAAGCGTGTTAAGGAGGAAGGACGGCTTGTCGCTGTGCTGTCCGATGGCATGGGAAGTGGGGTAAAGGCCAATGTGCTGGCTACCCTGACGGCTTCCATGGCCATGAATTTTACCATTGAGCACCGGGCAGTGGCCCGTACGGCCGAGATTATCATGAATACGCTGCCGGTGTGCAGTGTTCGAAAGGTGAGCTACAGCACCTTTACCATTATTGATGTGGAAGATGATGGCACTACTACCATTGTTGAATATGATAATCCCCTTTGCTTGATTATGCGGGGACAGGAGGAGCTGGATCCCGGATGGGAGGATCTGGTGCTTCAGAGTGAAAAGAATAAGGGTAAAAAGCTGCGTCTTTGTAATTTTAAAGCTCAACTGGAGGATCGTATCTTCTTTTGGTCCGATGGTATTGTGCAATCCGGCATGGGCACGCGGGCTTTTCCCTTTGGCTGGGGACGCGATGCCCTGGGAGAGTTTGTGAGGAAGATCGTGAAGTACGGCCCCTTTGCCGCCTCGGGTAAGCTTGCTCAGAAAGTGATAAACATGGCGAAGTTACACGATGGCGATCATCCAAAAGATGATTCGTCGTGTGGCGTGATTTATTTTCGTGAACCCCGTAAGTTACTGCTTATTACCGGGCCGCCTTTTGACGATCACAACGATTTTGCTTTTGCCCTGAAGGTGCAGCAGTTTAAGGGCAAGAAGATAATAGCCGGAGGTACCACTGCCGAAGTAGTGGCACGTGAACTGGCCTTAAAGTTCGATGCTGGCATTGAGTCTGACGATCCCGAGCTGCCTCCCGCATCCTTTATGGAGGGCATTAGCCTGGTGACTGAAGGCATTTTGACTTTGGGTAAAGTTGCCCGTTTGCTGGAGCGCCATAATTCAAATACCCGCCTTGGCAATGGGCCGGCTGATCAAATTATAAAACTCTTGCTCGAGAGTGACCGCATCCATATCCTTAACGGTACGCGCATCAATGTGGCACATCAGGATCCCAACCTGCCCGTTGAACTGGAGATACGGCGAAGCGTGGTAAAGCGTGTGATTCGTTTTCTTGAAGAAAAGTTTCTTAAGGACGTTTCCATCGAATATATGTAAGTAAAGCTGATTTAAATCATAAAATTAAGATTTGTTATCAATTAACACTCAAATGTTAACAAACCTTTCAAATTGAAAGCGTCATTTTCTCTTATCTGCTGATCTGTTGGTACTTAATTTAGATTAGTTCTGTATTATTGAAAATCAACTTATGACCTTTTTTTTCTCGGTATATTAGTATTAGTTTGCTTATATAATCATGAAATATTTCTTTAATATTTCGCTAAGTAAACCAGCTAAGACTAACGAATATGGCGTCATCAATAAAGATACGAAAGATTGCAGAGCTGCTGGATGCTCGAATAATATGTGGCAATGATTTTATTGATAATGAGGTGGAACACGCGTTTGCCAGTGATTTGATGAGCGATGTATTAACACTCGAGTCGGACCATTTGGTGCTCATTACCGGGCTTACCAACATGCAGACTGTGCGTACCGCGGAGATGGCCGATATTGATTGCGTGGTGTTTGTTCGGGGAAAGAAGGTGACGCCCGATATGGTAGCGGTAGCCAATGAGAACAATATGGTGCTTATCGAGTGTCAGTACTCGATGTTTCGAACCATTGGTATGTTGCACGATGCAGGTGTATCGCCTGTTTATTGATTGAAAGCGTATGGAATTTAGCTACGAGGTAGAAGGGGGAAATTTTTCGAAAGCAGGCAATGCCGCCAGTAGTGTGAAAAAGGTGCTGAAACAGCTAAATGTGGATCCGAAGATAATTAAGCGAGTAGTGGTGGCACTGTACGAGGGTGAGGTAAATGTGGTAGCCCACGCTTATAAGGGAAAGGTGTTGGTGGATATTGATACGGCACGTATCAATATCCGCATTGAAGATGAAGGCCCCGGCATCCCCGATATTGATCTGGCCATGCAGGTGGGTTATTCAACGGCTTCGGCCATGGTACGTGAAATGGGGTTTGGAGCCGGTATGGGACTGCCTAATATGAAACGCAATGCCGATACCATTGAGATATCGAGTAAGGTAGGGGCAGGAACGATAGTGGAGTTAACGACAAAATTGTCAAGCTAGGAGGTGATTGCTATGAGCGAACAACAGTTTTATCATGCATTAAAGGTAGATGAAGATTTATGTTATGGTTGTACCCATTGCATGAATGTTTGTCCTACAGATGCCATCCGCATCCGCGATGGTGTTGCGTCGATACGAAAAAACTGGTGCGTTGATTGTGGTGAGTGCATGAAGGCGTGTCCGGTGGATGCCATTTATGTGGAACAGGACGACTTTGAGAAGATCTTTAATTTTAAATATCGGGTGGCCATTCTGCCCTCTGTGTTTATTGGTCAGTTTTCAAAGGTGATCCGCGAGTGCGAAATTATTGAAATATTGAAAGGCTTGGGCTTTACGCATGTGGTGCCGGCCGAAGCAACGGTTGATGTCATTAATGAAACCATGCTGGAGGAGCAGGATGGTGACCGCGACAAGCCCATGATCAGCGCCTTTTGCCCGTCCATCGTGAGGCTGATACAAGTGCGTTTTCCAGGCTTGGTGAATAACATTATGCCCATTAAGCCGCCCATCGATAGTTCTGCCATGTATTACCGTCATTTGTTGCAGGAAGAAGGTAAGTGTGCCGATGAGATAGGGGTTTTTTATGTGACGCCTTGTGCCTCTAAAATAGCAACGGTTAAAAGTCCGGTGGGCGATGACGTATCCAATGTGGATGGGGTTATTAACATGGATTTTCTCTATAATAAAGTATATCATGTGTTGAAAACGCGATCGCAAATGGGTGATAAATGCCGTGAAACAGTACCCTACCTGTCGCCCAAGGGCCTTAACTGGAGTCTAACCGGCGGTGAAGCTAATCACATGAAAGGACGCTGCCTGGCCATCGATGAAATTCATAATGTCATTTCTTTTCTTGAAAAGGTGGAGAATGATGAAATTATAAATGTTGATTTTCTGGAGCTCCGGGCTTGCGATCAGAGCTGTGCAGGTGGTGTACTGCTTACCGAAAATCGCTTTCTGACGGTGGAACGTATTAAGGATCGGGCCGATCGTATCAAACACTCGGGTAAGTATGTGCAAAATATATCATCAGTGCACAAGGATATGATAAAAGCCAGGGGGTATGTGGGTAAAGTAGAGCCGCGCTCGATGATGGTGCTGGACGAGGACATGGGCATAGCGCTTAAAAAGATGGAGCGGGTACGGCGCATGATGTGTTACCTGCCGGGCATTGACTGTGGTGCCTGTGGTGCCCCCAATTGCGAAAGTCTGGCCAAGGACATTGTGCGCAAAGAGGCCAATCTGTCTAACTGTGTGTTTTTGCAGCGCATGATGGAGAAGTCAAAGAAGCTGGATCCGCAGCACTCCATCCGGATCATAGAGAAAACCTGGGGTAAAGATCGACTGGATAAAAACTGTAAGAAAAAAGGAGCTAAGGATGAGTCCTCCATGTAGGGCCTCCTGATTACAATTAAATATTAGCACATGAAAGTTTGTGACATCATTGAAAAGCTAAACCTCAAAGTGATTGCCGGCGAAGAGGGGCTTCAGAATGAGGTGCGTGGCGGTTATACCTCTGACCTGTTAAGCGATGTAATGGGCAATGCCGATGAGGGCCAGGTGTGGATCACTTTGCAGACACACCGTAATGTGATGGCCGTGGCCTCTTTGAAGGAAGTGGCAGCAGTTATCATTGTCAAGGATTTGGAAGCTGATGAAAATACCATTAGTCAAAGTAACGATGAAGGTATCCCCTTGCTGAGCTCTTCAATGCAGGCCTTTGAATTATCCGGTGAGTTATATAAGCTGCTTGCCGAGAAGAAATAGACACAAGATATTCGTATCAAGATGATTTGAAAGCTTCAGATTGGCCACCTGCTGAAGGTCTTGATACCTAATGATAAAAAGAATGAAACGCTATAAAGCTGATCTTCACATACACACGGTCTTATCGCCCTGCGGCAGCCTGGATATGAGCCCTGTAAATATTGTGACAAAGGCTTTGGCGGCCGGCTTGGATATGATTGGTATTACCGACCATAACACCACCCGGCAGTGTGCTGAAGTGCATAGGGTGGGACAGCTCAAAGGTCTGTATGTGCTATGCGGTGCCGAGGTAACCACCAAGGAAGAAGTACATTGCTTAACGTTCTTTGAAAATTTTGAGAAACTTGCGGCTTTTCAGGTCTATCTGGATAAGTACTTGCCCAATATACCCAATGATGCTGAGCGTTTTGGTTATCAGGTATGGGTTAATGCCGAAGAGGAAATTGAAGGACAAGAGGAGCGTTTGCTCATTAGTGCCATCGATCAGTCTATCGATGAGGTGGAGCATACCGTGCGACAGCTCGAAGGCCTGTTTATTCCGGCACATATATTTCGCCCCAGCTTCAGCGTATATAGTCAGCTGGGTTTTATGCCTTTCGGTATAAAGCCCGACGCCATCGAAATAAGTGCTCGTTATGCCCTTAGCGAACCGTTGAATAATCATCCCGAGCTTAAGGCATATACCGTGCTGCATTCGTCGGACGCGCATTTCCCTGAGCAAATCGGCCATCATTATTCATTATTAGAGATGAGAGCGCCCGACTTTCAGGAGTTGAGAATGGCTCTACAGGGAACAAAAGGGCGCAAAGTAATAAGCGCTTAAGATGAAGGATCTGTCGATGCATATTATGGACATTGTCCAAAATTCGGTGAGAGCTCAGGCCGCCAACATCACACTAACGATTACTGTGGAGGCAAGCTGGCTGATCCTTAAAGTATGCGATGATGGCACGGGCATGGATGAGGCCACACTGACGCGTGTAAGCGATCCGTTTTATACATCGCGCAGCACACGTAAGGTGGGCATGGGGCTTCCATTAATTAAGCAAACGGCTGAACAAACGGGTGGCAGCCTCCAGCTGGAATCAGCCATTGGTAAGGGCACCAAAGTTACCGCACGCCTCGGACGCCGGCACATCGACCGACCGCCCATGGGCAATATTGCCGCTACAGCAGCCATGATGATAACCGGCAATGAGGGGGTTAATCTGGTGTTTGAAGTAAAACAGGATGATGCTGTTTTTTCCATCAGCACCCGAGAAGTAAAGGATGTGTTGGGCGATGTAGATATACGTCTGGCCAGCGTCACAAGTTTTTTAAAAGATATGATTAGAGAAAATCTGGAGGAATTAAATATAGAATTTGATTGAGGATCCGGGATGATGCTTTATAGAAAAGGATCAGAACTTAGATCTGAAAAAAAATAACTAAAAGAAAGTATAACTACTAATATCCAATCGCTATGTCAAAAGTTAAATCGCTGTCTGATTTGCGCAAGATGCGTGATGAATTGCAGGCCAAGGTGAGCTTGCGGGAGAAAAGCGACCACCCTGAGAAGATGGTTCAGGTGAAAGTGTCGATGGCTACCTGTGGTATTGCCTCGGGTGCTAAAGAAGTTATGAACCACTTGATTGAAGAGATGGATCATCGCGCCATCGATGCCGTTGTAACACAAACCGGCTGCATGGGTTACTGCCATGCCGAGCCCACCATCGAGGTAACGCTTCCGGGCAGTGCTCCCGTGGTGTTTGGTCATGTGGATAATAAAAAGGCCGATGAAATTATTGAAAAATATGTGATACGCGGCGAGCTGGTGGACGGCATCATCCCGGTGAATTATGAGACAGTAAAAGAGAATAAAAAAGAATAGTTTTTGTGCTATGGCTAAATATAAAAATCATATCCTTGTTTGTGGAGGCACCGGATGTCGTGCCTCACGTGGCGAAGAAATCGTTCGTAATCTGGATAAAGTTATTGAAGAAAACAGCCTGGAGCATGAAGTTCAGGTTGTAAGAACCGGCTGTTTTGGATTTTGCGAAAAAGGGCCGGTGGTAAAAATGGTGCCCGACAATACATTTTACGTGCACGTAACACCCGAAGATGCCAGCGAAATAGTGGCCGAGCACCTGATTAAAGGGCGTAAGGTGCAACGCCTGTTATATACCGATCCGGAAACACATGAGCGTGTGTCGGAGTCGAAAGACATGGGATTCTACAAAAAGCAAATTCGCATTGCCCTGCGTAACTGCGGTTTTATTAACCCTGAAAATATTGATGAGTACATTGCCCGTGATGGCTATGCTGCCTTGGGTAAGGTATTAACCGAGATGCGTCCTGAAGAAGCCATCAAAGTCATTACGGATTCAGGTCTGCGGGGCCGCGGTGGTGGTGGTTTCCCCACCGGACTGAAATGGGACATTACCCGTAAGGTAGAAGCCACGCAAAAATATGTGGTGTGTAACGCCGATGAGGGCGATCCCGGTGCTTTCATGGATCGTTCCATATTGGAAGGCGATCCTCATTCGGTGCTCGAAGCTATGGCCATCAATGGCTATTGCACGGGCGCCAATAAAGGACTGATATACATTCGGGCTGAATATCCTCTGGCCATATCACGATTGAAGATTGCCATCGGTCAGGCGCGTGAATACGGATTGCTGGGTAAGGATATTTTTGGTACTGGCTTTGACTTTGATGTGGAGCTGCGCTATGGTGCCGGTGCTTTTGTTTGTGGTGAGGAAACATCGCTGATTCATTCCATGGAAGGGTTGAGAGGTGAACCTACTGTGAAGCCGCCATTCCCCTCGGAGAGCGGATACAAAGGTATGCCAACCAACGTTAACAATGTGGAGACTTATGCCAACATTCCGGTTATTTTACAGGAAGGTGCAGAATGGTTCAGCAGCATTGGTACCGACAAAAGCAAGGGTACCAAGGTGTTTGCCCTGGCCGGTAAGGTCAATAACGTAGGCCTGATTGAAGTGCCCATGGGAACCACCCTGCGCGAGGTTATCTTCGATATTGGCGGTGGTATTAAGGATGGTAAGAAATTTAAGGCGGTGCAAACCGGTGGCCCCTCAGGTGGATGCCTCACCGACAAGCACCTGGATATACCCATCGATTACGATAACCTGCTTGCCTGTGGCTCCATGATGGGCTCAGGCGGTATGATTGTGATGGATGAGGATGATTGTATGGTGTCTGTGGCTAAATTTTACCTTGACTTTACGGTGGAGGAATCTTGCGGTAAATGTGCCCCTTGTCGCATCGGTAACAAGCGTTTGTATGAGATGCTGGAAAAACTAACTGAAGGCAAAGGTACCGAGCAGGACCTGGTGTTATTGCGTAACCTGAGTAATGTTATCAAGGATACATCGTTGTGTGGCCTTGGGCAAACATCGCCCAACCCTGTGCTGTCAACCATGGAGAATTTTATGGATGAGTATGAGGCGCACGTACACGAAGGAAAGTGTCCGGCGGGTCAGTGTAAATCGCTGATGCAGTACGTAATCGATGCTGAAAAGTGTATCGGCTGTACCCTGTGTTCACGTGTTTGTCCGGTGGATGCCATTACCGGTGATAAGAAGGAAGCGCATGTCATCAGTCAGGCCATCTGTATTAAGTGCGGAGCCTGTTATGAAAAATGTAAGTTTGGCGCCATCAGCATTCAGTAAACCGGCAAGTTTATAACCCATTAAAGCGTAAAAGAATGGAAATCGTTCAATTAACCATAGATAATAAAAAGGTAGTTGTTGAGAAAGGCACTACCATATTGGAGGCAGCTAAAAACATCGGGGTGGATATACCCACTTTGTGTTATATGAAGCTGGATGATATGAACTTTGAGAACAAGCCCGGTGGATGCCGGGTGTGTGTGGTGGAGGTGGAAGGACGTCGTAATCTGGCACCGGCCTGTAAAACAGAGTGTACCGAAGGTATGCAGATAAATACCCACTCGGTGCGTGTTGTCAATGCCCGCCGTACAGTCATGGAGTTAATCCTGTCTGATCATCCCTTCGACTGTTTGGTGTGTGCCAAGTCGGGCGATTGCGACTTGCAGTCGCTGGCCCAGAAGCTGGGTATCCGTGAGGTACGCTATCAGGGTGAGAAAAATACTTACAAGAGTGACGAGTCACCGGCCATCGTGCGCGAAATGGAGAAGTGCATCATGTGTCGTCGTTGTGAAACGGCCTGTAACGAAGTACAGACGGTGGGTGTGCTCTCAGCCATTAACCGCGGATTTGAGTCGGTGGTGGCACCGGCCTTTGAGATGGATCTGGATCACTCGGCCTGTACTTTCTGTGGTCAGTGTGTGGCGGTATGCCCCACGGGTGCCTTAACACAGCGTGACAGCTCGGCGAAGGTGATGGATGCCATTGTGGATCCCACTAAGACAGTGATTGTGCAAACAGCGCCTGCCGTACGTGCTGCTTTGGGCGAGGAGTTTGGCATGGAAGCGGGTACCTTGGTAACCGGAAAAATGGTGTCGGCATTGCGCAAGCTGGGCTTTGACCATGTTTTTGACACTGATTTTGCGGCTGACCTCACCATAATGGAAGAAAGCACTGAGCTGTTAGGGCGCTTGAATGCTCATCTGAACGGGGATAAGGATGTGAAGCTGCCCATTTTAACCTCCTGCTGTCCCGGATGGGTCAATTTCTTTGAGCATCAGTTCCCCGATATGATTGATATTCCGTCCACTGCCAAGTCGCCACAGCAGATGTTTGGCGCCATTGCCAAAACGTATTTTGCCGATCAGCTGAAGAAGGAGCGTAAAGATGTGGTAGTGGTGTCGGTAATGCCTTGCCTGGCCAAGAAATATGAGTGCTCGCGCGATGAGTTTAAAGTAGATGGCGACCCCGATGTTAACCTGTCCATCTCTACCCGTGAGCTGGCGCAGATGATACGCAATGCCAACCTCAATTTTGAAGCCCTGGAAGAGGATGATTTCGATCAGCCCATGGGTGAGTCAACCGGTGCGGCTGTTATCTTCGGAACTACCGGAGGTGTTATTGAGGCGGCTGTGCGGACGGCTTATGAGGTGCAAACCAAAAAGCCCCTGCCCAAAGTTGATTTTGAAGAGTTGCGTGGCTTCGAGGGTATTCGTTCGGCCACCATCGATTTCGACGGCCTGCCCATTAATATTGGTATTGCCCACGGCTTGGGTAATGCGCGCAAGTTACTGGAGGATATTAGAGCCGGCAAGTCGCAGTTTCATGCCATTGAAATAATGGCGTGCCCGGGCGGTTGCATCGGTGGAGGTGGTCAGCCTTATCACCATGGCGATGTGGAAATATTAAAGAAGCGTCAGCGTGCCATCTATGAAGAAGATCGGGGCAAGGTGCTGCGTAAGTCGCACGAAAACCCTTTTATCGCCAAATTGTATGAGGAGTTTTTAGGCGAGCCTTGTGGTCATAAATCGCACGAGCTATTGCACACGCATTATTACGATAAGAAAAAGAAGGTTGAAATTTAATCGTAATACACAGTACTAAGTACCGGGTAGTGAGATAGTTTTTATCTCATTACTCGTATTCATATCTGACGAATAAAAAAAAGTAAAAATGGCAAATATAAAATTACCCGCCGCTAAGGTGGAAGAGTTAAAAGGTGTCTGCAAGCGACTTGGCAATGAAGGTGGTGAGCTGATCAACGCCTTGCATGCAGCCCAGGAGTTATTTGGCTATCTGCCGGCTGAGGTGCAGGAGCTGGTAGCCAGCGAAATGAATGTGTCGGTGGCCCATGTTTATGGTGTGGTTACCTTCTATTCTTTCTTCTCCATGATACCCAAAGGCGAGCACCCCATTTCTATATGTATGGGTACGGCTTGTTATGTGCGTGGCGCTGAGAAAGTACTGGATGAGTTTAAGCGTCACCTGAATGTCAAAGTGGGCGAGACAACACAAGATGGTAAATTCTCAATCAGCTGCCTGCGTTGCGTGGGTGCCTGTGGTTTGGCGCCAGTTGTTACTGTGGGCGAAAAAGTATATGGCCGTGTGGCTGCCGAAGATGTGAAGGGTATTTTGGAAGAATACCGATAAAAAAGCTGTTTCAAAATAGAGGGGGAGATCT
The DNA here is from genome assembly GCF_050589825.1 of Carboxylicivirga longa. Taxonomy (NCBI): domain Bacteria; kingdom Pseudomonadati; phylum Bacteroidota; class Bacteroidia; order Marinilabiliales; family Marinilabiliaceae; genus Carboxylicivirga; species Carboxylicivirga longa. Next base: position 183,456 of record NZ_JBNGOZ010000006.1, on the reverse strand, counting down.
GAAATAGAATTTCCTCACTATGCCTGCTAAAAAAGACGCAAAGTGCACTAGTCATCACTTTGCGTCTTTTGGGCTTTTCTTGCTTCGCGAGAAGTTGTGGCATTTTTGACTTCCCTGCTGCTAGTCTTTTAATCAAATCTAACCAAATCATCATACTATGTTAAAGAAAATACTTCCTCTAATGCTCCTTTTTCTGGCGCATTTAATTTTGGCCCAAACAAGCGATGATCCATTTCGAAAAGCCTCTCTTTTTGTAGATCAATGTGGAAAGATTAGTGATAACTATATCGACCCTGATTATTCACCCCTTGATCCAATTGAAATGACTTTCAGTGTTGGAACTTCCTTTTTGCCGGGTAAGATATATCTGAAGGATGGAAAAATCTTAAACGGACTGGTGAAGTATTCAATGAATGGTAGAAAATTAGTTTACAAGCCCAGGAAGTCAGATATAGGAGGAAACAAGCGCTTGAAAGCGGAAGATTGTTTAGGTTTTACTATTCAGCAGGATACATTTACCGTAATTCAAAACTTCGATGTGATAAAAAAGCGCGGGGAGTTTTCGATGAATGATAATATAAAGTTAATCAGCTTTAAAAAGCCGGAGTTTGCTGAAGTGCTGGGAGAAGAGAATGATTGTAGTATCTGTAAGTTTGTTGATATAAAAAGTAATGGTCAGCAGGTAAATATTTATTACCTGTTGCACAAGCCAAATGATAATATTATTAAGGATGTATCTGATAATAATCCTGAGTGGAAAAAGGATATTAGCCCCTTGTATAGTTCTACAAATCGGATAAATAAACCGGAAGATGCCGAAATTCGTGAGTATTTTCGTAAAAGGAGCTTTGAGGATAAGCGTAAGGCAGGACATCCTCTATTATTTACCCACTATATGGTAGAAACAGAGGATAAGGATGCTGCAAAGTACCGGGCGAATATCGGTCGAAAGATGTATTGGCAGCTCTCATTTAGTAGCATGGAGGGCCTTTCGGTAATGGAGCATTGCTATAAAAATATTCTTCCTTATGAGAAAAGCGAGACCAGTACCTATTATTTTCCCAACGGAAATGTGAGGAAAATAGTTGTTAACGAGGAGGGAAGGGAGATTGCAGAACGGCGTTTTTATTCAAATGGGAATTTACATTATGACATTGTGCAACAGGTTGCAGAAAAGAAACAATCGGTTATTGATTGGTATAAAAAATGGATTAGTAAGGATGATGATGAGTGGAGTAAAGCTGAATTGGCAGGTGCAATTCGTCGTAATTTTTCTCAACCGGAAGATGATAAAGAAATGACCACCTATTATTTAACTGTATGCGACAGTCTGGGCAATAATCTGCTTGATGATAACGGAAATGGAGAAGAGACGATCTATGATGAGGTGAGGAAACGTAAATGTTATTTAAAATTCAGAGCTTATCAGTTGAAAGAAGTTTTCTATCGTAATAATGATGGGGGTAAGGTTTATCAATATTGCGATCGGCCTTTAAAAATTAATGGATTCAACGATTTTAACCTGAAACAGCAAATATTATCAATGGATTGGAAGAGCTTCCCGCAGGGAACTGTTTTAGCACGTTTTGTAGTAGATGAAGAAGGACAACTGAAGGAACTTAATGCATTAAATGCGATTGATACAAAATTGGATGCTGTAATTAATGGTTTTCTGCATATCAATAAAAGCTCATTTAGTTACCGTATTGCCAAGCACAATGAAACCAAGGTGATGGCAGAAGTAATTGTTCCAATCTATATCGGAGTAAGTGGTTATGGCCCTACACCTTCGGCTAACAATGGTATGTGGATGATGCAACAACAGCAGATGCAAATGATGCAGATGAATAGCTTTCGTGCACCAGTTGGCTTTTAATCAATTTCATTTGTAATCAGGTTACCATGCACTCGTTTTTACATCGTTTTGAGTATTAGTGACTGACAATTGAAATTCGTGTGTTTTTTGGCAGAAAATATGAGTAAGCTGCCAATGATCCTGATAATCAAGTCATGATGCCTTGTGCTTTTCTGGCTTGTCCAGTGTAAGTAAATCTATGTTATGGTTAAAATGGCTGTAGATTATATGAGAATATTCAGGAAATAATTTGGGTAATATATTGCCTGAATTAGCCTAAAAGCGCTAATTTTGATTGACCGATGTGCTGTATAGTAACATCCGATAAACGCAATGCCCATGTCAATAATCTATCACACACAGCAATATAAATTGGCCGATAAAGCCATGGAGAATTTTATCGATGCCGATGAGATTCATGAGATTCTGCACAGCCATCAGCAGCCAACTATGGAGCAGGTGAATGAGGTGATTGCCCGTTCGCTTACTAAGAACCGCCTGAGTTTGGCTGAGACAGCTATTTTGGTTAATGCCAATGAGCCAGAAATGGTGGAGGCAATCAAAACGGCGGCTAAGCAATTAAAAGAGCAGGTGTATGGGAAGCGCATTGTGTTATTTGCGCCTTTGTATATCGGTAATCTGTGTATTAACGACTGTGCTTATTGTGGCTTTCGCAGTAGCAATAAAAAGCAGGAACGCATTACCCTGGGCAAGCAGGATATTATTAATCAGGTAACGGCGCTTGAAGATGCTGGCCATAAGCGCTTGATTCTGGTTTATGGCGAACACCCGCGCTACGATGCCCGCTTTATTGCCGATACGGTGAAGATGGTGTATGGTGTGAAGAGTGGCAATGGCGAGATTCGCCGTGTGAATATCAATGCGGCACCGCTGGATGTGGAAGGCTTTAAAATAGTGAAAGAAGCCGGTATTGGTACCTATCAAATCTTTCAGGAGACCTATCATCGGCCTACCTACGAAAAGGTGCACCTGAAGGGAACGAAAAAACATTTCGACTGGCGCCTGGCAAGTCTCGATCGTGCGCAGGAAGCCGGTATCGATGATGTGGGTATCGGTGCCTTGTTTGGACTTTACGACTGGCGTTTTGAAGTATTGGGGCTACTGCGTCATGTCAATCACTTTGAGGCGGTTTATAATGTGGGGCCGCACACCATTTCATTTCCGCGTATACAGTCAGCCTCCGGTTTTGAGGTGGATAAACAATATGCCGTTAGCGATGCTGATTTTACCAAGCTGGTAGCTGTGTTGCGTTTGGCTGTGCCCTATACCGGACTTATATTAACAGCACGCGAGCCCGGCTCTATACGCGATGAGATATTGCAGTATGGAGTGTCGCAGATTGATGGCGGTACCAATATTGAGATGAAGGGCTATACCAGCCATAAGGAGCAACAGAACCTGGATCACGAGCAGTTTGAGATATGTGATAACCGCACTTTAAACGAGGTGATGGAAGAGCTGGTGGAAGATGGTTATATCCCATCGTTTTGTACCGCCTGCTACCGCCTGAAGCGCACCGGCGAACATTTTATGGAGTTTTCGGTACCCGGATTTATCAAACGCTTCTGTCAGCCCAACGCCTTGCTTACACTGGCCGAGTATCTTGAGGATTATGCGCCCCCGGCAACCAAAGAAAAGGGATATAAGCTGATTGAGGATAGCTTACGCGACTATGATGACGAACGTTTTAAGAGCAAGCTGAACGAGCGCCTTGAACGCATCAAGGCCGGCGAGCGCGACCTGTATTTTTAAAAACTAAGACTAATCATAGGAAAGAACCTGCTGATTTTTCAACCAGCAGGTCTTTTTTTTGAATAAATCACAATAAGGGATAAAAACATCCTTAAGTGCGTAAAGTGTAAAAATAATGAATACATTCGTGCAGTTATTAATTAATGAGATACATACGAATATTTTTAGGTCTTGGCTAGAATAGGCATATTGCTAAAAGCGAATCGGTGTATTTCTATAAGAAGTGTCCATGCAAGAATCAGAAAAGTTAGAATTTGAAAAGGCGCAGCCCAGTAAGCAATTTGATCAGCTTATCACTGCATTAAAGGAGAAAATGAAAAGCGTGTATCACCAGCGCAGCGATATTGAGCAGTGGAGCGCCAACAGAGGTATGCCGCCGTTTGTGATGCGCGAAATCATGTCGGTTAATCCTTTTTCAGCCATTATACCTACCGAATATGGAGGTCTTGGTGGCGATGCGCGTGAGAGTATTGCCTTAATGGCTGCAGCCTCTTACGAGTCCCTGGCACTTTCGCTCACCTTTGGTATTAATATGGCTCTTTTTTTACAACCAGTAATTAAAGCAGGGCAGACAGAAAGTAAAAAAGAGGTGCTCAAGCGCTTTGTGCAACAGCAAAACATGGGGGGACTCATGATTACCGAGCCCGATTTTGGCAGTGATGCCTTAAACATGCGCACTGCCTACACCGAGAACGAGGAAGGTGCCCATTTAAAAGGCACTAAACATTGGGCCGGCTTAACGGGCTGGGCAGATTTTTGGTTGTTAACAGCACGGAAGGATACAGGTAATAATCGTTTGGCGCGCGATCTGGATTTTTTTATATGCGATGTTACTCAGCCCAAGCAGGGTATTGTGGTAGAAGAGCTGTTCAACAACCTTGGTTTGTATCAAATACCCTATGGTCGTAATAAGATTGATGTTCATATTCCGGCAGTACAGAAGTTGGTGCCCGAGCAATCTGGCGTTAAGTTTATGCTCGACCTCTTGCATCGCAGCCGTATGTCTTTTCCGGGTATGGCCATTGGCTTTATTCAACGTATGCTCGATGAAGCCATACAGCATTGTAATCTGCGTTTTGTTGGAGGGAAATCGTTGTTAGCCTACGATCAGGTGCAGCATCGCATTAGTCAGCTGCAAGCCTATTTTACCACTGTGTCAGCATTTTGTGCGAATAGTAGCGAAAAAGCCGGTTTGTCAAACGATTTGTCAATGATGGGTATTGAAGCCAATGCAGTTAAGGCATTATCTACTGATATGATGCAAGGTGCCTCACAAAGTTTACTACAGCTAGTAGGAGCGAAGGGTTACACGCTGAATCATATTGCAGGGCGAAGTATCGTTGATAGTCGGCCTTTTCAGATATTCGAAGGTTCTAATGACATGTTATACTCCCAAATAGCAGAGAGTGTACTTAAAATAATGCGTAAACTTAAGATGCGCAATTTATTTAGGTTTATAAAAGATTATCAACTAACGCAGGGTGCAGCACAGCTGGTAAAAGATTTACTTAACTTTGATTTGAATGTAAATATGCCGCAGCGTAAGCTGGTGGAAATGGGGCAGATTTTTAGCCATCTGATTGCAATGAATCAAGTGCTGGCCTTAAGAAATAAAGGGTTTGCGAGTGACCTGACTAAGGGGGCTATAGATCATTTAAAGCAGGATGTACAACGACTTTTAAGTTCTTTTTCGGCGCAGAATATCAGTCAGGTCATTGTTGATTATAACAGCAGCGCTTCCTGGTTGGCGCTTACTTAGGGCCCTTTAGCCCTTCATAGTTAGGCGCGTTAGGACGAGCCTGTATGAAAATTTTTCAGTACATCGTGTCCTGACATATTGCAGAAAGCAAGCCTGCACAGCAGCGCTTTGTCTGGGTCATTAAAAATAAGGGGCGTAAACTTTTCGTTACGCCCCTACCTATGTCTGATGCTATTTGCTTATATCACTAGTGGCATAGCATAATGCCAGCACGTGGATTATTTGTAATTTTCTAATTACGGCGTTTCCAGAGTGTTTTTTGGAAGATGATACCATAATAGGCATCATTTGAATCACTCATACGACAGTATTCCATTCCCAACTGAATGCCACCATAGGCTTTAATATTGTAATAGGCATCTACCCAATATGAATTATTGTTATAGCCTATGGCACCAAAGTTCGAAGTGGTTCCCAGAGCAAAATCAAAGCGACCGCCATAGGAATAGTACAAGCCATTTACCAGGGCGCTGTTGTCCCCGGTTTCTACATCATGATTGTAGGTGAAATAAGGTAAAAGTACCTGCTTGTTTAAACGTACTTCGTAACCGTAGCCTAGTCCAATTCCAAAATATTGGCCTTCAAAACGCTCATGTGCCAATCGTAAGTTAAAATTATGGCGGGCATCTTTTAAGGCTGTTAACCAAAAGCTGGCTTCCATATCGGTGTAGCCAACTGTGTTATACAATTGCATGCTAAATGCGTGTATTTGACTTGATGTGTGGGGGTTAGGTGTTTGACTTTTGGCCTTTTGTAGTTGTAACCCTGATAGGGTAATGCTGCATAATAAAATTAAAATCAGTTTTTTCATCTTTCTTCACTGACACCAGATGGTGCTCCTCTTTTCCGTGTTAAACTAAATGGTAATTTTGAATTTTACTCTTTATTCGTTAATAAAGAATTCTGAAGTATTTACAGTATTTTTATTTGATTGTCCTCAATACTAATTAATCGTTGCTTATAAAGGGTGCCAATGGCTTTTTTAAAGTTTTTCTTACTGGTGCCAAACATTTTGTAAATGACCTCGGCCGGGCTCTTATCCGAAACGGCTAACGCACCGCCCTTGGCATTCAGCTTGTCCAGTATTTCGGCAGCGAGGCCGCCAATTTTTTCATAGCCGGGTTTTTCAAGGGTGATATCCAGTTTGTCATCTTCCCTTACTTTTTTGATGTACCCTTTGCACTTGTCGCCAATCTTGATAGGTTTAAATAGCTCATTATGATAGAGTAATCCTGTGTGCAGATTATTCACCGATACCTTATAGCCCATATCGGTTTTGTCAATTACCATCAACTCCACCTCCTGGCCTTCTTCGTATTCAGGCATCAGGTTGTCCAGCACCGAGTTGAGTTTGGAGGTAGCCACTATGCGTCGGCTCTCATCATCAAGGTAAACATACACCACATAACTTTGGCCTTCTTTCATGCGTTCAGCCTGTTCGCGGTAGGGCACAAGCAAATCCTTCATCAGTCCCCAATCCAAAAAGGCACCGGTCTTATTCACCGATACTACTTTCAAGTAGGCAAACTCACCGATGGTGGCATACGGTTCTTCCGTGGTAGCGATTACACGATCTTCCGAATCCAGATAGATAAATACCTCCAGCTCATCATCGGGCTTTAGCCCGGGGGGCACGTACCGGATGGGCAGTAATATCTCACCCAGCTCACCGCCGTCGAGATAAATACCAAATTCTACTTCTTTTACGACTCTGAGTGTATTGTATTTACCAATCATATCTTTCTTAAATAGGACGCAAAGATAATTAAAGAATACAGCTTAAAAACTTTCTGTGGGATATGATGGCACTTTTTCTTAAAAATTAAGAATTTAATATACTTAAATAAGTTTTTCTTCCTATCTTAATAAAAATATCGTGATATCTGTAAATACTTCAATCTTATTGATCAGTTTATCAGTTAGATAAAAACAATTTAAACATCTACACATATAGAATGTTGTATATGTAGAAAATTAGATATATGTTTGTGACGTGGAAAATGTCACAAACGATAACGGAATAAACAAACAAAATAATAGAACTATGAATTACATGAAAAGCTTGCTGGTAGTCTGTTTCACCCTGACAGGCTATACACTGTTTGGTCAGGAACCGGCCGAACGCACGGCTTTTTCCTTAGAGGATGCCTTAGATATGGCTTCGGAAAATAACAGGGAAATTCGCAAGTCTTTAGCTGATGTGGCGGCTGCTAAGGCTGGAAACCAACAAGCCAATGCTGCTTTTTTACCCGCAGTGGAAGTATCAGGTGCCTACAGCAGCTCCAACGACCCGCTGTATGCCTTTGGTTTCAAATTGCAGCAGCAGGGCATCACCATGGCCGACTTTGATCCTGCACTGATCAACGACCCCGGGCAGACTAATCATTTTGCCACACAAGTACTAATTGAACAACCTTTAATTAATGTGGATGCCTGGATGGGCAAAGGGGCGGCCAATAATCAGCTTAAAGCCACCGAACAAAAGACGCAATACACCCGCGAGTATGTGGCTTTTTTGGTGAAACAGACCTACTATGCACTGCAGCTGGCGCAAGGTCGTGTGGCAGTTATGAACAAAGCCTATCAGGCTACCGAGGCCTATCTGTCGATGGCCGAGGATAACCTGGAACAAGGTTATTTGAAAGAGGCAGATGTAATGGCCATCCGGGTACGTCGCCATGAACAGGTAGCCGGGGTGCAAGAAGCAGAGAATAAGGTAAAAAGCGTGAAGGAGACCCTGAATTTTCTGATGGGACGACCCATTGATCTGCCTTTGCAAATAACCGACTCCATCACACAAGTGTCTTTTTCTTTCGACAATGCCACCTCCGTACTAAATCGTGCCGATGTAGTGGCCATGCAGTATGGTCTTGAGGCGCACAAGAAAATGTCGAAGAGCGACCTGATGAAGTTTGCACCGCGCCTTAATGCTTTTGGTATGTACAATATGTATGATGCTGATTTGGGTGGTTTCGACTCCGACAGTTACATGGTAGGCCTGAAGTTGCAATGGCGCCTGTTTAATGGCGGGCGCAACCTGGGTAAATATAAGCAGTCGAAAGCGCATTATAATAAGGCACAGATTGCTTACCAGGATTATGTAGAGAAGGAAAATATGGAACTTTCAAAGGCTATCCGTGATATAGCCGTGGCCGAGAGTCAACTAGTGAGCTACAAGCTGGCCGCACAGGAAGCACATGAGTCCATGCGCATACGCACCAACCGCTATCATCAGGGCATGGAGCGTACTTCTGATTTGCTGATGGCCGAAGCAAAGGCAGAAGAGAGTCAACTGAAGTACATGAACGCCATCTATCACTACAATGTGGCGGTTTTTAAATACCAGATGTTAGCCTCCGAGGCTCTTCGTTAATCAAATTAATCATTCCAAAAACAAAAAAATACGATAACAATGAAATCACTTAATTTAATCATCGTTACTATAATTATAGGCATGGCAATGCAGGCTTGCGGCGCTAAGCAGAGCGATAGCGGACAAGAGGGAACGGCCATTCAGGTAGAGGCTGAAACCCTGGCTTCGTCAACCGTTGCTAAGAAATTTCAGTACACCGGATCGGTAGCTTCCGTTAATCAGTCCACTTTAAGTACCCGTCTCATGGGACAGATTAGTCGTGTACTGGTGCGCGAGGGGGATAAGGTAAGCCGGGGCCAGCTGCTAATAGCCATTCGCAGTAACGACATACAAGCGAAAGAAAAGCAGGTAGAGGCCAATATCATTCAGGCTCAGGCCGCTTACAAGCATGCCAAAGAGGATTTTTCGCGTATCACGGCCTTGTATAAAAGCAAAAGTGCTACGCAAAAGGAGTTGGATGATATAACCGTGCATCTGGCAATGACTAAGGCACAGTTGGAAGCCGCTCAAAAAGCAAAGGATGAGGTCGTGGAGATGCTGTCCTATGCCAATATTCGTGCGCCCTACGATGGGGTAATCACCCAAAAATTTGTTGATAGCGGTGATATGGCCAATCCGGGCATGCCCCTGCTGGCCATTGAAGCGCCCGGTTTATTCGAGGTACGCGCTAAAATACCCGAGTCGGAGATTTATAAGGTGGAGAAAGGCGATACCGTAGAGGTGTTTATCGATGCCTGCAAGCAGGCCATCAAAGGTAGTATCTCTCACATTAGTCCGTCCAGCCGTTTCTCAGGATCGCAGTTCGATGCACGCATTGCCTTGCAACCTGCCGAAGATCAAAAGGATGTAATCCGAAGCGGTGTATTTGCCCATGTGCAGCATTTTAAAGGACAGGAAAGTAAATTGTTAGTTCCCAACGACCGTATTGTAAAACGGGGTCAGTTAATGGGTGTATGGACAGTGAGTCACGCCGGTCAGGCCTTGCTGCGCTGGGTGCGCCTGGGTAAGACTTATGGTGATAAAATAGAGGTGTTATCCGGTCTGAATGAAGGGAATCGATTGATTCTTTCGGCAGAAGGACGCCTTTTCGACGGTGCCAAATTACAGATAAAATAATGACCTAACCTTATAAATGATATTACGATGAAAACAGGATTTGCCGGGACTTTAGCCCGGATGTTTATAAAATCGAAACTGACACCCCTGCTCATGGTCGCCTTTATGATCATTGGGGTCTATAGTTCGTACCTGACACCCCGCGAAGAGGAGCCACAGATTGATGTGCCCATCGCCGATATTTTTGTTGGGTACCCGGGAGCCAGCCCCGAAGAGATTGAATCGAAGGTAGTGACACCCATTGAAAAAATTGTTTCCAACATAAAGGGTGTGGAGTATGTGTACTCTCAGTCCATGTCGGAGCAGGCCATGTTAATCGTGCAGTTTTACGTGGGCGAAGATATTGAGCGAAGCCTGGTTAAGCTGTATAATGAGCTGATTAAGAATATGGATAAGATGCCGGCGGGCGTTACCATGCCGCTGGTTAAAACACGATCCATCGATGATGTGCCCGTAATGGGCTTGACACTTTGGAGTGAGACCTATGATGACTATCAGCTGAAGCGGGTAGCCCAGGAGCTCACGGCTGAAATAGAGAAAATTACAGATGTGTCGGAAACCAAGGTAATAGGGGGTCGTAATCGAGAAATAAAAGTAGCGCTTGATCGTGATAAGATGGCGGCTTTTGCCCTCGATCCCTTGCTGATTACGCAGCAGTTGCAGGCCGCTAACCAGCAGGTATCAGCGGGTAGTTTCAGTAGCAATAACGAGGAGTATGCTGTGCGAACCGGTTCGTTTTTTCAGTCGGCTCCCGAAGTGGAAAATCTGGTGGTGGGCGTCTATCAGCAGTCACCCGTTTACCTGCATCAGGTAGCCGCCGTGCAAGATGGTCCGGCCTTACCCAGCGCTTATGTGGCTTTTGGATACGGACAAGCCAGCGAGCAGCAGCAAGTTAATGCCGGCGAATACCCGGCGGTAACGATTTCCATTGCCAAGCGACGGGGGGCTGATGCCATGCGTTTGGCCGAGCAGATTAATAAGAAAGTGGAGGTGCTGCGCGAAGAGCTTTTGCCTGCCGATATTAATGTGGAGGTAACCCGTAACTATGGCGAGACAGCCTCGGATAAGGTAGGAGAGTTACTGATGCACCTACTGGGTGCCATTGTGGCTGTTACCTTTGTGGTGATGCTGGCCATGGGATGGCGCGGTGGTCTGGTGGTTTTTATCTCTGTGCCCATCACCTTTGCCCTTACCATGTTTAGCTATTATTTCCTGGATTATACCCTGAACCGTATTACCCTATTTGCCCTGGTATTTGTAACGGGTATTGTGGTGGACGATTCGATTATTATTGCGGAAAATATGCACCGCCACTTTAAAATGAAGCAATTGCCTTTCTGGCAGGCGGCGCTGCGTTCCATCGATGAGGTGGGTAATCCAACCATACTGGCTACCTTTACAGTGATTGCCGCTGTGATACCCATGGTATTTGTGTCGGGTATGATGGGACCTTACATGAGTCCGATGCCCATTGGTGCCTCCATTGCCATGATCTTCTCCTTACTGGTGGCCCTGATGATCACTCCGTGGCTGGCTTATCGACTGCTGAAGCACGATGATGGTGACGATGATAAAAAGGACTATTCACTTGAGAAGACGCTGATCTACCGCTTGTATGATAAAACCATGCGCCCCATGATTGAGAGCCCGATGAAACGCTGGGTGTTCATCGGAGGGGTTACGGTGCTTCTGTTTGCCTCCGCCAGTCTGTTTTTATTTAAGGTCGTTACCGTTAAGATTCTGCCATTCGATAATAAGAATGAGTTTCAGGTGGTGATTGATATGCCAGAGGGTACTACCCTTGAGCAAACTGCCAATGTAACTAAGGAGTTAGCCGCTTACCTTCGTCAACACGACCTGGTAACTAACTATCAGACCTATGTAGGTACTTCGGCGCCCATTAATTTCAATGGTTTAGTGCGTCACTACGACCTGCGTCGTGGTTCCAATGTTGCTGATATTCAGGTGAACCTGGTATCAAAGAAAGAACGTGACTTGCAGTCGCATGACATTGCCAAGGCTTTGCGGTCAGGATTGCAGGATATCGGGCGTAAGTTTAATGCCAATGTAAAAGTAGTGGAGGTACCCCCGGGACCCCCGGTGATGTCAACCCTGGTAGCTGAGATTTACGGTCCCGATTACGCAGCACAGCGTGAGGTGGCGCAGCAGGTGAAACGATTGTTTGCCGATACCGAGAGTGTGGTGGATATAGACTGGATGATGGAAGATGAGCAGCTTGAATACACTTTTGATGTGGATAAGGAAAAAGCCATGTTGAGTGGTATTGCTCCTCAGCAGATTATACAGGCCATGAATATGGCTTTACGGGGAGCCCGCGTATCGGCGCTCTATGCCGAAAACGACCATCAGCAAGTGGGTATTACCTTACGCCTGGACGAGGCTGATCGAACCAGCCTCGATGATCTGAAGAAGGTAAGTCTTAGGTCGCAGCAGGGCGATATGGTGGTGATCGGTGATCTGGTAAATATCCGTGAGGCTCCTAAGGCAAAAAGTATCTATCGTAAAAATCAAAAGCAGGTAGTGTATGTAACGGCCGATGTGGCCGGTGAGCTGGAGAGTCCAGTTTATGCCATCCTGGATATGAGTAAGCGCATGGATGAGATTAAGTTGCCCGAAGGATACAGCATAGAGGAGTTTTATAATGGTCAGCCTTTTGTAGAAAATAACTTCGGCCTGAAATGGGATGGCGAATGGCAGATTACCTATGAGGTATTTCGCGATTTGGGTACCGCTTTTGCCGTGGTGCTGGTCATTATTTATATGCTGATAGTGGGTTGGTTTCAGAACCTGAAAGTTCCTTTTGTAATGATGGTGGCCATACCCCTGTCGCTGGTGGGTATCGTGTTGGGACACCTGATGCTCGATGCTTTCTTTACTGCCACATCAATGATTGGAATGATTGCGCTGGCCGGTATTATGGTGCGTAACTCCATTCTGCTTATCGATTTTGTGAATATCCGCCTTAATGAAGGTGTGGCATTGCGTGAAGCCGTGATCGAAGCCGGTGCTGTGCGAACAACCCCCATCTTACTTACAGCCGGAACCGTGGTAATTGGTGCCGTAGTGATCTTGTTTGATCCTATCTTTCAGGGACTGGCCATCTCGTTGATGGGCGGAACTATTGCCTCCACCGTATTAACACTGTTGATTGTGCCGCTTATTTATTTTATGACTGAGCGGAAAAAATACGAGGGTGATGCAATGAAGACGCTTACCGAAGGTAGCAAAGAAGAAGGCTCATCAGATGAGCTGAATTAAAATTAAGTTTAACCGGCGCGGGCACTGTGCCAATTACACACATCGATAATCAGCAGTGCCCCTGCGCTTAATCCTGTTGAATATGAAATTATTGATAGCCATTGCTGTTGTTGAATACCGAGAGCGCCTGCAGGAGTTCTTTAGTGAACATCAGGTGCCTTCGTACAACGAGATAGAAATGAAAGGAATGCGTAAACTGGAGCGGCAGCACCGACTCGGAAACTGGTTTGGGCAAGTCTCAAAGGGGACGGATAATATTGCCTTTATCGCTTTTGTGGACAATGAACAAGCCGACAGTTTGCTGGAAAATTTGTTGAAATGTAAAGCAGAGATGCCGCAATGTAATATTAATGCCTATGTTATTGATGTTGAACAAGGAGTATAAAGTATTAGGGTAAGTAGCTTAAAATACAGTTATTGAAAGCTGTTATTTATCTGATAAAAAAATAGTAACGCGCTAAAGCTGATGAACACAGTTGAAGCACAAAAACATGAAATATGCAAGAAAGAATTGTGAGAGCAATAGCTGGTACCTTGGTGCTAATAAGCATTTTATTGGGTGCCTTTGTAAATATAAACTGGCTTTTCTTAGCCGGATTTGTCGCCCTTAATCTCATTCAGTCATCCATTACACGATGGTGCCTGATGAATGATATCTTAACCAAGTTGGGCGTGCCTAAATAGGCTATAAGGTATTAACCAGCCCGAAAGATGATGATGATTGCCTTTATTTTTTGTTTGTGAATGACAAAGGCCCCGGCTATGCGAAGTGCACCGGGGCCTTTGGTAATTTATGTAACATTTAATCTTACTCTTCCAGTTTGAAGTAGTTGATGAGATTTTTTAACAGCTTCGACTGTGAATCCAGTTCTTCGGCATTGGCTGCGCTTAATTTTTTATAGCGACTTGTAAAATTAAGTACACCCTTACTTCGCATTATTTTTACCTATTCACCCAGCGTTCTAATATCTTCTGCTAAGAGGACATGTTGTATTCGTTTTTTATAAATAAATAAAATTAAAGTAGGTAAGGTATTGAGCTATGTGTGTCAAAAAACATGTTTTCTTCTTATAGGCTAAGCCGTAATAGTTACTGTTAACTGCTTATCTTTGTTAAAAACTCACACCATGGATATACACTACTTGGAAATTATTTCAGCCTTTATCGTATTATTTGCAGTGATTGACATATTGGGTTCTCTGCCCATTATTCTTGATTTGCAGAAGAAAAGCGGGCCCATTAAAGCATTTCAGGCTACCTCGGTAGCCTTTACCATTATGATTGTTTTCCTGTTTGTGGGGGAGGCACTCTTGGGTTTGTTTGGTGTTGATATCTCGTCTTTTGCCATTGCCGGCTCCTTTGTACTACTTATCATGGCTTTTGAAATGATTTTGGGCGTGGAGATATTCAAACACGATTCACCATCCGGCGCCTCCATTGTACCCATTGCTTTTCCTTTGATTGCCGGTGCCGGCTCTTTCACTACTTTGCTGTCGTTGCGGGCCGAGTTTGCCACTATTAATATCATTATTGCTTTGTTCCTGAATATTGTGGTGGTTTTTGGCGTGTTAAAGGCCACAAAGGTTGTGGAACGAGTGATTGGTCAGGGCGGTATTTATGTGTTGAAAAAGTTTTTTGGAATTATTTTGTTGGCGATGGCCATTAAGTTATTTATGACCAACTTTGGAAATATTGTGATGGACTTTATTGAGAACATAAACATTTAGCAATATGTCAATTTTCATTTCTTCTACTTTTGATGCCGGTAATATTGAGCTAATCAGTGCCGATAATCCCAACGATATTCAATTAAAAATTCGAAAAGATACGCATTCCGATTTTTTGCAGTGGTTCTATTTTCGTGTTCAAGGTGCTAAGGATAAGGATTGTACTTTTAAACTGATAAATGCCGGAGAGGCTGCCTATCCCGAGGGTTGGGATAATTATCAGGCACGCGTGTCCTACGATCGTGAAACCTGGTTTCAGGCCCCCACCCGTTTCGATGGTCATACCTTGTATATTGAGTTTACGCCGGAGTGCGATACGGTTTACATCGCCTATTTTGCCCCGTTCTCGTATGAGCAGCATCTCGACCTGATAAATGATGCCCAGCAATATGCCAACTGCCGGCTATCCTGTATTGGCCAAACGATACAGGGGCGACCCATTGATCTATTGCGCATTGGCGATGATGATCCTGCGAAGAAGAAGCTTTGGGTAATTGCTCGTCAGCACCCGGGCGAGGCCATGGCCGAATGGTTTATGCTGGGGCTTATCGATCGTTTGCTGGATGAGGAAGATGCCGTCACTCAACGATTACTGCAGAAAGCCAATTTTTATCTGGTGCCCAATATGAATGTGGATGGTAGTATATTGGGTAACCTGCGGGTGAATGCCAAGGGTGTTAATCTGAATCGTGAGTGGGCGACGCCAAGTGTGGAGAAAAGTCCGGAGGTATACTACGTGAAGGAGAAGATGCTGGCCACCGGAGTGGACTTTGTGCTGGATGTGCACGGCGACGAAGGATTACCCTATAATTTTATCTCAGGTATAGAGGGCATTCCGTCTTTTGATGCCCGGCTGCAAAAGCTGAGTGATGACTTTATCAGCAATTGGATGGCCATTAATCCGGATATGCAGAAGGAATATGGTTATCCAAAGAATGAGCCGGGGCAGGCCAATCTGATGGTTGGCTCCAAGAATCTGGGAGAGACTTTCGGCTGTTTATCCCAAACATTGGAAATGCCCTTCAAGCAAAATGATGATCTGCCCGATGAGCTGCTGGGTTGGTCACCGCAGCGATCCATTAAATTGGGCGAGTCCCTGGTACCTGTGTTGTTGCGTATGGTCGATGATTTTTAGTAATTACTTTTATACTACCTTAAAGCCCATGCTCGCATAGAACATGGGCTTTAAGGTGATTTAATTTATATGCACAACAGCAGATAAGGTCATTATTGGCTATCGGTGCAGCATGTTGACTTTCGTCTTAGGCCGTTTATGTGTTATTCGCCCAGCATCATGCGTATAATTTCCTTGTCTGTTTCGCGCATACCCACACTTCCCAAGCGTCCTATGTTTTTAATAGTGTTTTCAACACCTTTTACTACCAGACCATCTCCACCATAGAATTGCTGGCCATTTTTGTACATGTGGTAGCCCAAAATACCGGCTTCCACGGCCGATGCTATTTTACCGGCACACGAAGGTTTAGCACCATCACACACAATGCCCGACACAATGGCCAATGCATTAACAATGGTATGAGCCACTTCTTTGTAGCGACCACCATACAAATAGGTGATACCAGCACCCGCACCTACACCGGCCGATACAGCGCCACAGAAGGCTGACAAGCGTCCGATACTCGTTTTCTGATGTATGGTTACCAGGTTGGCCACCAGCAGGGCACGTAGCAATGTATCCTCATCTTTGTTGAGCGCTTTGGCATATTCAATAACAGGCACCGAGGCAGCCAGTCCTTGATTACCACTGCCCGATACAATCATTACAGGCAGCTCACATCCACTCATCCGGGCATCGGAGCCTGCTGCTGCCATGGCTTTTGCACGTATTTTAATATCCTTATCACCCCAGGTTTGGAGCAGAACAGAACCCACATTAGCACCCCAGTTACCTTTAATGCCTTCTTGGGCAATGGCCATGTTGTGTTCTTTTTGAAGAAGAAGTACGTCCTTCACATCATTAACGTCAACGGCATCGGCAAAGGCCACGATATCTTCCACACTCATTATGGAACGATCCGTCTTGTGCTTGGTGTTTAAATCATCACAATGGTGGTTATATAGTGTGGTTTCACCATCTTTAGTAATGCGCACAATATTGGTGTGATAATGCGATATTTGCACTGCCGCACACGATTCGCCGGCATAAACGTTTACAACCAGGTCGAAGATAATATCGTTTTTGGAAGCAGTTACCCTTACTTCTTTCTGCTGAAGAAAATCAGCCATGTTTTGGCGTTGTTCATCAGTAACGGTAGCAATTACCTGCAGCACTTTATCGGCATCTCCGGCAATGATTCCTGCCACCACAGCTGCCTCTATGCCTTTAAGATTTCCGGTGTTGGGCACCACCACGCTCTTCACATTCTTAATAATGTTATCGCTGGCTTCCACGACCACACGGTCCGGCACACAGCCCAATATTTTACGTGCCATGGCACCCGCATAAGCAATGGCAATGGGCTCGGTGCATCCCATTGCAGGCATTAGCTCTTCGTGTAAAATGCTAACGTAATCGGTATATCTTTTGTCCGTTTTTTTCATGTGATTATATTTTCTTTCAATGGCCACATGGAACTTGCCAGAAAACAACATCCATTTGCGTGAATATAGATATTAGTGGCTCATTTCATCATTTCCATCGCCTTGAATTAGCACTGCTAAAATAGTTGTTGCGATAGGTGTATAAAATGATTAAACGCACGCATGAAGGAAATCATAATTATAATCAGCATTACAGCTTTATGCGGTTCAAATTAAGCCCCTCGGACTGTATGCCTCGGGCATATTTAACGCCGGGATACCCCAATACCATTACATAACCAATGGCATGCTCTGCAGGGATGCCCAATTGATTTTTTAGTTCAGGTGCAATATCGGTCATTATCATTTTTACAAAGCCATTCCACAATGTACCAATACCCATGGCGTTGGCCTGTAATTCAAGGTAGCTGAGGGCTATTACACTATCAGATTGTCCATTACTATTGCTTTCTGGTGCCGATGCAAAAATGATATGCGGTGCATCGCGGAAGATTACATCAATACCCTTATCGTGCCAAATGGCCTGAAAACGGTTAAATATGGCCTGATCCGGCTTTATTGAGCCCGCATCACTTGCCTTTTTCAAGGCGCTGTATATCAGTTCACGTACTTTATTTCGTTCTTCCTGTGTGTAGGTTACAGACAGCAATACCTCATTTTTATTATGACCGGTAGGCGCATAAGCAGCGGCTTCCAGTAATTGTTCTATACAAGTAGAGTCAAGCGTCTCCTTTTTAAATTTTCTTATCGATCGTCGTGTTTTTATTAGCCGGGACAGCTCTTCTGCATCAGGCATAGGGTCGGATGTTTTGACACTGTTCTTGGCTTCTTTGCCGAAAATAGACAAGGCGCCGCTAGGACATACGGCTAAGCAGTGTTGACAGCGGATACAGTTCTTTTCCTTTCCCACCTTGATTTCAGGAATACCTTTTTTGCCATCGATAATCAACATGGGGCATTCCTTAGCGCACAGACCACACTGTGTGCAGCTTGCTTCATTAATTTTAAAGTTGAGCATGTATTAAATCATTTTTGTTCCGGGCTGCGAAAGTAATGATTTTAGCTCACAGATTACTCATCCCACAGGTTTTCGAGTGTATAGGGCCCCTCAGGTACTACCCAGAATTTGCCGTCAACATAGCGACGGTTTTTGTCAATCATCTTCAATACTTCCATGTCGGCCGGTTTAAGCTTTACTTGCAGAGCGTCCAGGTTTTGCTGTAGGCGTGCGGTATTCACCGATTTGGGAATAACAGAGATGCCCCGGTGCAGGTTCCAGGCAAGTATGACCTGCGCAGGCGTTGCATTCACTTTATCCGCTAACTTGGCAATGATGGGATCTTCAAGTAATACGGGTTCATCAGCTGCCTTGAAGCTTTTCGGGCGATCGGCAGAACCCAGAGGTGAGTAGGCCATTACCTGAATATTGTTGTTGTGGCAATAGTTAACCAGTTCATCCTGCTGAAAATAGGGGTGCACCTCTACCTGATTGAGGCTAGGTTTAATGCGTGCGACGGTCATCAGGTCTTTAAGCTTTTTTACACTGAAGTTACTTACACCTATGGTTTTTGTCAGACCTTGCTCCACTGCTTGCTCCATGCCTTCCCAAGTGTTGGCGATGGGCTGTTCCTGCAGCGATAAAAAATGCGAGGCACGCGTGGCGGCTACAAACATTTTCTTCTGAGCTATGGGCCAGTGTATAAGATATAAGTCCAGATACTCGAGCTGCAGGTCATTAAGAGTTTTCTGCAGGGCGGGTACCACATTCTCGTTACCATGCATATTATTCCACAGTTTGGAAGTAATCCAAAGCTCATCGCGTTTAACCAAGCCTGCTTTGATGCATTCGTTGATGGCTTTGCCAACTTCTTTTTCATTGCCGTAGATGGCAGCACAATCAATGTGGCGGTAACCGATTTCTATAGCTGCTTTAACAGCCTCATAGACTTCGCCCGGAGTACTTTTCCAGGTGCCAAGTCCTAATATTGGTAGTGCGTAGCCATTCAGGTTAAGTGTTTGCATGGTTCAAAGGTTTATGTGTTTAAAATAGTATTTCAAAATACAAAAAAATAATACAATCGACTTAATAATCTTCAAATCTCAATGCCTAAACAAAAGTATTTGCCTTAATGTTTAGATAATAAAATAGAGCCTATGAAGCTGCTGGATAAGATATTAGTACCGATACAGGTCAGTGAACCTGCCAATAATCAGTTGACCCTGGCAATGGAGTTGGCCAAAAAATTCGGATCCCGTTTATTGCTGTTGCATGTATTGCCTACTGAAGCCCGTTCGCAGAAGGTGAAAGAGATATTAAGTCGCTATGTTGATAAAGATTTTGAAAAGGTGATTACCGAAGTTAAGGAGCAGCACCTGGAAGCTGAAAAGCACATTGCCTACGGTAATATTTTTGAGCAAATCATATCAGCGGCTGAAAGGGAAAGTGCAAACCTGATATTGATTCCCAATAATTTTCATATTGTTGAAAACCATCAAACCATAGATTACCTGGCAGAAAAATTGATTCGTAAATCGGAAAAGCCCGTATGGGTTGTTCAAGAAGCAACGCAGGGTACACCCAAAACGATTTTGTGTCCTGTTGATTATTCCGAAGCCTCGCGTCGAGCCTTAATCAATGCCATTAAAATTGCCCGTATTTTTCAGTCTAAACTATATGTTGTGAATGTGTTTGAGCCATTGGATGAACTTTACTCAATACGATATTCGGTAGATTATGAAGAGGAGAATAAGGAATTGGAGCGGGAGAATAGTGATAGTTTTGCAGCCTTTTTGGAGACTTTTAGTTTTGTTGATGTTGAATATGAGTGCTTGATCCTACGCGGTAAACCGCATCAGAAAATTATTGATTTTGCGACTGAAAAAAAGGTTGATGTGCTGTTTATGGGAGCCACCGGAAAAACTTTTTTTCAGCGTTTATTGTTGGGTAGTGTCACCGAGTTGGTTATTCGTGATTTGCCCTGTTCAGTAGTTGTTACCAAGTCGGAAAATATTCTGAATCTTAAGATGGAGAAAGATATTTCGGATATTGAGCGGCTGCTGGCTAATGCCAAAAAGCTTGAAGCTGCTGGCTTTTACGATGACAGTATTGAACAATTGAAAACCTGCCTAACAGTTAATGATTTGCACCTTCCAGCGATTTACTCGCTGGTGCAGCTATACCGTAAAACCGGCAATGAGGAAATGGCTGTTACTTATCAGCAAAAAGCCGATGAGATAGTGAAGCGATTGTGGGATAAAAATGTTGAATTAGAGATTCGCAAAGGATTAAAGTTAGATTAGCTACCATTGATAGCTTAACGTTACCATAGGATAATCATAAGAATCGCATACAATTTATGCTGCTTAAGATAAATGCCGGAGATTAAATGGCTAATCTCCGGCATTTTATTGAAAAAACGTCCGATCAATAATTGACATAAAGATAGTTCATGCTAACGTTTTAGTATCAGCTTTTGGAAAATCTGTTTGTCTGCTGTACGCACTTTTATAATGTACATACCTGCTGCAATATGCCCCACGTGAAGTTCTGTTGTTGCGGCAGCATCTGCCTGAATCTGTTTGCTATATTCGAGTTGCCCCTTTAGGTTAAATATTTCAATAGTGAGCTGTTCATGCCCCGAGGACTTCATGTTATTTACGAACAGTTGTTTAGCAAAGGGGTTAGGATAAATACTTATGTGGTTTTCTAATTGATCGTGGATGGCAGTGGGGCCCAGTACCTGTATTTCAAAGGGCAGTTGCAGTGTATGGTCATCGAGGCTTACGCTTAGAGTCAATCGTGAAACCCCCACATCTTTATAGCTCAGCAGAAGTTGCCCATTGCTCAGCGTGGCATCGGCCACCGTGGGCATGGATGCCTGGCCAAGGTTGAATTGCAATGTGGCATTGGCTGGCGATGTTACAAAATATTCCCGGAGAGCAACAGTGCTGTCTTTGGGGAAATTGGTGGTTTGAATAGGTGTTAACGACCTGCGAAGTGCCAAATTACCATCTATAATTTTTAGCTCGAGAGATTGCTGGTGCTTTAATTGATCAAAGCCATTATCGTTGCATTCAATGTCTAGATTTATGCTTGCTGCTTCATAGTCTGTCAGCGATTGGATGCTGATGAGCGAATCCTTGCGTATGGTAAAATAATCGCGGGCAGGCATGTTCAAAAGCGAATAGCTATGCACATCGTCCGCATCTTTATCGCTGGCACTTAGCAAACCTAGGCATTGTCCGGGCGCAATAGATCTGAGCGTGCTGTCGCAACTAAGTTGTATGGCTGTGGGTGCATAGTTCTGAAATTCATAGGCTCCAATGTCAATGCCTCCGTGGCGTATGCGCTCACCTCCCTGCAAATCGGTGTCAGGGAAAGTGTACTGAGCAATGTCGGAGGTGCCGGCATCCTTGGCTACTGATGTAGTACCAATTCGATATGGCATTGCAGACTCCTTTATCAGCTGAGGATTGTCAATGCGGCAATCGTGCAGTGAACCGTTAAAGCTCAAGTCTTTATATACCCTAATGTGTGACTCTCCGCCTTTGATGATGCAGTTGCTAAACATCGGCTCACAATCTTCGTAGGTATATATTTCACTGCCGCCCGAAAAAGCTACATTATCCCACAAAACTGTGTTATACACCCGGGTATTGCTTTCGTTCTTAAAGCGCAGTCCGGCTCCGTAATTCGACAGGTTCATGGTGAGTGTGTTATTGATCAGCTGACCGCCGCTATTGTCGCGTAAGTAAATGGCGCCGGCAAAAGGTGCATAATTGTTATAGAAGAGGCAACCCTCGATAAGGGGATTGGAAGCTGAGCAGTATATGGCACCCGCCGAACCCCCATAAGTGATGCTATGGTTGGTATGAAAAATGGTGTTATGGATGCTGAGTCCTGCATCGTCCAAATAGAGGGCGCCTCCCTTATCGGCTTTATTGTTGGTAAAGGAGCATTGTTTGATGAGTGCTGAGGTATTGGTTGCGTATATGGCGCCTCCTTTATCGCCCGTATTGTTGCTAAAGTAACAGTTGTGAAACACCACATCACGGTAATTATTAATGAGTACGGCTCCACCTTCACTTGTTGTGTGACCTGCACTTACAAAATAGCAATGCTCAAAGTGGCAGCTTTGTGTTGTGTTGCTCAATAAACGCAGGCCACTCCAGTTGATTTGTCCCGCGGGGGCAAAGTAAATGGGTTCCGATTCTGTGCCCTGAGCTTCCAATGCCCCGTACACGGTTAATGATGCGTTGTTTGCAAAAAGTATTTCAACACCGGCTTCGATAACCAGGGACCTGCCGGTTTCTACTGTAATGTTTCGATTGAAATAATAGGGCGATTGTGCCTTTGACAGTAGGCCTTCAAGAGTAGTCTCCTTGGGCACTGTGGCCACCAGATAATGTACAGGCAAGGAATATTTTTTCAGATTTGTTTCTATAAATAGGGTGTCGCGGTATTGACCAGATGCTGTGTTGTGGATGATGAAGTCAAACGACCAGGATTCATTTTCCTCAATCACCTTGTTGGCCGGCACATCAAAGCCAATGGTGGTATTGTTGGCCGTAATGGTGTTTACCTGTGTGCTGCCCAGACCCGTATTTAATAAGCTTACTTTATGATTATAAGGCAGTTGATCAATATTTAGGGGCGATAATTCAATTTTTTTGGCAAGCTGCAAGTGAGGCCGGCTGTACTTAATCCATTTGATAAAGGGCTTGTGCCCATCGGCTGTGATTACGATCTGTAGCGAGTCGGCTGTGATGCCTTCCAGGTTAGGCGACAGGGTATTGCCACTAATGGCCTGCGAAAAGATGAGTTTATCATCGGGTTGGGATATGCTGCAGTAGCCATCGGTATTCTCGGGCAGTTGTATGTTGAAGAGGCTTGTTGAGGCGTTAAACCAATCGTCGCACTGCACTTCCAGGGGCGTTGGTTTTGATAAGGGTAATAACATGGCAGGATCGCCCAGTAGGTGAAAGAGCTCAAAAATATGCTGATGGGTATCGGCATTGCCCGACCACTGAGTGAGTGATTGCAATTTGCCATAGTTCAAAATGTGACCCAGTGACAGCATCTGTGGGTTGTCATCGTCGTACCCCGGGTTATTGGGACCATAATCTGATACGATGCCGGGAGTGTTCCATGAGGCATTGACCATGCCAATGAACATGGCATCGTTATAGCCGCTAAAACTGGTGTTGGACGCG
The DNA here is from genome assembly GCF_050589825.1 of Carboxylicivirga longa. Taxonomy (NCBI): domain Bacteria; kingdom Pseudomonadati; phylum Bacteroidota; class Bacteroidia; order Marinilabiliales; family Marinilabiliaceae; genus Carboxylicivirga; species Carboxylicivirga longa. The sequence continues at coordinate 159,799 of NZ_JBNGOZ010000006.1, read as the reverse complement.
CAGAATACTGCTATGGCACCGCCACGGTCGTGAAAAAGCATTTTCTCTCCAAAACTTTTTGGGATATTAAATTTTCCTGAATGGCAATTGATGCTGTATAAAAATGTGGGCGTTTCGGTATTGTTTAAATCATCGATGTGCTCGGTGGTAAAATTAGGGTGTGACCAACCTAGTCCTGATGTGAGGCCGTGATCGCGGTGAAAACTAAAGAAACAGCCCTCGTTGATGGCAGCGATTATTTGATTGGCATTGCCATCCCACTGAAACCCATTGGCAGGTAGCAGCTCATCGGGCAGGGCTTCACCTGATGAATATTTGCCGTCGTTGTAGTATTGAGGTTTCACCCCTTCTTCGGCAAAATACACGCGCTGGTAATTGTAGCCTTTCGATTTTAAATAGTCGCCCACCTCTTCGCTGGTTTGCGTAAACCGGCGGTCGGCATATCCATCCTCATCTTCATCCTGAAACTGAGCGCAGCCTAATACATTTTTATAGTAGTTGTCGCTGGTCGGTGGGTGTTGCTCATAATTTATGATTTTATCCACCAGGCGGAGGGCTTCCTTGGGCGAGGCAGCCGGTAATCGGCCGTAGGCCATGTCGGGAAGATAGTCGTCGGCTCCATCCAGGCAAGCGTAATAAAGGTCGGTGACGTAAAGCTTCATTTCGCCATCGTCCTCCCGGTATTTCGATTCGGCGGGCATTTGTTCATGGTCACCAAGTAACAAGAGGTAATCAGGTGCTTTCCCGTTAGTAATATCATAATCTTTTATGGCTGCTTTAATGCTTTCCGGTGTCCAGCTGGCTGCTGTCGTAACGGTGCTGGTGTACCCGCATTTACTGCGCCAGTTAGCCAGCTTTTGAGCTGCCGCCTCAAAGGTCAGAGGGCTTAACACTAGGTAATCAGAACCAGGGCCACTGCCACCAAGCTTTTTTTTTAAGCTATTGGCTTCTAGTTTAAAATGCAGCGATTGAGCAACGAGTATCTGCCTGGTAACCGGGTTGAAACGGATGGGATGTATCTGTATAATGGCCAGATGTTGGTCGCGAAATTTCTGTACGTCGATTACCTCAACCCATTTCTCGGGGTAGAAAGTATTTTTTTGGTATTGTTCATCCAGGGTTAAGTCGCTTATGTTGTTGAATAGATCCACATCGGGCGGCGTGTTGGGGGCAATGTTAAAGTCCTCCATCATTAGGGTATCGATATGAGTAATGGAGATACCCGGTAGTTCATTGTTATCTGTTTTTATTATCATATTTTTGGCCGGAAGGGCAGGTAAGCCGGTATTACCAAAGGGAGATAAGCCATCGATATAAAGTTGATGAAACTGTTCGCCTGCTGCCTTTACAGGATAGGCCAGAGCACCAAAAAAGCGCAGTTGATATTCATTCTTGTCAGGGAGTGCCTTGCTGATCGTGTAATTGAATTTGTCATTTGCAGTGGCCGCCTTAAGTTTTTGGCCATGCTCAAAGGCAATATATTGCCTTGGGTGTTGTGCAATACTTAATTGTAATGTACACAGTAGGGCTGATATTGTTAGGCTTAACCTGTTTAATCGTCTTCTCATAATATGCATCTTTCATTTTAGTACTAATAACGGAACGGTTAAGGCAATTTCAAAGGGTATTGAGAAATGCCGTCGAAGCTTTGTATAGTAAGCTTCAACGGCATTCGTCCTATCACAAAAAATACACAACTAAACCTTTCATTTAATGGTGTTGCTTATTGATCCGTATAGGGATCATAGCCGGGGTTTTGCTGTCCCCTTATATTTTTATTCGCTTCCATTTCATTCTGTGGAATTGGATATACAACTTGTGGCTGGGTGTAATCTATCTCAGCCACCTCGCTATTCACATTGCCTTCTTCCTCGCGTTCGAACGGTATGGCACGTCTGAAGTAATCCCAGAAAGTATGACCTTCCAGCACCAGCTCTTTGCGGCGTTCCAGTAAGATATCTTCAATTAATTGCTCTTTGGTTGCAGGCAGTTCGTATTCGCTATCGGTTCGTGCTTTATATACCTCATTGAGGTAGCCGGCAGCCATCGATAAGTCGCTGTTACTTTCAGCCTCCGCTTCGGCAAGGGTCAGAAGCACCTCGGGCAGTCGCACAATGGGTATGTTGTGTACATTGTGGGCGCCATTTACGCCAATATATTTGCGGATGCCTCGCTTGCGTCCTGTCTCGTTATCGCAAATCAGGTAGCTGCGTAAGTCCGATGGCACAGCATTCAGAATAGCTTGTAATGATTTGCTGCCACCATAACCGGCATAGCCGATGCCATCATCCAGTACATCGCCATCATCGGGATGTCCGGGGATGTCAACGGTGGGGTTGCGTACCAATGAATTTAGTGAGTTGGAACCCAGATGATCGGTTTCTGAATAGCCCAATTCCCAAATGTTCTCATTATTGAAAGGTTTAAAATAAGTAGAGGTATAGATGCCATAGGCAATCATATCTCCGGCATCTTTGGCCTTGGTGCAGGCTTCAATGGCTTTGTCCCATTCGCCCAGGTAAAGATGTACGCGTCCCAGCAGGGCGTTGGCTGCCTCGTAGGATATTTTACCTCGCATGATGTCAGATTCTTGCAGATCCAGGATTGCCGCATCAAAATCTGCAACAATCTGATCATAACAGACGGATGCATCTTCGCGGCCTGGAGGGTTGATCAATGCATCCAGATGTTCTTGCTTAGTCAGCAGCAGCGGAACCCCCATTTTGTATTTTTCAGCATAGTGCTCGCCACCGGGCACTGAGAAGATGGGTGGGTAGGCAAATAAACGCATCAGATCGAAATAGGCCAGGGCTCTGATGGCAGTTGCTTCACCCCGGATGCGAGTTACCTCAGCTTCTTCTCCCTGTATGGACTTGATGCCTTCCAGAAGGCTGTTGCAGGCAAAGATGACATCGTAGATCTTATCCCAGGCGTCGCCGGCGTAACCTCCGCTTGTGGAACTCTCGCGGTAAGCATTTTCCCTTTCAAAACGATTGCCAGTATCTTCCACCCAAAAATCGGGTCCCTTTGAAGCTTCAAAGGCATATATTAGGCGGCCATAGTAATCCTCTCCGGTAAGGGCATTGTAAATACCTTCCAATGCCACTTGTGCCCCCTCGGCACTCATAAACACATCTTCTTCCGGCATGGAGGTATAGGGTTTTTTGTCCAGCACATCATCGCAGGCCGAAAGAAATGCGATCATCATTAAAAATATAATTGATATCTTCTTCATTGTAATCACTTTTAAAAATTAACTTTTAATCCGAATGTGTAGGTTGTGGCGGTGGGGTATTGATCCGGGTCGCGGAATCCGCTTAATGAAATTTCCGGATCGAAACCATCCAGTTCAGTGGTTACCCACAGGTTTTCTGCCTGGGCAAAAATTGTGGCAGCGCCTACATTGATGCGGTTAGTAAGTACCTTGGGAATGGAATACTGTAGTTTAATATTTTTCAGCTTCAGATAATCGCCTTTGTACAGATAGCGTGATGAACGATAGCGATCCCAGGTGCTGCTTGAGTTCACACGAATGGGGTTGATGCCTGTTCTGTTATCCGGTGTCCAGCGGTTAAGCTGACTGCGCTCGATGCCCCGGTAGTCGCGGTAACCATCATTTTTGGTGGCGGTACGTCCGGTGTAATCCATCACGTGATGACCTAAACCATAGGTGAAAAGCGCCGACAAATCAAAGCCTTTCCATGATACCGAGGTGGCGATACTACCGCTAATATCAGGCAGCGCCTTTCCCAGAACACGTTTTTCAGCATCATCAAAATCTTTAGTGATGCCATTATTACCGTTTTCATCGGTGTAATACCACTGTTGTTCACCTGTCGATTGATCAATACCAGCCCACTCGGGCATAAACCAGGTGTAGTAACTTTCTCCGTTTCGTTTAATCTGTGTGGAGCCGATGATATCGCTCTCCAGACCCGAGAATTCATTTTTAAGAGTGGCCAGGCTCAGGTCTAAATTCCAGCGAATATCAGTAGTACGCAGCAAGTCAGCCCCCACATTTATTTCAAGACCCTTGTTGCTGAGGCTGGCTGCTGAGTTCTCCAGAATGGAAGTGTAGCCGGATGTGGAGCTTACGGGTAAATCCTGTAACAGATTTTCGGTTTTCCGGTTGTAGTATTCTACGCCCAGGTTCACACGATTGAACAGACGGCCTTCCAGCGCGATGTTGAATACCTTGTTCTCTTCCCAGGTCAGCTCTTCATTGGCTTTGAAGGAAGGTGATCCGGCCGGGTTATTCATGTAGGCACCGCCCACTGAATACAGCGATTGCCATGCATAGATGGCAGAAGGCAAGGTGCCATTGGTTCCGTAGCTGCCTTTGAGCTTCAGGTTATCAATAAAGTCTGCATTGTCCATAAAGGCCTCACCGGAGATGCGCCAGGCTCCTGATATTGACCAGAAGGTGCCGCGTCGGTAATCTTCAGCAAAGCGCGATGACTCATCGCTACGCAGGTTGGCTGATAAATAGTACCTATCGAGATATGAGTAATTAATAGCCGACAGCATGGATGTCATGCTGTACTCTTCGCGCGATCCGCTTACTGAGGATGGGGTAGCAGCCGCACTTAAGTAGTTGGTTTCGTTAGAAGGGAAGTTAACACCATAGGCTGTAACATATTCGTAGTTCAAATCTTCCACCTCAAAGCCCAGGTAACCATTGATGTTATGGTCGTTGTTAAAAGTTTTGTTGAATTGTACCAGGGTGGTGTTCATAAGCTTGCGGCGCCGGGCATCGCGCTCATACAGCGAACCGTTGTTTTTCAGTCCGTCGCCAAAGTCTTTGTTATACCAGTTACGACGCCGGGCATGCGTGTAATCCAAGCTGGTTCGGTTATTAATGTTGATCCAGTCGGTTAGGTTAAGCTGTAAAAATCCTGTGGTTAATATTTTTGTTTGTGGTCTTTTGTATTCGTTATTTTCAGCCACCGCCACCGGGTTTTGGTTGCCATTCACATTTTTAGGCAACGATAGGTTATAGCTGCCATCTTCCAGGTAAACAGGGGCTACCGGAGCAACGGCCAAAGCCGTGTATTGGGGCATGGCATAGCCGTAAGCGTTGGCGCGGGGGCCTTCCTGGTCGCTGTAGGATACCATATTATTAATACCCCAGTGAAGTAGTTGTCCTTTGGGCTTTGATGTTAGATTCATGCGTAGTGAATAACGCTCCAGCGCACTGCCAATCAGTATTCCTTGCTGATTGAAATATTCCATTGAGGCATAGTAGGATACATTATTGCTGCCGCCTTGTGTTGATAGGTTGTACTTTTGGAAAGGGGCAGATTGGGTTACTTCATCGTACCAATTGGTGTCGGCCAGCTTATCAAAGTCAGGACCTTGCTCGCCATCCACAAAAAATTCATCGTAGTAGCCGCCATCGGGGTTGGCAATTCTAAAGTGACTGTTAAACTGACGCTGCGCATACTCATACCAATCATGATAGTTGCGTCCTGATACTTCGTAGCCTTCTTTGTCGGCGTAGATATTTTGTATCTCGGTAAAGAAATCGTCGTAACCCGTTTTACGACGTATCTGATAGTGCATCTCGCCTTCGAGCCATAGCTCCATAAACTCATCTTTGTTTACAAGGTCGGGCTTACTTCCTGAAAATATTTGGGCTACACCTACTTGTACATCAAGGCTATACTTTGGTTTATCCATTTTACGCCCCTGCTTTGTGGTGATTACAATTACCCCGTTGGCACCGCGTGAGCCATACAAAGAAGCCGAGGCAGCATCCTTTAGTACTGTCATTGACTGGATGTCGGAAGGATTGATTGAGTTGAGTGGGTTGGTGGCGTAGTCAGAATTACCCGACATATTCGCCACATCCATAATCACACCGTCAATAACATAGAGGGGAGCATTGGAGGCATTCATAGAGCTGATACCCCGCAGTCGGATACTGTTCATTACACCGGGCTGTCCGGTACCGGTAACGAGTGTGCCCGGCGAGTTACCGCGCAGCACATCCTGAAAGCTCGCCACCGGGCGGTCTTCAATCTTTCTGGCTGAAACCACCGAGGCCGAACCTGTATATGCTTCTTTGGCCACCTGACCATAGCCCGTTACGACTACTTCTTCGATGTCAACCTGTTCTTCCAGCAGGGTAATGTTGATTTGCGATCGCCCTGCAACCTGTACATCTTGTGAAACAAAACCGATGAATGAAAAGGTAAGTATTGCATTGGTATTGTCTACCGTGATGGTATAGCTACCATCAATACCCGTGATAACGCCGTTTTGGGGTTGTGCTTTTGAGTACACATTCACGCCGGGCAAGGGGTCTCCGTTCACGTCAATTACCTTGCCGTTGATGGTAAGCTGTTGTTGCGTCGCTGCTACAGCTTGCTTTGGTATAGCAGTAATCACCACATTGTTTTCAATGATGGTAAAGTGGTATTGGGTGTCTTGCAACAAGGCGTCGAGCACATTATGTACTTCTTCATCTTCAGCAGTTATTGAATAGGTTTGTCGCTGATCAATCTGATCATTTTTGTACAAAAAACCCAGCTCAGTAGCTGATTCAATCTCTTTAAAGATATCGAGCAAGGTGGCATTTTTAACTGTTAGTGTTACTTTTTTAGTTTGACTTATGCTTGCTGCCGATACCGTTAAGCCACACACGACCATAAGAAGGAAGGTGATTTTCATGATGCGTAAAATTTTCCCAATGCCGGAATAAGCCCGGCAGGGTCTGGTTTGCATTTTTTTCATAAATTTGTACTGTTACAATTAAACATTGTGAAACTGTTGACGCAGTTTCTTAAATTCTAAGCAGTAGTCGCTTCCACCTGACTGCTGCTTTTTTTATTGGATCATAATCTCTGTGCCATTAGGTGTTTGTTTGGTATGATATTTAATGTCGGATGAATAGCTAAGGATGTCCAGCACTTTTTCAAGCGGCGTGCTTTTCTGTATCACGCCCGTGAAACGCTCCTTTTCCAGTTCTTTGTTTTTAAAGGTGATGCTTACCCCGTACCAGTTTTCAAGATCGCGGGCAATTTCCCTCAGGGTTTTGTCAATAAATTCAAATTTCGCTTCTTTCCATCTGCCAACAGTGCTTGTATCCACCGTGTTGAGGGTGTATTGCTTGTCTTTAAGTGAGTAAATAAGCTGTTGTCCAGGTGACAATATCTCGCGCAGACTAGATTGAGGCTCACTAACTTCAATTTCGCCTTCTATAAGGGTGGCCGTTACCTGTTGATCTTCTGCGTAGCTTCTGATGTTAAAGCGGGTTCCCAGATCTTCAATTTTTAGTTGTTGGGTATGCACAATAAAGCGTCGATTTTCATTATGCACAACTTCAAACAGGGCTTCACCACTTAAATCCATTTCCAGTAAGTGCTCATTTTGTTTGACCAGGCTAATGTGCGAGTTGGCATTGAGCCATATCACCGAACCATCGGCTAGCAGAACCTTATTAATGCTGCCTTTGCCCGATTCAAAATGGCTGAAATGTATTTGACTATCATCGTGTAGCTTGAATTGCTGCCACACAAGAAGGGAGGATAAAAGGATGATGGCAACAGCTGCATAGCGGCTAAAATAGAGCCATTTTGTTGGTGGTGGTAATAATTTGCGGTAGTGTAGTTTGAACTCCTTTAGCTTTTGCTCTATTCCATCATTGTCTATCAGTTGCTGCCCTTCGGTGAGCGACCACTGTGCCTTTAGTTTTTTATAGGCGGCCAGGTCTTCAGGCGAACGCATAATTTGCGCCCATGTTTCCTGCGCCTCCTTAGGTGAAAGCTGATTTGTAATTAATTTCCAAGTTTTTACTGTGTCCATGGTTTTTTCTCTTCTTCTTACTATAAGACAGAAGTAGAGAAGAATACCCTATACGGTATTAAAAAAAATTAGAGAAAACACCCAATAAGCAGCAGACATCAATATAGTCTTTCAGCTGCACACGAAGTAATTTGAGGGCGCGTGTTATATTCGCCTCCACTGCTTTTACCGATATGTTAAGTTGCTTTGCTATGGCCTTATTTCTTAGTCCCTGAAAGCGACTGAGTTCAAAAACTTTTCGGCATTGAGAAGGCATCTGTTCCAGGCTTTTCTTTAGCAGGTGCTGAATTTCATCGAAGGCAACATCTGATAAGTCAAGCTGATCCAATACTTCGATGTGTATCTGATTTTGCCGAATCTGGTACTCAGTGTAATGCCTTTTCGTATTCTCTCTTTCAAGGTGATTAATGCATTTATTTTTCAGGCTTGTGTATAGCCATGATTTGATACTTGCTGTATTTACACATGACAGATTTTCTTTGTTGGTCCACAACGCCAAAAATGTTTCCTGCACCAGGTTTTCAGCCTCGGCGTCGCTGTTAACATACTGAATGGCGAAAAAAAACAGGGCATTGAAAGAAGCTTTATAGAGAACCTCAAAAGCTTGCTCGTCCCCTGACTTTAAACGGTCAATATCAATGGTTTGTAGTACGAGCATTTCTCGTATGGTTTTGTTTTGGGTAATGTATTTTGGTTAAAAGAAGTTTAAATTAATAAAAATCATTAAAAATACTGATCACATTATTTATCTTTTTTCAATTATCCATGTTTTTTGGTCGAAATATAGGCAATGAGGCACGGGGTAAATCTGTTGGTATCCCTGCATTAATGGATGGTTATTTCCTTCTATCCTTTTGGCTTGTTCAGGTGGGGGGAAAGTACTAATTTAGTAACGCATAGTTGTATGGTGTAATTCCCCTTTAGATAACTTTTAAGAATATGCTATGCACCGTGTAATGTGGAATGTTAAATGATAGATTTATGAGAAATACATCAGAACTTATAGAGCGCGTGATGGCGTTGATGGCAGATGAATTTATGGTTTACATTCAACGCTCAAACAGTCGGATAGTAGCACTTCCATCAGGTTTGGAAACGACTGATTTTATGGATTTAACCGATGATTATGATTTGCTCATGGAAGAGGTAGAGCAAAATCCCAACGACTACTATCAGGTGGAACCACTTTCATCGCGTGAGATTTATAACCTGATGATGGATTTTTCTTTAGAGCAGGAACGGGTTGATAGTCTTTGTCTGGTAAAAGCGCTGCGCACCAAAGAACCTCTTAATAATTTCAAGGTGGCATTGAAAACACTTGGGCCGGTTATGGAGTCGTCGTGGCAAACTTATTACAGCGATCGCTTGCGGCGCATTCTCCGGAGTCGTTTTTGTAAGGAGCACATACACGTAATGAACGAAAACTGCAATGAGGATAATGTTTGATGTTAATTCCTATAAGTAGCTATTCATGAGTGAGATGGCTTCTGCTTTATAGCCTGTCCCAAACAGGTTAAGATGGTTTAAGATATGATATAGGCGATAGATGTTCTCCCGGTATTCATACCCGTCGGGTAGTGGATAAAAGTCTTGATAACTTTTGTAAAAAGTAGCCTCAAAGCCGCCAAAAAGTCGTGTCATGGCCAGGTCGGCTTCACGGTGACCATAATACACGGCCGGATCGATGAGTACTGGTTCACCCCAGACATCCACCAGGTAATTACCGCCCCATAAATCGCCGTGTAAAAGGCAAGGGGGCTCTTGGCTGCCTTCAAGAATGGTTGAAAGGCGCTTTTCAATATTATTAAAAGCCTTTTTAAGGGGTTCGTCAGCGTAGCCATTTTGCTCTGCCAAACGGTATTGGTAAAGCAATCGATGTGTGAAGTAAAAATCTGTCCAGCTGTTGGAAGGAGTATTGATTTGTGGTGTGGCCCCAATGTAATTGTCTTCATAGAAACCAAAATGACTGCCTTGCTGCTTGTGGAGTTGTGCGAAATGGCGGCCGAAAGTGGCGAAAAAATCAGCCTTCTTAGGGCCTGTTTCAATGGGTTCCAGCAAGAGGAAATCATCATGTTCCAGCAACACCTTCGGTACCCTTATTGCCCCTGCTTTGCTGAGTTCTTTCAGGCCGTTGGCCTCTTTTATAAAGGCTTTGTGCGGGCCACCTTCCTTTAAAAAGAAACGGCGCCCATCATCGGCAGTTAGAAGGCTTGATTGCGCAATGCAGCCACCCCCCACCGCTTGCTGATGGGTGATGCTGCATTGTAGCGCGGCTTCAATGTGCTTAATGCTTTTGTTGCTCATTACGCTGTATATGATTTAACAAGCCTTCGCAGGCGTCTTCCAGCAAATCCAGTACGAGCTCGAACCCGGCCGCCCCGCCGTAATAGGGATCAGGTACTGAATCATGCGTGTGCTGTTTACAGAAGTTAGTCATCTTATGTATTTTGGCAGCGTTTGTCTCATCCGGGCATCGCAGAAGGAGGTCGTCCATATTCTGATCATCCATACCAATGATGTAATCAAAATGCCTGAAATCGTCAGGGCTTTTTACAGGGCGGCTGATACTACTTAGTGTAATTCCCCGGTTGACCGCATGCCGCTGCATACGCTGATCGGCCGGTTCGCCGGCATGGTAAGCGGTGATGCCCGCCGAGTCTATTTCATACTGATCACTCAGTCCCTGCTGCTCAAGGATGGACTTCATTACCGCTTCGGCACTGGGGCTTCGGCAGATATTACCCAGGCATACAAATAATATTTTTGTTTTATCCATGCTGTGCATCTTTTAATTGAAGGCCTGAAATTGGCTTAATTTTTATAAACAAACCAGCCTACGTGTTGTTTTTCTTATTGAATTTTATTTGTTTAGATGACTTTTTTCTAAATAGTGGAAAAAATGGTAACCGAAGGGCTGCCTTAATAATAAACTTTACATGACGATGAGAAAAATAGCAAGTATAACTTTAGGCTTAATAATTAGCTGCTCTTTTGGAGCGGTGGCGCAGGAAGATTATAAAGATCTTCATGAAAAATATGAATATACTGCCGAAGCCAAACATGAGGTACTGAGTATTGACTATGATGATATACGCTTTAAGAAACGACCCAAGAATATTATATTCTTTATTGGTGATGGTATGGGGGTAGCTCAGGTATTTTCCGGAATAACGGTTAACGGGAGCCTTAATCTGGAGCAAATGCCATACATCGGATTTAGTAAGACCCAAAGTGCCAATCGATATGTAACCGATTCGGCAGCTGGAGGAACGGCTCTTTCAACGGGGAAGAGAACCTATAATGGAGCCATTGGAGTGGATGAGGATGGTAATAAACTAACTACCATATTGGAGTATGCCGAGCGCAATGGCAAAGCCACCGGATTAGTTTCTACCTCGGCCATTACGCATGCCACGCCCGCTTCTTTTATAGCTCATCAGCCCAAGCGGAGCATGTATGAAGAGATAGCTGCTGACTTTTTGAATACTGATATTGATGTGTTTATTGGTGGAGGTGCCGATTTTTTCACCAAACGGGCGGATGGTCGTAATCTGGTACTCGAACTGAATGAGAAAGGTTATCAGGTGGGCTATGATATTGATGAGGTAGATGAGGTGCGCGAAGGCAAGCTAGCCGTGCTAACGGCTGTTGGTCACAATCCCGGCTACCGCGATCGTGGCGAAATGCTCACCAAGTCAACTTCCAAGGCCATTGAGGTATTGAGCAATGCCGATAGCAAAGGTTTTTTTCTGATGGTAGAAGGCAGTCAGATTGATTGGGGCGGCCACCAGAATGATGCTTCCTATGTAACAGGTGAAGTGCTGGATATGGACAAAGCACTGGCCAAGGCATTGGCCTTTGCCGCCAAAGATCGACGCACGCTCGTGGTGGTAACTGCCGACCACGAGACCGGCGGTATGACCATCAATGATGGGAATCCTGCCGAGGGCTATGTGAAGTCGGCCTTTACCACGGGGCATCACACGGCCGTGATGGTTCCTGTATTTGCTTTTGGTGCCGGTGCTGAGGAGTTTATTGGCACCTACAATAATACGGAGGTGTTCGAAAAAATGTATCAGCTGTTTAAGTTTAAGCAAAAAGATAAGGATAACTAAGGTGACTGATTGTGCATAGTCACTGCTCATAAGAATTGTTTCAAGGGTGTTCGTTTCGGATGCCCTTTTTTATTTCTATTTTCGCAACTAAAAGAACAAAGCTATGCAGCCAACATATAAACACGAACTGGAATTTAAAGTGCGCGATTACGAATGTGATTTACAGGGCATTGTGAATAATTCGGTATATCAGAATTACCTTGAGCATGCCCGCCATGAGTTCCTTAATTCCGTGGGGGTTAATTTTAAAGACCTTTACGACCGTGGTATTGTGGCGGTGGTGGCTCGCATTGATCTGGCCTATAAAACGCCGCTTAAGAGCAACGATGGCTTTGTGGTGCGCACACGTGTGGAGCACAAAGGCATTAAATATATGTTTTATCAGGATATCTATCGTCTTCCCGATGAGAAGCTGTGCCTGAAAGGAACGGTAACCACTACTACACTTGTTGATGGTAAACTGGCGGTGTGCGATGAGTTAGCAAAGGCTTTAAGGTAATTATGGGTTCGATAAAAGAATGCTCATAAAATTGTTTCATCTAAAAAACGCAAAGCACTGTGCCAAGTTCGCATATAGCATTAATTTGCATGTCTATATTTTTTGCATGCCTGGCGCATTTAATCTTTGCGTGCTTAGCAAGAACTCTTATTGTTTTTGATTGTCAGTGTTTTTGTTGTTTATAAACTTAATATACCTGTACACTATAGCTCAACGCCAACCGGACAGTGATCGGAGCCCATGATATCTTGCAGTATGAAAGCGTCTTTCAAATGGGGCAGCAGGCTTTCGCTGGCCAGGAAATAGTCGATTCTCCAACCTACATTCTTGCCGCGGGCACCGGCACGATAGCTCCACCATGAGTACTGATTGGTAGCGGTGGGATGGAAGTGTCGGAAGGTATCTTTGAAGCCACCCTGTGTGAAACGATCCATGCCATCAATCTCCTCCTGCATAAAGCCAGCCGATTTGTTATAGTTGGGCTTGGGGCGAGCCAGGTCAATATCGGTATGTGCCACGTTAAAATCGCCACAGACCAATACCGGTTTCTTCTCTTCCAGTTGTTTCAGGTAGTCAAAAAAGTCTTTGTCCCAGCTTTGGCGATAACTCAGGCGCTTTAGCTCACTGCCTGAGTTGGGCACATATACCGTTACCAGGTAGAAATTATCGTACTCGGCACACAGCACACGGCCTTCTTGGTCGTGCTCCTCAATGCCCATATCTTTCGTCACGCTCAGTGGCTTTTGTTTGCTGATGATGGCGGTTCCGGAATAGCCTTTTTTAACAGCAGAATTAGACACGATATGATACTCGCTAAAATCGGCTAATGCCTCTGCTACCTGTTCGTCTTGTGCTTTAGTTTCCTGAAGGCAAACAATGTCGGCATCCATCTGCTTGAATGAGTCCGCAAATTTTTTTTTCATAACGGCGCGTATGCCATTAACGTTCCATGATATTATCTTCATAAGTAGTTACGTGTTGTGAAGCGGCAAAATAATCATTCTGCCCGGTGCTGCCAAACAAAATGTAAGTGCTGCTAAAACTGTATTTTTTCAGCTGATGGTTTTTCATGCAAGGCAATTTATGTCCTTGCTGTTTTTGAATGTGTATGAAAACGTTTACCGCCTTTGAAGCTTAATTGCTGGTCGAGTAGTTTTCTTTGATCTGCATCGGCAAGCAGATAACTTTGGCAATCGTTGCCGCAACAGGCATTGTATTTCTCGCGGCAGCTGCTGCATTGGATAAAAAGCAGGTTGCAGCGTGCATTGGCACAGTTGGTATGTGTGTCGCACACCGCCCCGCACTGATGGCAGTGGCTGATAATGTGATTACTGATGCGCTCGCCCAGGCGCTTGTCGAACACAAAGTTCTTGCCCACAAACTTATTCTCCAGCTTATCTGTTTCCACCTGACGGGAGTAATCGATGATGCCGCCCAGTAGCTGATTGACATCGGTAAAGCCGTGATGTTTCAGGTAGGCGCTTGTTTTTTCGCAGCGCACCCCGCCCGTGCAGTACAGTAGTATCTTTTTATCTTTCTGATCTTTCAGTCTCTCAATCACTTCGGGTAGCTCTTCTTTAAAAGTGTCGGACTGAGGTAGAACGGCACCTGCAAAATGACCAATCTCACTCTCGTAGTGGTTGCGCATATCCACCACCACAGCACCCTCTTCCATGGCGCGGTTCCATTGTTGAGCCGTTAGATGTTGTCCCACATTGCTCACGTCATACTCTTTGGGCGAGAGGCCGTCAGCCACAATCTGCCGGCGCACTTTTACCTGTAGCTTCAGAAAGGACTGTCCATTATCTTCCACTGCAATTTTAAAGGGTACGTCTTTGAATTCGGGTAGGGCATAGAGTGCTTCTTTAAAGTCGTGCCAGTGATGATCAGGCACACTCATTTGTGCATTGATGCCCTCTTTGGCCAGGTAGATGCGCCCATAGCATCCAAGGCGATCCCACTGATAGTAGAGCTGATCGCGCATAGCGGCAGGATCATCAATGAGCACGTAACGGTAAAAGGAGACCGTGGTACGTGAAAATGTCTCATTGGCCAAACGCTCTTTTAATTGTTGGGGACTCAGTCGGTTAATCAGGTGTTTCTTGCTGCTGTTGGGATCCATAATTCTATGATTAGGTTGCAAAAATATAAAAATACCTTAATATCTGAAATTAGGATTAGATGCAAAAAATAAGCTGCCAAAATTGACAGCCTATTCCTTATGTCATAGAAGTCATAACTCATTTATCGCTACTGACCTCTTTTTTTTTACAAACCGCTAAAGTCAATATCCTTAAAAAGAAGCGTTGGACTCAGCACGCTTGAATAAGCGTAGGGATCGTTGCCCAACTCACTCAGCTGTTGCCAGAAGCTATTTGCGTTACCCGAGATATTCATCTCATTCACAGGTTTCACCACTTTCCCGTCTTCAATGAGGAAGCCGGACACGCCATAGGAAAAATCCCCGGTGGTTGCGTTGGCATTGCCTCCATTAAAGGCCGTTACAAAAATACCTGACTTCACCTCTTTAACCATCTCATTAAACCCTCTGTTGCCCAACTGGAAGCGGATGTTAGAGGTAGAGCCGCCATTGGGTGTCATGCCCAGCTTACGGCCATAATAATTATCGATGTAATAATCTTTTAGAACACCTTTTTCAATCATCACACGTTCTCTGGCGGCAATACCCTGACCATCGTAGAGGCGTGATGCAAAACCTCCTGGAATGAAGGGGTCATCGATAAGGGTGAGGGCGGGCGAGGCGATTTGCTGCCCCAGCTTACCCTCCAGATAGGAGCTTTTTTGCTGTAAGGCGCGGGCCGACATGGGACCCATAAACATATAAAGCAAACGCCCTGCTGTACGGTTTTCAATGAGCATATCGTATTTGCCCGATGCTATTTTTGTCTGGCCTATTTTGCGGAGTGCCATCTCTGCAGCTTGTTGTCCAATGGATTCCACGGAAGGGATGTCTTTGAAGAAGCGGCCGCCGGCCCAATCACCGCCACTGGGGCGTGCATCACCATCTTTAACGGTTACTGAGCCCGATGCTCCAAAGAAGGTGGATGTTTTTTCCGCCATCAGACCGTTGCTGTGCACCAGCACCTGCTCGGATTGACTGTCCCAATATCCACCGGTGGCCGAAATAATCTTGTCGCTCTGTGCCAGGGCGCTTTGCTCAATGGTTTTGGCTATCTCAATTTTTTGCTCCGGTGTAACCTTTTCAAAGCCCGGATCTAGCATCTGTAGATCTCGGCTTAAGTCAGTGGGATATAGTGCGGCATCGGGCAAGGCACGGTATTCATCGGCACTTAGGTATTGAGTAGAGGCAACGGCCTCGCTAATGAATCGTTCCAGCTCTTTTTTATCCAGGTTATTGGTGGAGTGATTGGAATATTTACGATCGCGATATATGCTGAGTGACAGTCCGTTGGTGGTTGATTCTTTGATGACTTCGATTTTTTGTTCCCTTACTTCCACCTCCGATTCGCGTGCTTTACTGATGGATGCTGCCACCTGGCTGGCGCCTTTCTTTTGGGCGTATTCTACCGCCCACAATGCCAGTTCTTGTCGTTCTTTATTGTTCATTTTTAATTGTTTTTCGGGTTAGACAGATTAAGCATTCACACCGCCAACGGTTATTTTCGATACCTTAACGGTGGGTAAGCCCTGCGATACGGGTACGCCTTGTCCGTTTTTACCGCAGGTCCAGCCACCCTCGGCCATCTTCAGGTCATCGGCCACCATTTCAATGTCAGCCAGCACTTTGGGGCCATTACCAATGATGTTGATGTCTTTGATGGGGCGGGTAAGCTTACCGTCTTCAATGAGATAGCCCGACTTTACGTAGAAAGTAAAATCGCCGGCGCCGATCATCACCTGTCCGTTGGAGAACGACTCGGCATACACTCCATACTTCACACTTTCAATAATCTCATCTTTTTTATGGGGACCATTTTCCATGTAGGTATTGCGCATACGGGGCATGGGCATGTGGCGGAACGATTCGCGGCGTCCGTTGCCGGTGGGTTTCACCCCATAGTGTTTGGCGCTGATGCGGTCGTGCAGGTACGAGGCCATGGTGCCGCCTTCTACCAGGTAGGTTTTTTGCGTGTCGTTGCCCTCATCATCCACATTGATAGAACCACGGATGTTGGGGTTGGTGCCATCATCCACAATGCTCACAAAATCTTTGGCCACCTGCTTACCCATCTTATCGCTAAAGATGGAAGTGCCTTTGCGGTTAAAATCAGCCTCCATGCCATGCCCAATGGCTTCGTGGAGCAGGATGCCCGAGCTACCGGCTGCCAACACTACGGGTAACTCACCGGCTTTGGGTTTCACGGCATCGAAGAGCGATACAGTACGTTTTACCGCTTCGGTGGCCAGCGTGTTTATGGCTTCGGGAGTAAAGAACTCAATGCCGCGGCGTCCTGAGTAATCGAAGTAATTTTGTTCTTTTTGGCCATTCTGCTCAGCGGTAACACTCACCGACAGTTGTGCCATGGGCTGATAATCACAGGTGAGGCGTCCCTCGGAGTTGGCAAAGAGCACATACGAGGTCTCATCGTTAAACCACACATTAGATTTGATGACACGTCCATCCAAGGAAAATACTTTTTCGTTGACCTGTTGGAGGTAGGGAATTTTTTCGTTGATGGAAACCTTTTCCCAGGGCGTATTTATTTTGTAGTAACTGGGTAGTTTGGGTGTTGTAAAGGCCACGGTTGCTTTTGTAGTGCCACTGTTGGCAATACTGGCTGCCGTGCGTGCTGCCGATTTCATGGCTTCCGCACTTACCTCCTCGCTGAAGGAATAGCCTGTTTGGTCACCTTTTAGGACCCGGATGCCCACACCAAAGCTAACATCGGAATAGGCACGGTTAACAGCATTGTCCTCAAGGCCAATGTAGTTGGCGATGCTGTGCTGAAAAAACACATCGCAGTAATCACCGCCCTTGGCAAGTCCTTCGGCAATAATTTGTTGAATCAAAGCTTCGCTAACTCCAAAATGTTCTAAATAGTCGTGAATTGTCATGTTGCTTCCAATTTTAGCCGGTGTGGTGCTGCAAGCAGTGAGAGCATGCGGCAGTACGGCAGCTCCAATGGCTGTTACTGTACCGGCTTTCAAGAAATCTCGTCGGTTAATATTTGTTTTCATTTTCAAAGATTGCTGGGCGGGGTAATCGCTGTCAATCGATTGTCCCATCCAAGGGTTTGTAGATAATGAGGTTATTGTCATCCAGGATAAGCTAGGCTGCTGCTGCTTTGCCCTGAAGAGCAGAAAGCTAATAAATGGGGACATGTAGCTTACTGAGCAATAAAGATATTCTTTATCCTTGTGAAAAACAAAGGGTAAGCGCAGACTATCTGCGGTGAAACACATTGCCAACAAAGTGGAGGCCGTGAATGATATTGTTGCGCCAATAGCTCCAGTTGTGGGCGCCATCGCGGATGCGGTACTCGTGCTGAATGCCTAAATTGCGCATCGTTACATGAAGGGCTGCATTGCCCCGGTACAGAAAGTCATCATCACCACAGTCGATATAATACTGAACGGTTTTAATTTTTTCCAGTTCTCCATTTTTTAGTAGGTTCAGCACGTTATTATCCAGCCAGTGCCGGGGTAGCTCGCCCTTATCATTTAAGGAACCATAAATGGGGGCAAACCACTCTTTGTAACCATCGCTCAGGTGTTCTTTCATTTCTGCATCGGTGTAAACGGCGGCACTGAAGACAGCACAGGCTCCCAACACATCGGGGTGCTTAATGGCATATAGCAAGGCACCGTGGCCTCCCATGGAAAGCCCAGCAATAGCTCTGAACTGGCGATTTTGTCGAATGCGATAGCGTCCTTCAATCTGGGGAATGAACTCTTGAAAGAACATATCTTCATAAGGATCGGTACCGTCAAATTTGTTAACATACCAGCTTACCTTGGCATCGGGCATCACAATAATCATGGGTGGAATCTGTCCTTCCTCTATGGCTTTATCGGCAATTCGGTTCACCTCCCCAAACTGTACCCATGCCGTTTCATTGTCGCTATAGCCATGCAGGAGGTAGAGAACGGGGTAGGCGCGTTCCGATGTGTCGTAGCAAGGTGGCAGATAGATGGAGTAATGAACATCGTAGCCCGTTATTTTACTGGCCAGGTTATGGCCTTCAATAACTTTTCCGCGGGGTGTTTGAGCAGCTACTGTATAGGCAATGAGTAGAAAGGTGAAGGATAGGAGTTTTTTCATTTTTATGATACAATTTATGTTTTTTTTCTGATTATTTCAGCAAAATTTTATGGCTTATGCGAGGCGATTGAATTCAAGGATTGAATCTTTTCGGTATAGAAAATCATTGTCACTATAGTTGATGCAGAACCGTAGGTCTTTTGTTTGAGAAGCTCTAAATTGCAAAGTGGAAACAAAAAACCCGCACAGTAAAAAAAACGCCAAGTACACAAAGGATTGTTCTTGCGTACTTGGCGAATATCTTAGCGATCTTAGCGTGAGGCTACTTATCTACCAAAGTTTTTCAGGGTAGATGCCATCGGCAATCAGCTTGTTAAGCTTGTCTTGCACCATGGGCTTATCTTCTTTATAGGTAACGCCAAACCATTTGGCATCGGTGCGTATCACTTTGGTGGTGGCTTCGCCTTTTTGAATCATAGCATCGGCTACCGAGTTAAAGTAAAACTCCGATTTCATTTCCTGACCTTTTTCCTTCAGAAAATCCACAAAAGCACTTTCCAGATGCTGGAAATATTCAGGTTTAAAGGCCCAGAAGTTCATCGATACAGCTTCGTTACCTGTTAGTTCTGTTTTCTCATCACCTTCGTAGAAAAATATTTTATCACCTTCACAGCCTATCTTAGTGCGTTCCACCACCTTGCGTAGCAAGTCATCGGCGTTGGTTTCGCATACGCCGCGCGACACGGTACCATGTTCCGAAAGGGTGTTTTTCAGGGCGTAACCCACCATGGCATATTCACTGGCACTCTTGCTTGTATTCATGAAGTCAACCACTTGCTTGTAGGCTTCGCGTCCGTAGAAGTCATCTGCGTTGATGATGGCAAAAGGTTCTTTAATCGCATCTTTGGCCATTAGGATGGCGTGCCCCGTACCCCAGGGTTTCTCGCGACCCTCTGGCACGTTAAAGCCCGCGGGTAGCTTGTTCAAATCCTGATAAACGTACTCGGTTTTAATTTTACCGGCCAGGCGGGGTTCAAAACGCGCTTTAAAAGCTTCTGCAAAGTCCTCGCGAATCACGAAAACAACTTTTTCAAAGCCAGCCTCAATGGCATCATACACCGAGTAGTCAATAATTGATTCTCCATGCGGACCCAGCTCATCCATCTGTTTCAGTCCGCCGTAACGACTTCCCATGCCTGCTGCTAAAATCAAAAGTGTTGGTTTCATCTGTTTTGTATTTGTACGTTAGTGATCGTATAATAAAATGAAAGGCAAAAATAAGGATTATTTCTTACTGTTCCTTTCAAAATCTTTCTTTATTCCATCGTAAAGCCAATTGGCCAGTGCCTGTCGGTTGTCAGCCTTTACAAAGCGCTGCTGATCGCGGTAGTTTTGGATATTACCCAGCTCTATAAATACCGATACCGGTGTAGTGTTGCGCAAAAGGTACAGGTTGCGGTCGCTTACCGTGCCGGAGAAGCCGCGCGAAGGCTGATGTTCATTGTATTTGCTGTCGAAGGTGCTACGCAGTTCATGCGCCAGCTTTCTGCCACTTCTGCTTTTTTTATGATGATAGAAGAATACGTCGATCTGCTTGCGCTTACTGCGGCTGTCGAGATGGATAATCAGGCATCGTCTGTAGGCTTCGCTATCTTGCCGATAGCATTTGTTAACCTCGCGTGTTCGTTGCTGTAAACGGTCGATTTGCTCCAGGGGTATGGTCTGCTTTCCGCAGGTTTCATGATTATCGTAGCGCAATATTTGACCATCGCGTATGCCATCATCTTCATCTTTGATAATCAAATGCACCTTAGCGCCGTTTTCCATCAGTTTCTTGGCTAGTCGTAGCGTTATGTCGTAGGCGTATTCATCCTCGTGCAGTGCATGCTCTCCATACTGTCCGATGGCACCGGGGTCGGGACCGCCATGGCCGGCCACAAGGTAGAATGCAGCTCCCTTAAGAGAGCTTGACTCCAGGGGAAAGCGTTCGCGCTCTTTGCCAAATAAAGGTTCGTAAAGTTCTGTGTTTACAGTAGGTAGTAGGTAGCTGTGATGCGCCAGTAGTGCATCGTTTTTGCCAAATTTACCTTCGTTTAACTCAATAAAGACTTGTCGATGCTCTTTGGGTGATAGGTTATGACGAACCAAAAAGCTATACATGCCTTCACCGGCCTTGGGTTTAGCCATTTTCAGGGCGCTGTTGTCCTGTGCTGCCACGCAAAAAGGTAGCAACCATAGCAGCGCAGAAATGAGATATGTGCGTGCAGTTTTATTAGTCATGGCTTACAAAAATATATTTTTTCCCTGCTTATCCTTCAATAAAAGAATCTTAAGTCTGTATTATTTACGAAATTGCATCAGCCTGTGTCGGTTAATCCTTTTTCGATGATTATTTCTGGCATAGCAGCATGTATCAATATTCAATCAAAACAAATTTCCATGCACAAAGAAGCGTATATAAAGTGTAAAAAAGAAGTAGCCGCCTGGATGCGTCGCTTGTATAAGAAAGGGCTGACTACTACTTTGGGCGGTAATATAAGTTTGCGTATCGATGAATCGTTAATTGCCATAACAGCTTCGGCGAGCGATAAGGGCCGAATAAAAGCTGCCCATGTTGCCATTGTGGGGGCGGACGGGCAGTGTAAAGATGAAGGGCTAACCGTTAGTATGGAAACAGGTATGCACCTTGCCGTGTACCGTGCCCGCCCCGATGTGAAAGCCATAGTACACGCCCATGCCCCGATGGGAAGCTTGTTTGCTGTTATTGAGCAGTCGCTTAATACGAATTTGCTCGCAGAAGCCCATGTCATTTTAGGGGTGCCATGTAAGGCGGCTTATGCTGCTCCCGGCTCAGAACAATTGGCGGCTAATGTGGCGGATGCAAGTAAGGCGGCTAATGTCATTATTATGGCCAATCATGGTGTTTTGGCGGTTGGCAGCAATTTGATGGAGGCTTTTGACCGCATTGAAGTATTGGAGAATGCCGCTAAAATGACGGTGTTAACAACTTTACTGAAAGATAAATGTGAATTATCGATCAATCAGTTGGCAGAGTTGAAAGCCTTGTTGGGCTAATGAACTTTGAAATACAGAACGAGTCTTTGTATTCCTAAAACTAAAAATCTCGTTTATTAACGAAAAAAATAGTTGATAAAACGAAATAGATAGTTATTATTAATGCAATAACGATGATTACAAAACGATTAACCAAGCGCGAAGAAGATGTGATGAAGATATTGTGGGAGGCCGGTAAGGGCTTTGTAAAGGATTTGCTAAAGAAGCATCCGGAGCCAAAACCGCACTATAATACTTTTAGCACCATCATTCGCGGACTGGAGGAAAAGGGCTATGTCGCCCATAATTCCTATGGTAATTCGCACGAGTATTACCCGGCGGTTACTAAAGAAGAATATCGTAAATTGTTTATCAAAAATGTGGTGTCCGATTATTTTGAGTCATCCTACAAAAATGTGGTTTCCTTCTTTGTTAATGAAGACAAGCTGAATGTGGAGGATTTAAAAGAGTTGATTGACATTATTGAAAAGAAAAAGCAGGACTGATGGACACATTTATCGAACTACAACTGAAAACAGGCGGAATCATCGCTGTTTCGGTTTTGCTGTTTGCAGGCATACTGGCAAAAGACCACTTTTTTAATCGCAACAGGGCATGGCTGCTGGCCACCCTAATTGTACCATGGATAGTGCCACTAATGGCGATGCCGGTGTGGTTAAAAAGTGTGTTTTATAAGCCTGAAGTGGCGGCTCAGCCCTTGGTGTTGACCATGGATGTGCCGATTACTTATGGTGAAGCGGTAGTAGTGCCCGAACCAATTAACTGGATGCAGATAGGTTTGAGCATTTATGCAGTTGTTAGTTTGTTAATGGTAGTTCGTTTGATTTGGGGATATGCCTTTATCCATCGATTAAAAAAGAGTGGGCAACATCAGTATTATAAAGGTTATGATGTGGTGTTGCTGAATGATAAGGGAGTGAATCCATTTTCTTTTTTCCGAACCATTTATCTGCCGCATCATTTGAATAGAGATGCGAATAGGCAGATGATTCTTGAACACGAGCGCAATCACTGTGCTCAGTTACATTCAATTGACATTTCGCTGGCCGAGTGGCTGCTGATTATCCAATGGTGGAATCCCTTTGTGTGGTGGCTTCGTAAGCTAATTGCCCAAAACCATGAATATTGTGTTGACAACGCGATGGTGCATACCACTTGTGAACCCATGGAGTATCAGTATTCTTTATTGAGTTTGTTGCAAGGTCACAGGCAAATGCAGTTGGTGAATGACTTCAACCAAAGTTTAACTAAAAAAAGACTCGTAATGATGAATAAAAAACATACCAACACCATAACAGGATGGGTCAAAGGTGTCCTCGTATTGCCGCTTGTGGTAGCAACGATGTTGGCTTTTACCAATCCTGATAAAACGCTTGTTAAGCCTGTTGATAGGCTTGAAATAAGCGATGCACTGAGTTTAAGAAGATATTTTGCCATGAATATAAAATATCCTGTTAAAGCTCAGGAAGCAGGCACTCAAGGTATCGTTACTGTTAATTTTAAAGTAGATAAAAAAGGTAAAGTGAGTGATGTATCAATTGGCTCAAATACTGCTGCTACCCAACTGGATAAAGTGGTTGTGGTGGGCTATGCTGCCACCGAAGGACAAAAGCAAATGGGAGATCGGTCAAAAGATGAACATTTACAGCTTCTTAAAAATGAAGTTAAGCGGGTTGTGGAAGCTATGCCTGAAGTAACAGATGTGGCCTTAAAGGGTAAGTTGTTGCAAGTGGATTTTGAGTTTATGCTCCAGAAGTGTAGTAAAGGGCAAAACGAGGAGGTTTCTTCTATGTGGGAAGGACGAAAGACGCAATTGGTAAATTCTAAAGGTGAAGCGTTTACCTTATTGGCAAGTGGTGGTCATATTGAATTGGATGGCCCTGCTACGAATCGGCCTGAGTTTGTTTTAGATGGAAAGTTATCGACTTGGGAAGAAATTGCGGCGCTTGACTTAAGTGATGTTGGAGCCATTGGTAAAAGTCCGGCCGGATTACATGTGAAAACACTTGATGTGACGACAGAAAACGGCGCTTTTATTATTCATACGAAGCGTTTTATTGAAACCTTAAAGCGCTCATCCGTAATTGGTTCTAAAAATCCAAAGCCATCGCTATATATTGTTGATGGTAAGGCATATTCCGGAGCTATAAATGATATTTCACCAAGCGATATAGCGAAGGTAAATGTTTTAAAAGGAGATGCTGCTACGAAAAAATATGGTGAGAAAGCCAAAGATGGAGCATTTGAAATAACTACTAAATCAGGTCTTAAGGAAGACACTGGTCATTCCGCTTTAATTGAACCGGAAGTGACAGCCCTATATGGTGATGTGTTGAAGAATAGTACCGAATTATTAACCTCAAAAGGTAATGAGGAGAAAGTGATATTCCAATCTTCAGGTAAGTCTCAGGTAAGTATTTCTGATTTAAGCATAACTGACTCCAATGGCGAATCACCCTTGTTTATTGTTGATGGTCGTAAGCAAAAAGAAGCCAATGTTAATGCGGAAAATATAGATAAAGTAAGTGTCATTAAAGGAGAGATGGCGCTTGATAAGTATGGTGAAGAGGGTAAAAATGGTGTTGTTTTGATTGAGACGAAAGCGGCAAAAAAGGCCGAGGAGTTGGTTGTTCTAGGTTATGGAACAATGAATAAACCGGCAATAAGTAAACAGAACTCGCACAGTGATCAGACGCTTGATAATGTATTGATTAAAGGAGCTTCCGCTGACAAAAAACCTCGGATTATTTTGGATGGAAAGGAATTTCATGGCAATATCAATGAGATCAACTCCGATGAGATAAGTAGCGTTTATGTGATGAAGGGAGAGGCCGCCATTGACCAAAATGGAGAGAAGGCACCCAATGGTGTTATTATGGTTACTACTAAGGCCGGTGCATATTCTGCCGCTATGGCTGCCGCAAAGCCCTTGTTTCAATCAACGGGTAAGGTGAAGATGACAGAATTGAATTTAACCATTGAGGATGAGAGTGGTGAATCGCCCTTGTACATTGTCAATGGCAAGAAGCAGGACGGACTTCACCTTGATCGAGAGGACATTAAGTCCATCTCCATTCTAAAACGTGAAAAGGCCATTCAAATCTATGGAGAGGAAGGGAAGAATGGCGTTGTACTTATCAGCACGAAAGACGAGCAGTAGTCGTAGTAAGAAAATGAAAAGGCTGAATTGAGCAAGCTAATTACTTATCGGATGAGTATTGCATTAAACCAAGACTCATCCGATAAGTTGCTTCTTTTGATACGATAAATAGGTAAACCCTCAATGCATAAAGTTTTTTACGAGAAGATTAACATTTTGTAAATCAATCTCACCACTCATTACACACCTCTCACCCCTTATAAACGCAAGCTACAAGTCGCCCCAAATGCGTGCCAGCGAGAAGCCCGGGGCATCAATCTTCAGATCCAAAAAATAGCCGAAAGGCGTTTGGGCAATCTCGTAATCCGCATTCTCAAGCCTTGCTTGTGCAGCATCAAACACCTCTTTGGTGAATTGGGCAGTGGCCTTGGAGTCCGACAGATGGGCAAAGGAGTGAAGTACAATCTTTTCCGTGTTATTTTTTCTAGCTGCCCATTTTAGGTGGTTGGCTAGCTTTTTCTCACGACTTCTCAAGCCTTTCTCTTCATCCTGTGCTTCCACTTGTATACAGGCCAGCAGGCAGTTGTTGAACGACTGTGGCAGACCGGGGTTGGGTGCCTCATCCAGGTTTTTGGCAGCCGGTGTATAGGCAAAGTTGCTTGTGTAAAAAATTAATACTTTCATTTGATAATATTTTCTTTTAACTGCTGTGTGAAATTCGTCGTGAGATAATCAGTATCATGGGTTTCTTCAGACTTTAATCTATCAAAATATTTGATAAAGAGGAAAAAACATGACGCTTTAATCCACAAAATGTTATTTTTATAAGCTGAACCCTTGATACCCTGAATGTAATGATGCTAAGAAAATTCTTGTTGCTATTGTTCGGCTTGGTGAGTTTGCTAGCCTGTAAAAAAGAGAGAACCCCTGATTATGCGGCTGTTGTTGTGGAGCCGGCGATTCAAGAAGATGTAAAACTGTACGGAGAGTATGTTGGGCGTATACGTGCCTATCGCTATGTAGAGGTGCGTGCCCGTGTGGAAGGTTATCTTCAGAAAATGATGTTTGAGGAAGGCAAGCGAGTGGGCCAGGATGAGGTCTTGTTCCTGATTGATCAGTCGCAGTATAAGGCGCGGCTGGATAAGGCCGAGGCACAGCTTAAGCGCGACATAGCTGCCTTTAACAAGGCACAGCGTGACTTGGAACGCTTGCAGCCCTTGTATGAACAAAATGCAGCCAGCCGCCTCGATCTGGACAATGCCGTGGCCGCCTACGAAAGTGCTGAAGCCAATGTGGCTATGAGCAAAGCTGACAGGGCGCAATACCAATTGGAGTTTGATTTTACACGGGTGCGCTCGCCCCTCGACGGCATTATCAGCGAGCGTTATGTGGATATAGGAGCCCTCGTGAGCCCGGGCAATAGTTCCCTGCTTGCCACAGTGGTGCAGAGCGATACTGTGCTGGTGGATTTTAAGATGACGGCACTGGACTATCTGCGTAGCCGCGAGCGCAATGTAAACATAGGGCAGACGGACAGTACGCGTTCATGGCAGCCTACCGTGCGGGTAACACTGGCCGATAATAGTGTATATCCGAAGGAAGGCATTGTTGATTTTGCCGACCCGCAGGTGGATCCTAAAACCGGAACTTTTGGTGTGCGAGCCGAGCTGGCCAATCCCGACCAGGTGTTGTTGCCCGGTCAGTTTACCAAGGTCAAGTTTCTGTTGGATGTGTTGGAAAAAGCCATTGTGGTGCCCCGCAAATCATTGATTATTGAAAAGGGCGGCAGCTTTGTGTATGTGATGCGCCGCGATAGTGTAGCAGAGAAGCGCTTTGTGGAGACGGGTCCCGAGCGCGATAATGAGATTGTTATTGAACGGGGCTTAGGAGCAAACGAGCAGGTGATTACCGAGGGACAGCACAAACTGAGTCCGGGCATCCGTGTTAAATCCGTAGCGGCTTCCGAACTTAATGTTAACCCAGGTAAACAATAGACCTATGAAGCCAGGATTTTTTATTGAAAGACCGGTTTTTTCATCGGTTATATCCATACTGATTGTGCTGCTTGGATTTATTGGTTTGTTATTCTTGCCCATCGATCAATATCCGAAGATCACACCGCCGGTAGTAAAAATCAGTGGTTCCTATCCCGGAGCCAGCGCTACCACTGTGTCGCAAGCCGTTGCCACGCCCATCGAGCAGGAGCTGAATGGTACACCGGGCATGCTTTACATGGAGTCGAGCAGTTCTAACTCGGGGGGTGTAAATATCAATGTTACTTTCGATGTGGGGGTTGATCCTGATTTGGCCGCGGTGGAGATACAAAACCGTGTGAAACTGGCCGAGTCACGCTTGCCGGCCGAGGTGGTGCAAAACGGTATGTCGGTCGAAAAGCAATCGGCCAGTCAGTTAATGACGATTTGTCTGGTGTCGGATGATCCCAAATTCGATGAGATCTACCTGAGTAACTTTGCCACCATTAATGTGTTGGATGTACTTCGGCGCATTCCGGGTGTGGGGCGTGTATCCAACCGGGGAAGCCGTTATTATGGCATGCGTATCTGGGTGATGCCCGATCGTTTGGCCAGCTTCGGACTTACTGTAAAGGACTTGCAGGATGCTTTGAAGGATCAGAACCGTGAGTCGGCAGCCGGAGAGCTGGGTTTGCAGCCCATGGAGGCCATTGATGTTACCCTGCCCATTTCCACCAAAGGACGCCTGGAAACCGTAGCTGAGTTTGAGCAGGTTGTGATAAGGGCCAATAGCGATGGTACGCTTATTCGTATGCGCGATGTGGCACGCGTATCGCTGGAGTCGTCTTCTTACACACAGGAGAGTGCCATCAATGGCGGTAACGCGGCTATGCTGGCCATCTACCTCTTGCCGGGTGCCAATGCTGTGGAGGTGGCCGATAATGTGAAGGCCGCCCTGCTGGAGATCAGCCATAATTTTCCGGAAGGCCTCGATTACCTCATTCCCTATGATATGACGGATTATATCCGGGCATCCATCAAAGAGGTGTATGTCACACTTTTTCAGGCGCTTCTGCTAGTGGTGATTGTGGTATTTCTGTCCTTGCAAAATTGGCGTGCCACCGTTATTCCGGTTATCGCTGTGCCCATTTCCCTCATAGGTACCTTTGGGTTTATGCTTGCCATGGGTTTCTCACTTAATATGTTAACATTACTGGGGCTTATCCTGGCCATTGGTATTGTGGTGGACGATGCCATTGTAGTGGTTGAAAATGTAGAGCGCATTATGGCGGATGAGCAGCTGGATGCCCGTGATGCCACCCACAAAGCCATGAAGGACTTGTCGGGGGCACTCATTGCCACGTCTTTGGTATTGGCTGCGGTTTTTGTACCCGTTAGCTTCCTCTCGGGCATAACGGGTGAGCTCTATCGACAATTTTCGGTAACCATAGTAGTGTCTGTGTTGATTTCAACCGTAGTAGCGCTTACGCTCAGTCCGGCATTATGTGCACTCATCTTAAAGCCTTCATCCGGAAAGAATAATGGGGTGTTTCGTTTCATTAATAAATGGCTCAATATCAGCAATGAGAAGTATCAGGGTGTGCTGGGCTTGGCCTGTGGCAATCCGCGGCGGGTGTTGGCAGCTTTTGGCATGGCCTTGGTCTTTATTTTTGTGTTGGCCCGTGTTGTACCCACTTCTTTTATCCCGGAAGAAGATCAGGGCTTTTTTACCGTTGAGATTGAGTTGAACGAAGGCGCTACCCTTGAGCGTACCCGTGTGATTACTGATCTGGTGGTTGATTATTTCAGGCAGCAGGAGGCCGTGGCTTATGTGCAAAGCATTGCGGGTACTAGTCCGCGTGTGGGTACCAATCAGGGAAGGGCAGAGTTGGCGGTTACCCTCAAGCCCTGGGACGAGCGGAAGGATAAAGAGCTAAGTCTGCAGCACCTGATCGATCAGGCACGGCGTGAGTTGTACGATATTCCGGAGGCTCGCTTTTATTTTAACAAGCCTCCTGTGATACCCGGTTTGGGTAGCTCCGGTGGTTTTGAGTTACAACTGCAAGCCAAGGGTGATGCCACCTGGGAAAACCTGGTGGCTGCCACCGATACATTATTGTTTTATGCAACACAGCGAAAAGAGCTGAACAATATTTCATCGGCTTTGCAGGCCGATATTCCGCAGCTTTATTTTGATGTGAACCGCGACCGCGTGAAGCTGCTGGGCATCCCTTTGGCCGATGTTTTTTCAACCATGAAGGCTTTTCTGGGTTCGGTTTATGTGAATGACTTTAACATGTTTAACCGCATTTATAAAGTGTATATTCAGGCCGAGGCGCCTTATCGCAGTAATCAAAATGCACTGGGCTTGTTTTTTGTAAAGGGTGATGATGGTGCAATGATTCCGCTGACTGCTTTGGGAAATGCTTCCTACTCAACGGGCCCCGGAAATATTAAGCGTTTTAATATGTTTTCATCAGCCATTATAAGGGGAACGCCGGCCGGAGGTTACAGCTCAGGACAGGCTATGGCGGTGATGGAAGAGATTGTGAGGCAGAAGCTACCCGATAATATTGGACTGGACTGGAGTGGTTTATCCTACCAGGAAAAGCAGGCAGGTGGGCAGACTGGTGTTATTATGGCATTGGTATTTCTGTTTGTCTTTTTGTTTCTGGCAGCTCAATACGAAAGCTGGCTCGTGCCCATCGCGGTGTTATTGTCTTTGCCTATTGCTGCACTGGGTGCCTTTGCAGGTATTTGGTTCACTGGTCTCGACAATGATATTTATTTTCAGGTTGGCCTGGTGACGCTCATTGGTCTGGCGGCCAAAAATGCCATTCTTATTGTTGAGTTTGCCAAGCTGGAAGTGGATAAAGGCAAGGATGTGGTGCAGGCGGCATTGCTGGCCGGTAAGCAGCGTTTTCGCCCCATCGTAATGACTTCACTGGCTTTTGTGTTGGGTATGTTGCCCATGGTGCTGGCCACAGGGCCGGGATCGGCCGGACGTCATTCCATTGGTACGGGAGTGTTTTTTGGTATGCTGGTGGCCATTACCATTGGCATTGTGTTAGTTCCATTCTTTTTTGTGCTTACCTACAAGGTAAAGGCGCGTTTCACAAGTTCTAAACAGCAGTAATGAAGAAGAATATTAATGATATAAGAATATTGGATACGTCTTGGCGTATGATATGCCTTGGGGGCATGCTGCTTATTGTAATGGGTTCGTGTAAAGTAGGGAAGAAATATGTGCCACCCGAGTTGAATCTGCCGGATAAGCTGGAGGTCATGAGCATTGATTCGCTTACCATCGATGATGTGAAATGGTGGGATGTATATACGGATACGGTGTTGCATACTTATATCCGTAAGGCGCTTGAGAACAATAAAGATATTCGCATTGCAGGAACGCGCCTGAAGCAGTATATGGCAGCCAAGCGAATTGCCACCGCAGATCTGTTGCCAAACCTGGGTGCTGATTTTAAGGCCGAGCGGGAGATGGAGAATTTTGGGGGCGATAATGTGGATGGCACCACAGAGATGGAGGTGCGGGCTACCTTAAGCTGGGAGATTGACTTATGGGGCAAATTACGATGGGGGCGTGAGGCAGCCATTGCTGATTACCTGGCCACCAAAGAGGCGCAACGTGCCTTGCAGATGAGTATCGTGGCTGAGGTAGCCGAATCGTATTTCAAACTAACCGCTCTGCACGATGAGTTGGCCATTGTAAAGCAAACATTGGTGGCGCGTTGTGAAGGGGTTCGCATCGCCGGTTTACGTTTCCGGGGGGGGCTCACTTCCGAAACATCCCTGCAACAGGCCGAGGTGGAGCTGGCTAAGACCATGACCCTACTGCCCGTTCTGGAACGTAAGATACGGGTGGCGCAAAATGGACTGGCGCTTTTGCTGGGCACCTACAAAAGCAACCTGGTAAGAGGAAAAGGATTGGATGAGCAAGATTTACCGGAATACTTGCCGGCCGGACTGCCCTCCGCCTTACTGGTTCGCCGACCCGATGTGCGCCAGGCCGAGCAGAAGCTGATAGCCGCTAACGCCATGGTGGGAGTGGCTACTACTGATCGTTTTCCAAGCCTGTCGTTAACAGGCCGCTTAGGGCGCTCCAACGATGACCTGGGTGAGTTACTGAAGTCGCCTTACTGGTTTATTGCAGGCGATGTGCTGGCTCCCCTCTTTCAGGGCGGTAAGCTCAAAGCAAGGCAGCGGCAGGCTGAAGCACGCTACGAAGAGGAAATTTACACCTATCAGCGGGCTGTGCTGCAAGCTTTTCAGGAAGCCAACACGGCCATTATGACTTTTCGGAAAGCCGGAGAGGTGTATCGGGCGCAGGCTAATTTTGAGGCTGCTACGCGAAAGTACTTAGAGCTCGCCGAGTTACAATATTTGAATGGCGTAATCTCTTATCTCGATCTGCTGGATGCACAGCGTAGTCTTCTGGATGCTGAGATACAGCGTAATAATGCGCGGCGCGATGAGCTGCTGTCCATGGTCTATCTTTATAAAGCGCTTGGTGGCGGATGGCATAATTAAGTGTTTATTTGCTGTATATGGATTATAGATTATTGGCAATGAATTAATTATAGTGAGATGTGTGCGTTTTTATTGCCGCATTGCGGCGAATGTTATTTGGCTTTTTTAACATAGGGGTGGTGATGAACTTAACAGGGTTTATTATTTTTGTTGGATGAAGAAAAATGTATTGTTCATAATTGCGGTGACTATTTGTGCTTTGGGGCATGCTGCTAATCGTGACTCTATAAGGCAGTCACGGAATTTACGGTTTAGTATTTTAGGCGGCCCCGGATACACGCCCGATTATGGCTTGCTCATTGGTGGTAGTGGTTTGTTTACCTTTTCAACCAACCCTGCCGATAGTACTTTAAAACGTTCGGTGTTGCCCATTGCCTTTGCCTACATGACCAATGGGGGCGGCAGCATGACCTGTCGTCCGCAGCTTTTCTTCAATGAAGATCGTTTTCGCATCTTCGGACAAATGTATTTCTTCAATACACTAAATCATTATTACGGGGTTGGATACGATACTAATACAGCCACCGAGCGGGATGAAGAAACGACCCAGTATCGCGGGGTTGATTTTCAGTTGAATCCTGTATTTTTATTTCGTTACCGCGACACCGATTTATTTTTAGGCGCTGCCCTCGATGTAGGGCATAATAATATGAAAGATCCCAGCTTTGGTGTTGCTGGCGATCCCGATTATATTGCCCAGGGAGGCGATGCTGATGGTTTGCGCATGACCAAGGTGGGTGTGGGGTTCAAATTCAGTTACGACACGCGCGATGTACCCGCCAATGCTTATTCGGGCTTGTTTGTTGAAGCTTCTGCCAATTACTATGCCAAGGCCTTTGGGAGTTCCTATAGCTATGGGGTTTATATGCTCGACTACCGCCAGTTTAAGTCTTTGAAGAAGTTAGGAGAACGCCGCCTGTTGGCCTGGATGGTCAATGGCCGTTTTACTTCAGGTGATGTGCCCATTACGGAGCTCTCCATGGTGGGTTCGCCCTTCGATCTTAGAGGATATTACAAGGGTCATTATCGCGATAGAAATGCTGTGATGGCCGTTGCCGAATATCGACACATGCTTAACCTGGGTGAGGAA
Source organism: Carboxylicivirga longa (assembly GCF_050589825.1). NCBI lineage: Bacteria > Pseudomonadati > Bacteroidota > Bacteroidia > Marinilabiliales > Marinilabiliaceae > Carboxylicivirga > Carboxylicivirga longa. The sequence goes on along the minus strand of NZ_JBNGOZ010000006.1, from coordinate 127,412 downwards.
ACGCGTTTCAGGCGCCTGTTGTCCAAGTTCGGCTTTGTGGCCTGGGGCGGTGTGGGCTCTGTTAGTAAGTCATTTATCGATACCCAAAACCTTTTGCCCAACTTCGGTGCCGGTTTGCGCATTGAGTTGCAACCGCGCATGAACTTTAGACTGGACATAGGTCATGATCCGGTGAATAATCAAAACCTTTTTTATTTCAACATGACTGAGGCCTTTTAAGGGTCTGAAAGTAAAGTAGCTACTCATAAGTCTTATAGTTGGTAGGGCGTTCACGATGCTTTATGGAACGGTTCTCTATCGCAAGGAGCTATTAAAGAACCGTTCCGTCAATAGGCAATTAATATGTAATTTTCAAAACTTAATCTTAGTTGATTTAAGGCATTGCCGTCGGTGTCTGACGATATTTTTATAAATTCGTAGAAACCCAAGAGAAAAATTCGCTATGAGAACCTCGATGCGTGTTCGGCTTATTACGGTTATGATTCTGCTCCCTATGCTTATGCTAGGAAGTGTCAATAAGCTGGGTATTCCTGATTTACAGAATTTTAATCGTCGTCAGTACCGGGCGGGTACGCAGAACTGGGGCTTGAGCCAAAGTCATAGCGATTTGCTTTACTTCGCCAATAATGATGGTTTGCTGGAATATGATGGGGAACGTTGGCACTTGCATAAAGTAATGGGCGAAGCTCCTGTGCGCAGCGTCAATTGCGTTAATGATAAAATATATGTCGGTAGTTTTAATGAGTTTGGGTTCTTTCAATATGATTCCTTACTTCATCTTCAATATCATTCGCTGGCCGATACTTTCAAAGTTAATGAGCCTAGTGATATTTGGGATATACATACCTGGGGGAAATACATCGTTTTTAGGGCTGAGAAAGCCTTGTATGTATTTGAAGAGGATCACCTGAGGTACGTTATACCAGCTGTTGGGCGTTTTATTAGTTCGTTTTTGGTAAATGAGATGCTGCTGGTGCAGGATGAAGCACAGGGTTTGTTGGAGGTGCGCGGTGACCAGGTTTTTCCTGTTGCCGGGGGGCAGATATTTAAAGGCAAAATAGTGGCCTCAGCTATGGCTTTATCGTCTCGTCAAATTGTGCTGGGAACGATGAAAAATGGACTTTTTAGCTGGAACATGGAGACCATTGTTCCCTGGAACGTGCAGGCCAACCAACATCTTATGCAGGCCAATATTTTTTGTGGTCATACCTGTGGAGACCGTTATTTAGCCTTTGGTACCATACAGGATGGTTTAGTGGTAACCGATAAGCAGGGGCATTTGGTAGCGCAGCTGGATAAGGACAAAGGCCTGCTAAATAATACGGTTTTAAGTTTACTGGAAGATAAAGAAGGTAATATATGGTGTGGGCTGGATAATGGTATCAGCCGCGTAAATCTTCAGTCGGGTATATCCTTTTTAAGTGGATACTATAACCTGGGCACCGGTTATGTGATGGAGCGATTTCATGGCCAATATTACTTCGGTACTAATCAGGCTCTTTTTACCATTAGCGATGGGCCTTTTCATGATCCTCTGAAAGATCGCGACGATTTCCAAAAGGTGGCCGGTACGGAAGGGCAGGTATGGTCGCTTTTTAGCGATGGTGATGAGGTACTATGTGGTCACGATCAGGGTGTTTTACGCATTGTTGATAATAGGTCAGAGCTTATTACACCGGTATCAGTCAATGGTGTGTGGAAGTTTATAAGTATTCCGGAGCAACCGAATCTCATGCTGGCCGGAACCTATAAAGGTTTTATTTTGCTGCATAAAAAGAGCGGGCGGTGGCTTTATTCACAGCGCGTTGAGGGCTTTGGTGAATCGTCGCGTTTTGCGCAATGGGATGAACAGGGCTGTCTATGGGTATCGCATGGAAATAAAGGGATCTATCAGGTTACTTTTAGTGCGGATTATAAAGAGGTTGTGAAAAGCCGTAAGTTTGACTTCTCACATTTCCCGGATAATAAAACAGGCCTTGTGTGCAGACTTAAGGGGCAGCTGTTCTTTGTTGGCACCGATTGTATTTACCTTATTGAGCGGGACGGGCGGATACGTCAGACTACTGAGTTTGATCGCTTTTTCAGCAAAGGACAGTATCCACGACGCATGTTTGAAGATCAGTATCGAAATATTTGGTTTTTTACAAACAGCAAGGTTGGCGTTCTTCGTTATCTCGAAGATGCCAGCTATACAAAGATTGAATATCCTTTTCTTCCTTTGGAGCAGAAGATGGTGTCTGCCTTCGAATCTGTTTTCGTACTCAACGATGAAAACGTGTTTTTTGGAGTGGAAGATGGTTTTGTCCATTATCATTTAAGTGGTAACGCTGGTTTTCGCATGCCTTTTAAAGTGCACCTGCGGTCTTTCAAAGGCACTACCGACAGTATTCCATATATGTTGCATCAGCAGGAGGACGATGGTTTTACTCAGTACAGAGTACCGGAATATCCTTTTAAGAACAATGCCTTTGAGATTCATTATGCAGCTAGCTTTTATCAGGATGAAGGAGTGGAATATGCCACTTTTCTTTCCGGTGTGGACAAAGAGCCTACAGCATGGAGCAGTGTTACCTTTCGACAGTTCACTAAGCTGAGGGAGGGGGAATATACATTTACTGTGTATGCCAAAAATCGTTATAATGTTGAGGCAAGACCCGTGCATTTTAGTTTTATTGTGAAGCCGCCCTGGTATCGCCAAATCCCGGCTAAAATAGCCTATTTTATTGCTGCTCTTCTTCTGGTAATAACAATGGTGTATTTCTTTAATCGACGCATTGAACTAAGTCGGAAACGCGAAAAGCTAAAGCAAAGGGAGCGGTACAAAGCCCGTGAGGAGCAACTGACCAATGAGGCATTGCGGACAGAAAAGGAGATGGTAAAGTTGCGTAATGAGAAGTTACGCGACGAAATGCTGTTTAAGGAAAAGGAGCTGGCTAACTCGACCATGAATATTATTCAGAAAAATGAATTTTTACTAAGTGTTAAAGATGTACTGAGTCGTATTAAAAAACTGAATGATGCAGGTCAAATGGCTGCTAAACTAGAGGGTGTAATTAAAAAAATTAACAAAGATATTGACAGTGATAGCCATTGGGAGGTGTTTGAATTGCATTTGGAGCAGATACACGCTGATTTTATCAATCGACTTAAGATAAAGCACCCCGATTTAACAGGACGAGAGCAAAAGTTATGTGCTTACATTCGTATGAATATGACCTCTAAAGAGATTGCCACCCTCATGAACGTTTCTTACCGGGCTATTGAAAACAACCGCTACCGGCTACGCCAAAAGCTGGGTCTTGCCTCTGGCGATAATCTATCAAAGTATATTAACGATTTGTAGAGCGGACCGTATCTGAAACTATCCGTCCAATCTTATCCATTTTAAATGTTAATTTATGGCAATTTACTCCCTGCTTATTTATAGAAGGGTGTGAGTGGGTATTTTAGTAGATATAGAGGTGTAATTACACTTTAATGACCTAAATAACAATGTTTTGTATTTTTATGTGTGAGTTAATAGTGAGTTTTAATTTTATCAAAAATGAGGTTGTAGTGAACTCTAATATTAGTATTTATTAACAAAAGAGGCCTAGGTTTGCAGTGTTAAATCATTAAATCCATTTTATCATGAAACATGTATTAGGGATATTCCTCTTTTTACTGGCACTCACTGGTCAGGCCCAAAATCTAACCGTTAGCGGTACCGTAAACGGAACTGATGGCTTACCAGTGCCCGGTGTAAGTGTTGTAGTGAAAGGAACATCGATTGGAACAGTAACAAATATTGACGGGATTTTTACCCTTGAGGCCGGACAAGGTGATGTGCTGGTATTTTCTTTTATCGGCATGCGCAGTCAGGAAGTGCCCGTAACATCTTCTACTATTAACATTATAATGGAAGAAGAGCTGACCGACCTTGATGAGGTGGTTGTTATTGGTTATGGTGTTCAAAAGAAAAGCGTGGTTACTGCCGCCATTAGTAGTGTGTCGGCTGAGTCCTTAGAAGCGGCTACGCCTTCACGCATCGAAGATGTATTGAAAGGCCGTGTGTCGGGGGTGCAGATTACCCAAAGCTCGGGCCAGCCCGGTTCCGATTCAAAAGTGAGGATTCGGGGTATTGGTACTATTAATAATAGTGAACCGCTTTACATCGTGGACGGTATGGCTGTAGATGGCGGTATTAACTACCTGAATCCATCCGATATTGAATCTATTGAGGTGTTGAAAGATGCTGCTTCGGCTGCAATCTACGGAGCCCGTGCTGCCAACGGTGTTATTTTGGTTAGTACCAAGTCGGGTAAATCCGGTAAGATGCGCATCAGTTATGATTTCTCTTACGGATGGCAAAACCCATGGACTAAGAAAGCCGTTTTGGATGCCACTGAGTATATGGTACTGATGAATGAGACCAACCTGAATGATGGTTTGTCACCGATCTATTCATCCGACGAAATTGCAGCCGCAGGCAAAGGCACCGACTGGCAGGATGAGACTTTTAATTATGATGCGCCTATTCAAAATCATCAGGTGAGTTTGAGTGGCGGCAGCGATAATGTGAACTACTTTGTATCCTTTGGTTATTTCGATCAGGATGGTATTGTAGGTGGTAACTATGGACGTTCCAACTACGAGCGTTATAGCGTTCGCTCCAATACTACTTATGATGTATTTAAGCAGGAGCGTGCTCTGTTGAGCAGTCTGAAAGTAGGTGTTAACGCTGCTTATTCGCGCATTACCAGTATGGGCATTGATACCAACTCAGAGTTTGGATCAGTGCTGGGTAGTGCCCTGGCCATGAGTCCGCTGGTGCCGGTGTATGCTACCGATCCGGATGCTGTATTGGCAGATTATCCCAACGCTGTAAAAGATGCTGACGGACGTGTATTTTCATTGCCGCCTTCGGGCTTTCAGGAGATTGCCAATCCGGTGGCCATGCTCAATGCACCTACCTATAGTCAGGGCAATTCCGATAAATTTGTATCAACCTTTTGGGGCGAGGTGGATGTTTATAAAGGCATCCGCTTTAAAACCAGTTATGGAGCCGATCTGGCTTTCTGGGGTGATGATGGGTATACTTATCCCCATTATCTGTCATCACAAGGTAAAAATATCGTGCGCAGTAATGTTTCAGCAAGCATGAATCGGGGTTATACCTGGCAAATAGAGAATACTTTGTCCTATGCTAATACCATTGACGATAAACATAATTTCTCGGTTTTACTGGGACAATCGGCGCGTGAGTATAAGATGAAAAATCTGGGTGGAGTGGATTATGATCTGCTTGAGTATATTCCCCATAAATCAGTGATTGACTACGCTATTGGCGATCCGGATGATGAGCGTGTTAATGGAGGTACTGATGGTGTTACCTCGCGCACTCTTGCCTCTTACTTTGGGCGTGTGGATTATAACTTCGATGAGCGCTATATGTTTCAGGCCAGTATCCGCCGCGATGGTTCCTCACGTTTTGGCGCCAACAATAAGTGGGCAACCTTCCCATCGGCCTCGGTAGGCTGGAACCTTACCAACGAAAGCTTTATGGAGGGACGCCCACATTGGTTTGACTATTTGAAGATAAGAGCCAGCTGGGGACGTAATGGTAATGAGCAGATTGGCGATTTTGCCTATACCAGTTTAATGGACGGTAATCAAAACTATTACTTTGGCATTGGCGATAATGAAAACTTGCAGTACGGTACCAGTCCACAGCGCATTCCTAACCCCGATGTTATTTGGGAGGAATCAGAGCAGATTGATATTGGTTTTGATTTGCGACTGTTGAAAAGCCGTTTAGCCGTGGGTTTCGATTACTTTAGAAAAGACACTGAAGGTATGCTGATGGAGCAGCCCATACCGAACTATGTGGGTACCGGAAAACCTATCGCCAACGTGGGCGACATGCGTAACTCAGGTGTGGAGATTGAGTTGTCGTGGAAAGACAATGTGGGCGGCTTTACTTATGGAATATCGGCTAATGCCTCTTATCTGAAGAATGAGCTGATTAACCTGGGTAACGAATCGGGCGAGATATTCCTGGAGAATGCCTTTGGCATCGGAGATTTTGTGCGTGGACAGAATGGTAGCTTCTTTCCCCATTTTTATGGTTATAAAACCAATGGTGTCATTCAAAATCAGGAGCAGCTCGATGCCTATCTGCCTGCTTACAGCATTGCCGGCGACAAAGACAAGATTGGCGTGGGTGATGTGCGCTTTGCCGATACCAACGGTGATGGTGTGATTGATGAAGACGATCGCACACTCATTGGAAAAGGAACGCCTGACTGGACCTACGGTATTAATATTGATGCTGCTTATAAGAATTTCGATTTAACGATTTTCTTGCAGGGTGCCATTGGGGGTGAGATATTTGATTACTCAACACGGAATGATATACCCCGTATGAACCAGCCCGCTTATATGCTTGATCGCTGGCACGGAGAAGGCACATCCAATCATCTGCCTAAGCTATCCACTAAATCATATGGTTATAACTGGAAAGCCTCAGACCTTTATGTGAAGAGTGGTAATTACATCCGCATGAAAAATATTCAGCTGGGCTACACGCTACCAAAAAACATTTTAAGCACGAATTATATTGAACGCTTCAGGGTGTTTGTAGCAGCCGAGAACTTACTGACCATTGCTGCTTACGAAGGTTTTGATCCGGAAATTGCCTCCGGTGAATATACCAGCATTGGGGTCGATCGGGGTATCTATCCCCAGTCGCGCACCATTTCAGTGGGAGCTAACATTACATTCTAATCTGTAAGAAATTATTATCATGAAAAATTATATTAAAGGAATATTCTTCGCGATGCTGATGGGTCTAACGGCCTGTGGCGATGATTTTCTCACCGTTCAGCCCACTTCTAATCAAGAAGCCGGCGGACCGGCTACTGAAGGGGCAATAATGGCCAATATAGGTGCTTGCTATCAAATATTGCTATTCGATAGCTATGCTGACTTTAACTATAACAGTGTGGTGTTTATGTCGGATATTATGTCAGACGATATTTTTAAAGGCGGTGGTAGTGCCGGCGATCAGGCCGTTCTATATAGTATTTCGCAGTACAGTGCATCGGCTACTGAAACACCGGCCGGTCTGTGGAACATCTATTTCAATGGGCTTAATCGTTGTAACAATGCCATAGCAGCTTGCGAAAATGCGGTGGACGTAGATGCTGATCGTCTCGCACAATTAAAGGGCGAAGCCCTGTTTTTACGTGCCTATTATGTGCATTGGCTCTGGAAATTCTGGGGTAATATTCCCTATTTCGAGGAAGAGCTTGAGGCGCCCTATATGGCACCGCAATATACCGCTGATCAGATCTATGCAGAGATAGTCGATGATTTGGATTTTGTGATCAATGAAAGTGGCTTGCCCATGCGCACCGATGTGAACAATCATGGTCGCGTTACCTTGTCAGCAGCTATGATGCTAAAGGCACGTGTGGTAATGTATCAAAATGATTCAGCACGTTTTAGTGAGGTGATGACCGATATGCAACGCATCTATTCTGAGGCTGGCTTTTCCCTGGCCGATTATTCATCGATCTGGGATCGCGAAGGGGAATTTGGTAGTGGCTCCATCTTTGAAGTGAATCACCTGCCGGAAGGCAAGGATTGGGGTGAGGCGTGGGCCGGCTATGGTACCAACCTGCCTGAGTTTATCTCGCCCAATGAGCTGACCGGTGCTGACCTTCTGTCAGGTAGTGATGAATATAAGGGAGGATGGGGCTTTGGTCCTGTGCGTCACGAAACGGTAGCCATCTTTGAAGAGGGCGATCCCCGACTGGCCGCTTCCGTTAATCAGTTTGCCGCCGGTACTTATGTTGAGCGCTTCCAGAATACCAACTATTTTATGGCCAAATATGCCGCCCGTAAGGAATATAACGATGCTCCATACGGCGAGTCGCTCAACTACGAAAATAATGTGCGTGTCTTTCGTTTTGCCGAAACGCTGCTGAATATTGCAGAGTTGGAGATAGTGCATGGGGTGGCTAATACCGGTTTATCGGCACAGGATGCCATGGATATGGTGCGCAACCGTGTGGGCATCGCCAGCATACCGGCTACCACAGAGAATATTAAGTTGGAGCGTCGTCGCGAGTTTTTGGGTGAAGGAATGCGTTACTGGGATCTGGTTCGCTGGGGCGATACGGATTTACTCAACGAGTCTATTCCGGAATTCTCATCGGAGCGCACCTGGTCGGTGAATAAGAAACACCTGCCCATACCATTGGGCGAGATTAACCGCACCGAAGGTGATTTTAAACTTGTGCAAAACCCCTATTAATCCGGTTTGTGTTAAATCCTCTAAAAATGAAGACAATGAAAATGAAAATAATATCGGGCATCAGCTTTTTAATGGCAGCCTTGCTGCTGATAAGCTGCGATCCCAATGAATTTGATAAGTCGGGACTGGGCTTGAATTCAGCCCCTTCCGATGATTCCATGGCTTTTACTATTACGCCTAAAGCCGATGATCCATTTCGTTTTATCCTTACCAATACAACGCCTACCGAGGGCACTGTATTAATCACCTGGAAACTGGGCAATGGCACCGTGTTGCAAGGGCAGCAGGTAGAGGCCTATTATCCACTGCCGGGAACCTATGATCTTACCTTAACCATTACGGCCAATAACGGGCAGTCAGCAGCTAAGGTAGAACAAGTGACGCAAACCGAAACAGATTACTCCTTCCTGGATAGTCCCGTGCTTAACTTCCTGTCGGGCGGTTCTGATGCGGTGGATGGAAAAACCTGGGTGGTCGACAGCCTTTATCGCGGACACTTTGGTATTGGCCCTGCAGGTGGTGACTGGCCCGAGTGGTGGGCGGCTAACCCCTTGCAAAAAACAGGATCCGGTGCCTACGACGATGAGTTTACCTTTAAGCTGGTTGAGTTTGTTTTCGACTACAAGAATAATGGAGATTCGTATGTTAAAGATTATCAAAAGGATTTACCTTATTACTCCAATCCGGTGGAGGTGGACGGCGTTGATTGCCGTGTGAATTATACGCCTAGGCCTGCTACCTGGACAGTGACAGAGCGGGATGGGGTAAACTATCTTAGTTTCAGCTCAGAAACACCTGTTTTTCTTGGCTTTGATTATGGCGGAAGCTATGAATATCGCATCGATATGATCAATGAGAATGAGGTGCATCTGAGTACCATTGGGGGTGGCCCCGGAGATCGTTGGTACAATATCTTAATCCGCAAAGGGTATGAGCGTCCGGTGATTGAAAAACCCATCGAGGCACGCGACCTGATGGATGATTTTGAGGGCAATGGAAATATCGATTGGTTTATCGCTGAAGTAGAGCAGTTTGGTGCCATCAGTAATTTTGCCCCCGTACCCATTAATGAATCGCCCAACATTGGTATCTACAAGAAGGGTGCTTTCGAGTGGACCAACGTGGCTGTTACACTGGATTACCGTCTTGATCTGTCAGAGCGCAATGTGTTTAGCATGAAAGTGTTTATGCCGGGCTTTAATGATTATGTGACGGAGTGTAACCCCGGTACAGATTGGCTGCCAACACACAATCTGATGCCTCAGATTGATGTGAAGCTACATGATAGTAAGCTCGGCGGCGACGCCTGGACAACTCAGCAGGTACGTGGACATATACTCAGCGAAGATCAGCTGGGCAAATGGGTTGAGTTGGAGTTTGACTTTAGTGATGTGGCAGACCGCACTGACTTTGATAAAATTGTAGTTCAGTTTGGAATGGAGGGGCATTGTAATCCCGGCATCTTCTATATGGACGACTTTATGCTGAAGTAAGAGCAGGAATAGATAAAAGGAGGATTTTTATCGATAATAATTATCCTCCTTTATTTTTTACCCGAAACCGAAAAATCGATGAAACAGATACCTGCAACAATGTTACTTACGCTTCTCATGCCTTTAACCTTGCTGGCATGCAGTAGTAAGGAGGATGCGCCTTCTTATGAGCCTGATTTTTCCTACGAAAAAGATACGGATAATGCCAATTATGTGGTGTTCACTAATCAATCTCAAGGCGATTATCTTTATGTGGAGTGGGACTTTGGCAATGGTGCTACCAGCGGAAAGTCAACCGATAAGGACAAAGTACACACCATTTACTATCCGCTTAAAGGGAGTTATGAGGTTGAACTCAGGCTCTGGGGTTCAAAGAACACCTCGAGCGACACTAAAACAGTGCGACAAACCGTGGTAATTGATGCCGATGATCCGGATTATGTGAATCCTGAAGACCTCCTTTGGTCAGATGAGTTTAATGGCTCAACGATAAATTTTGCCAACTGGACTTTTGAAACCGGCGATCATGGCTGGGGTAATCAGGAGTTGCAGAATTATACCAATGGCGATAATGCCCATATAGAAGAGGGTAAGTTGATCATCACGGCCCAAAAGGTGAATGATGATAAGACACAGGGTTCCTACACCTCGTCTCGCATCATAAGCAAGGGGAAACAGGCATTTACCTATGGACGTATCGAGGTGCGGGCTAAGTTGCCGCATGGCACAGGCGTGTGGCCGGCGATATGGCTCTTGGGTGCCAACTTCGATCAGGTTGGATGGCCGGCCTGTGGCGAGATTGATATGATGGAGTACGTGGGGTTCGAACCGAATGTTATTCATAGTTCGCTTCACAATAATGCCAGTTATGGTGCCACAGTAAACACAGCTTCGCTGGTGGTAGATAATTGCGAGGAGGACTTTAATGTTTATGGTATGCTGTGGACCGAGAATAGCATTAGCTTTTATGTGAACGACCGGGCAAATCCCTTTTACACCTACGCGCCCGAATCGAAAAATGCTGATAACTGGCCCTTTAATAAGCCACATTTCATCATCCTGAATGTTGCAGTAGGTGGTACCTGGGGCGGTGCACAGGGTATCGATAACAGCATCTTTCCGCAGACCATGGAGATAGACTATGTGCGGGTATTTAAACACAAATAATGTTAACAATATGATACTGAAGACGAATGTACTATTGCTGATGGCCTTTCTGCTGCTGGCATGCAGTGAGCAAGGGCCTCCGAAAGTTTTTACCGATGATGCCAATGTGGCCGCCCAAGTGGAAGATTTACTGGCACAGATGACCCTGGAGGAAAAAGTGGGACAGATGAATCAGTACAATGGTTTTTATGATGTTACAGGGCCGGCACCCTCAGAGGGCGATGCCAAAAATAAATATGAGCATCTTAAAAAGGGTTGGGTAGGCTCTATGCTTAATGTGAGTGGGGCAGCTCAGGTGCGCGAGATGCAGCGCATCGCCGTGGAAGAGACCCGATTAGGGATTCCACTCATTTTTGGGCTGGATGTGATTCATGGACATAAGACCTTGGCACCCATACCGCTGGCAGAGTCGGCCAGCTGGGATCTGGAAGCCATAGAGAAGTCAGCTCGTGTAGCCGCTATAGAAGCATCAGCGCGCGGTATCAATTGGACCTTCGCACCCATGGTGGACATATCGCGCGATGCCCGCTGGGGACGTGTAATGGAAGGTGCCGGAGAAGATCCTTACCTGGGGGCACAGATCGGAGTGGCCCGTATCAAAGGTTTTCAGGGCGATGACCTGTCGGCACATAACACCATTGCTGCCTGTGCCAAACATTTTGCAGGCTATGGTTTTGCCGAGGCCGGTCGCGACTACAATACCGTAGATGTGGGTACATCAACCCTTTATAATGTTATTTTTCCGCCTTTTAAAGCGGCTGTTGAGCATGATGTAAAAACGGTGATGAACGCCTTTAACATCCTCAATGGCATACCGGCCACTGCCAATGCCTGGCTTCAACGCGATATACTGAAGCAGAAATGGGGCTTTAAGGGTTATGTCATTTCCGACTGGGGCAGTGGTTTCGAGATGATCGCTCATGGCTATGCCAAAGATCTGGAGCAAGTGGCTGAATTGTCGGCTAATGCCGGATCGGATATGGATATGGAGTCTTATGCTTATGTGAAGCACCTGGCTGATCTGGTGCGTGCCGGTAAGGTAGAGGAGGCAAAAATTGATGAGGCCGTACGCCGCATCCTGACGGTAAAATTTGAGTTGGGTTTGTTTGACGATCCTTACAGGTATTGCGATGCGCAGCGCGAGAAAGAGCTTATTTATCACGATGACCATAAGGCGGCCGTGCTGGATATGGCACGTAAATCCATTGTGTTATTGAAAAATGAAGGAGAACTCCTGCCTTTGTCAAAATCACAAAAGCGCATAGCGCTGATCGGTGCCCTTGCCGATGACAATAATAGTCCTTTAGGTAGCTGGCGCATAGGCTCAGACGATAATACTGCGGTTTCGGTGCGCGATGGGCTTAAGGCCTACTCAGCACAGGTTGAGTATGCCAAGGGAGCGGATGTGGTAACCGGCGAAACGGCTTTTGCAGTGCCTCTTAATATCAACAATAACGACCGTAGTGGTTTTGCCGAAGCAGTGCGCCTGGCACGGAAATCCGAAGTAGTGGTGATGGTGCTGGGGGAGCATGGTTTTCACAGTGGCGAAGGAAGAAGCCGGGTGAATATAGGACTACCGGGTGTTCAGCAGGACTTGCTTGAAGCGGTTTATAAGGTGAATAAAAATATTGTGCTGGTGTTGATGAATGGTCGTCCCCTGGCTTTGCCCTGGGCAGATAAGCACATACCGGCCATTGTGGAGGCCTGGCAGCTGGGAACCATGACGGGTCACGCCGTAGCCGATGTGCTGTTTGGTGCCTATAATCCTTCGGGTAAGCTCACCATGTCATTTCCACGTCATGTGGGACAGTGTCCTATCTACTATAACCATTATAATACCGGACGTCCAACAGGGGGCAATGGTGTTTTCTGGTCGCACTATACCGACGAGTCCAACGATCCGCTCTATCCCTTCGGTTATGGTTTGAGTTACACGACTTTTAGCTACGATAAGCTGCAAGTGCAGGTGGAGCCGGGCAACAAGGTGACGGTATCGGTGGAGGTTACCAATAGCGGTGAGCGTGCCGGCGAAGAGGTGACACAATTGTATCTTCACGATAAAGTGGCCTCAGTGGCACGTCCGGTGAAGGAGCTGAAAGGCTTTAAAAAATATAGATTAGAACCTGGGGAAACCAAGACACTCACTTTCGAACTTACCCCGACTGAATTGGGTTTTTATGATAATGAAGGTGAGTTCATCGTGGAGCCGGGAGCCTTCTCGCTAATGGTGGGTACCAACTCACAAGAAGGTCTGTGGGCCGATTTCAACTGGTGATAATCATCGGGGTAATCATAATTAAGTACTACGAGGGCTGCCATTGGGTAGCCCTCGTGTTTTAAGGGTAGTGGCTCAAAATATAAATTTTATCTTTGTCAGTTAGGTAATGGACGGTTTGAATTTCGCGTCCAGTCTGTATTTCAAGGTATTTTTATAATTAATAGCATGAGTCATCGTAATCATTTTTTTATCATTATTTTTTGTATCTGTTCCATCCTGTCTTGCCAGCAGCCACAGGAATCGCCACGCAGCCGTACGTCACTCGATTTTGATTGGAAGTTTATTCAGGCCGATGTAAAGGGAGCCGAGCAGCCGGGCTTTAACGATTCAGCCTGGCGCAGCCTTAACGTGCCCCACGACTGGAGTATCGAAGGGGCGTATGATGAGGATAATCCCGCCGGCATAGCGGGTGCTTTTCTGCCCACGGGCATTGGCTGGTACCGAAAGCAGCTGCATTTTGATAACCTGAATGCGGATGATAAGTATTTTGTTGAGTTTGACGGAGTGTATATGAACAGCGAGGTATGGATCAACGGTCATCATTTGGGCAAGCGACCCTACGGATACATTAGTTTTAGCTACGACTTAACACCCTACCTCCAAGCGGGTAATAATGTGCTGGCCGTGCGTGTCGATCATTCTAAAGCACCCAGTGGACGGTGGTACACTGGCTCTGGCATCTACCGCCATGTGTGGCTCACAAAAACAAGTAAGTTATACATACCACAGTGGGGCACTTCGGTTACTACACCATCGGTAAGTGAAAAGGAAGCTTTGGTACAACTCAGTATTGAGCTGAAGAATGAAAGCGGAAACGAGCAGGAGGTGCAGTTGATAAGCAGTATCCTGAATACGGCTGGAGATAGGGTGGCTGTGGCAAGTACTGCACTTACGCTGCACGATACTGCCACTCACATGCAACAGTTTAAGGTGAGGGAGCCACAATTGTGGTCGCCCGCGCATCCCCATATGTACACCATTAATACGCAGTTGTTGATCGATGGACGTTGTGTGGATGAGTACGAAACGCCATTGGGCATTCGTTCAATAGAGTTAAGGGGCAGTAAGGGATTCTTCCTGAATGGTGAATCCATCAAGTTTAAAGGACTCAGTAATCACCACGATGCCGGGCCGGTGGGGGCTGCGGTACCCGACGATGTGTTGTACAAGCGTTTGAAAATGCTCAAGGATATGGGCTGTAATGCCTTGCGTACAACCCACAATCCCTTTTCGCCTACTTTTTATCAGATGTGTGATACCATGGGATTTTTGGTCATGAACGAGGCTTTCGATGGCTGGTGGCGCCCCAAAGCGAAACATGATTATGGCCATTATTTTAAAGCGTGGTGGCAGCGCGATTTAACGGATTTCATCAGGCGCGACCGTAACCATCCTTCCGTGGTAATCTGGAGCATTGGCAACGAAGTGCATGGCTTTACAGCCGACGAACAAAAAACGCTGGTTGATTTTGTGCGTCAGTTGGATGCTACGCGACCCATCACGCAGGGACGCGGATACAGCGCTCCTCATATTGATATTGCCGGCTTTAATGGACATGGGGAATACAGAGGTAGCCTGGAATCCTATCATCAGGCACATCCCGATCAAAGCATCATTGGAACCGAGATAACCCACACACTACAAACCCGCGGTGTGTACCGTACACAAACCTGGTATCGCACCAAGGATAATCCGGCACCCTGGGAGCGTCCCGAGGATTTTAAGCGGATGGAAGACAGAGTATATAAAATTGACGATTTGAGCCAAAGCGAAGTTTTTACCGGTATAACGCCTAAATATCAGTCGTCGTACGATAATTCCATTGTGAGGGTGGGCGTGCGAGATGATTGGAATCGTGTGGAAGCTAAGGATTATTATCTGGGTAACTTCAGATGGACAGGCTTTGATTATCTGGGTGAGTCTTTTGGCTGGCCTGCACGAACAGCTAACTTTGGCATCATCGACCTGGCCGGCTTCCCCAAAGATCATTACTATTTGTACCAGAGCCTATGGAGCGATGAGCCCATGGTGCACCTGCTGCCTCACTGGACACACCCCGGCAAAGATGGAGTAGAGATTCCTGTAGTAGTTTATACCAATTGTGAGTCGGCTGAATTATTCCTCAATGGCAGCTCACTGGGCGAAAGGCAGATGTCGCATGAGCGACAGCTTGTATGGCAGGTGCCCTACCGGCCAGGCGAATTGCGTGTGGTAGCCAAAAACAATGGCAGTGTAGTAGCGGAGAAAAGCTATCGGACAGCCGGAAAGGCGGCTCGCTTGAAAATAGAAACAGACAGGCAATCCATTCGTCCCAACCAGGCCGATGTGATTCATTGTGAAGTGAGCGTATGCGACAGTGCCGGCGTGATGCTGCCCCATGCCAATCATTTAATCCGCTTCGATGTGCAAGGTCCCGCCCGTATCATCGGTGTGGAAAATGGCGACATCCTGGATTTAAGCCCGGCCAAAAGCAACACACGCAAGGCTTTTATGGGTAAATGCCTCCTGCTCGTTCAGGTAACTGATCAGCCCGGGCCTATCCAAATCACCGCCTCATCCGAAGAGCTGGAGCCGATACGTGTTGAGGTTGTAGCGAAATAGATGCGTGATGCAAAGGTTGATTTATGGTGATGGGTAGGGAGAATATTATCCCAAATAGCGATATTTTAAACCAAAATGTATTGTAAGTTATTGACCCTGTTTATTTCAGAATAAGTTTGTGCTTCATGAAACCGTATCCAGGGCGTGGTGCTGTTTCATTAACAAAAAGTATTGAACGAATTATAAGAAGACGACATGAAGAAAATTATGCTGGTATTTTTAAGCTGTTGCCTTTTGGTGGCATGCAGTACTGACGACTCCTTAACGATGCCTGGAAATATTACTGTGCAGGGCGATAAATTTGTGGATGACCATGGCCGTGAGGTCATCCTCCATGGGATTAACGTAGTGAACAAAAATCCGGATGAAGGCTATATTTATAATGGTGGCCCCGAGTTTTATAAATTATTGAAGCAGCAGGGTTTTAACAGCATCCGCTTTATTATTATCTGGGATGGGCTGGAGCCTGAGCCCGGTGTGTACAACGAAGCCTATTTGCAGGAAATTGATAAACGGATAGAGTGGGCTGCTGCCAATGGCCTGTTTGTTATTTTGGATATGCATCAGGATTTGTTTAGTGTTAAATATGCAGATGGTGCCCCTGAATGGGCAACTATCACCGAAGGAAAAGAGCATACAACCGGGGCTATCTGGAGCGATGCTTACATGATGAGTGAGGCTGTGCAAACCGCTTTTGATAATTTCTGGAATAATACACCGGCAACCGATGGTGTGGGTGTTCAGGATCATTATGCCCAGGTGTGGCAACATGTGGCGAAACGCTATGCCACCAACCCGGCTGTAATTGGTTATGATATTATGAATGAACCCTTTCCCGGATCGGGTGCACAGCAGGCGATGCCTGCCATGTTAAAGGCTTATGGTGAGTTGGTGTATAAAATAAAGGGCGAAATAATGAGTGAAGAAGAGTTATTGATGACCTGGGCCGATGAGAGTAGACGAACGAAGGCACTGGAATTTTTATCAACCGAAGAAAACTATTCTTACGTAATCGATGCCTTGTACCCCTTTAACAAAGCTTTTGAAACAAAGCATCTGCAGAGCATGTATCAAAGGGTGGCAAATGCTATTCGTGAAGTGGATCAGCAATCGATCTTATTTTTGGAGCACAGCTATTTCAGTAACATGGGGGTGCCCAGTAGTATTGAACGTGTGACACTTAAAAATGGTCAGCCCGACCCACTGGTGGCCTATGCACCCCATGGCTACGATCTGGTAACCGATACACAGGATGCGGCCGCCGCTAAATCAGAGCGGGTAAAGTTTATTTATCAGCGCATTAAAGAAACGGGTGAACGAATGAGTATGCCCGTGTGGTTGGGCGAGTGGGGGGCCTATTATAGTTTTGGTGAGGAGATAACACCCGTTGCGCAATTTGCCATGAGCCTCATTGAAAAGCATAATTTTGGTCAGGCCTACTGGTCGTACACACCGGGGACAGAAGATAAACACTATTTTAAAAATGCACTTTTACGGCCTTACCCGGCCTATATCAATGGAGAGCTAATTGCTTATGCCTATGACAGGACTGATGGTGTTTTTGAAATGACATGGAATGAAGATGAAGCCAATAAGGCTGAAACACTTGTGTTTATTCCGGCTATAGCGCGTGTTAGTCAAGCGGAGTTACCGGCCGGCACCCTCATTCGTCCGCTAGCTGAAACGGAGCACGGGTGGTTAGTCATTCCGCCCAATGCTAACAAGCGACAAAGAACACTCAGGTTGAAGCTTAAATAAACTGCAGATTATGCGGTTGAAATGTAGTTAAATAGCTATTTGCGAAATTGGATATGTAATTTTCTAAGTTCGTTAAGTAGATGAAGCGCAAAGAATACAAGTTTGAAAAATCATTCAACAACTTGTACTCTTTGCGTTTTTATTACGTGGTCATACTATGAGACTCGAATTTTGCTATTCTCTTTTCTGAAAGCATGGCGTTCCATGTTAGGCATATCGTCTGCCATGTCTTCATCGGTATATGATCAATGATATTTGTCCTTATTTCATATTTAAAACCAAACAATCCTTGTATTTTTGAAGGTACAATTTTAAACCTGCTATATTCGTAAAATTCATGAATTTTTCAGGGAAAAGATATTAAAGGCAAATTATATATGAGACAGCTAAAAAAAGTAGGCATCCTTACTTCGGGAGGTGATGCGCCCGGTATGAATGCGGCCATACGCGCCGTTGTGAGAGCCGGTATATGCAATAATATGGAAGTCATGGGTATTATGCAGGGCTATCAGGGAATGATCAATAATATTATGGAACCCATGACCTCTAAGTCTGTGAGTAATATCATAAGCAAGGGAGGAACGATCTTGAAGTCGGCCAGGAGTAAGGAGTTCAGAACAGTTGAAGGTCGTCAGAAAGCCTATGATAATCTGAAGAAAAATGGTATCGATTGTCTGGTAGTTATCGGTGGCGATGGTACCTTCAACGGGGCGCGCGTTTTTAGTAGTGAGCATGATATACCAATCGTGGGAGTTCCCGGAACCATTGATAATGATCTGTTTGGCACCGATTATACCTTGGGTTATGACACGGCTCTGAACACAGTGGTAGAAGCGGTGGATAAAATTCGCGATACAGCGAGTGCCCACGATCGCATATTTTTTGTTGAGGTGATGGGGCGCGATGCCGGTTTCCTGGCTTTGCGCAGCGGTATAGCCTCGGGTGCAGAGGCAATATTGGTGCCTGAGATTGATATGGACTTTAAGCAGCTGTATAACTACCTTGAAAATGGCCATAACAAGGATAAGAGCAGCAGTATAGTAATTGTTGCCGAGGGTGAGAAAATAAACGGGGGCGCTATTATGCTGGCTGATAAAATTAAAAAAGAATATCCTCATTTCGATCCACGGGTTACTATTCTGGGACATATCCAACGAGGTGGTTCACCCTCGGCCTTCGACAGGGTTACCGCTAGTCGCATGGGGGTGTCAGCCATTGAAGCACTCGTGGATGGGCAACGCAATGTAATGCTTGGACTGGTAAACAGGAGCATTACCCTGGTGCCCTTCAATCAGGCACTCAAGCATAAAAAACAGCTCAACCCCGGTTTGCTTGAACTTACCGAGGTGCTGTCTATCTAAATATTTAACCCCCGGAGTTGCTATCCGGGGGTTAGTACAAATTCTGCCCCAATGAAGCTAAAGCATATTCTGGAAACCCCTTTTGATCTGTTGGATTCTTTTAAGAGCAGACTATTTTTTGTCTTGTTCATAACGAATTATATTATTTTGTTTTTGTTAATATACCGACCGTATAATCTGGAGCAGTGGTATATTTTTTCGGATGGAAACAAAACATTGTCCTTCTTGGTCTTAGGCCTTATTGGAGGTGCTTTTTATGCCTTGTCTCAACTGCTTATCAGAAGCTTCCTTAATTTTAAGCAGTTTACGCTTAAGCATTTTGCTTTATGGACAATTGTAGAAATACTTATACTTACAGCTATTCTAACAATTATTTATGATGCTTTTAATGGTTTATTGAATAGTTTGTTAGAGTTTTTCTCGAACCTTAGATATATATTTATTACCCTTGTGTTGCCCTACAGTTTTTCTTTGGTTATCCTTTCATTGTTTAAATCCAGAACTGAAATTATTGAGCTGCGACGTGCGAACCAGTCCTCAAGTCATTCTTCAAATACGCTTATCAGGTTTCCCGATGAAAATGGCAATGTGAAGGTTTCTATTTTGTCTGATGATGTGCTTTATCTCGTGTCGACTGATAATTACATTAATATATACTATTTAAATGACGAACAGGTGCGTACAGAGTTGATTCGTAATTCGCTTAAAAATCTTGAAGCTTATCTCGACGTTTATCCGATCGAAAGATGTCATCGGTCCTATATGATTAATGTTGATAAGATTTCAATGATCAAAAAAAGCGGATCGAAGCTAAAGGCCAAATTAAACAATGCAGAGGTCATGATACCTATTTCCAAGACCTATCGTCATCTGTTTGACTGCTATCTTTTAAATTAGTAGTCAGGGGCGCAGTGTAACTGCATATTGATAATGGAAGATGGGATCCTGAAAATATCGTAACGGTTCCTTATGTGCATCTTGCTTCTAGGGAACCGTTCCTGATATTCAACCCACTCCGGGGTTGGTGAATAATGTACGATGAATACCACAGGTTGTCACCTGCGGCTATAGATATTTGAACCCTTCGGGTTCAGAATTAAAATCTACTGACGCATACCCAAGGTCCTCATTCATTGATGTTTGACCCGTTCCTTATTCACTTTTAAGTCCTTCGAGGTCTAAGAAAAGTATTTACTTTATAAGTGCCGTGTACATTCTTCCCTTTGCCCTTGAAGGCAAGGGGAAGTACGCTGCCAAAGGCAGTGGGATGGGGATCATTAACACCGGATCGCAGCGTTTATTTGCATAATGTAAATCAGATGCGATCCTTAAAATAACGGAACCGTTCCTGATATTCAACCCACTCCGGGTTTGGTGAATAATGTACGATGAATACCACAGGTTGTCACCTGCGGCTATAGATATTTGAACCCTTCGGGTTCAGAATTAAAATCTACTGACGCATACTCAAGGTTCTCATCCATCGATATAAGAGCCGTTCCTTATTCCTTTTTAAGGCCTTCTGGGTATAAGAAAAGCATTTACTTCATAAGCGCCGTGCACATTCTTCCCTTTGCCATTGAAGGCAAGGGGAAGTACGCTGCCATAGGCAGTGGGATGGGGATCACAACGGTCTTTCGCAGCAATGGATCGCAGCTTTATCTGTATAATGTAAATCAAATGCGATCCTTAAAATAACGGAGCGGTTCCTTATGCACATCTTGCTTCTAGGGAACTATTCCTGATATTCAACCCACTCCGGGCTTGGTGAATAATGTACGATGAATACCACAGGTTGTCACCTGTGGCTATAGATATTTGAACCCTTCGGGTTCAGAATTAAAATCTACTGACGCATACTCGAGGTTCTCATTCATATATGAACCGTTCCTTATTCACTTTTAAGCCATTTGAGGTCTAAGAAAGCACTTGCTTCATAAGCGCCGTGCACAATTAATCTGCATAACGGAAATCAAATGCGATCCTGAAATCCACGATCATCGCGATGTTTTAAAACAAAAAAGCCCCTTAGAAAGGAGCTTTAGATAGGTGACTCAGCAGGGATTCGAACCCTGGACCCACGCCTTAAAAGGGCGTTGCTCTACCAGCTGAGCTACTGAGTCATCATTACCCGTTGTTGGGCTTCAAAAAAAAGACCTTTCGTACAAAGGTCTGTAAGTGGTGACTCAGCAGGGATTCGAACCCTGGACCCACGCCTTAAAAGGGCGTTGCTCTACCAGCTGAGCTACTGAGTCATCATTACCCGTTGTTGGGCTTCAAAAAAAAGACCTTTCGTATAAAGGTCTGTAAGTGGTGACTCAGCAGGGATTCGAACCCTGGACCCACGCCTTAAAAGGGCGTTGCTCTACCAGCTGAGCTACTGAGTCATCATTATCCGGATGTTCCGGTGCTGAGAAAAAATCTTTCGTTTAAAGATTTGTAAGTAGTGACTCAGCAGGGATTCGAACCCTGGACCCACGCCTTAAAAGGGCGTTGCTCTACCAGCTGAGCTACTGAGTCGTACTTGTTTTTCTCAATTGCGGTGCAAAGATAGATGCTTTTATTTTTATTGCAAATTTTGAAGGAGAAAAAGATGAAAAAATATTTGCGATAAAAGCGCTCAAAGCCGCACCGAAGAGCTCTTTCTAATTGATTTTAAGTTGACGCAAAAGATTCGTAACTTTATTAGAATCTGATATTTTTTTTCGCCTTTCATTGGGTCAAAATCTAAAATAGTGACAAATGAAACGAGCAGCAGCGGTAGCGGGAATATTTTATGAGGGCAGTGCTGGAGACTTGATGCATCAGGTAGATGCTTTGTTGCACAAACATGCCCATGAGGAACCTCTGTCACATCCACGTGCCTTGATCGTTCCACATGCGGGCTATGTCTATTCAGGTAATGTGGCCGCCGCAGCCTATCATCATATTAACAAGGCTTCTTACAACACGGTCTTTCTGGTGGGTGCGGCCCATAAAACCCAATGCGAAGGCGCTACCCTTCCGGCTGCCTCACACTTTGAAACCCCGTTGGGATTGGTGCCGGTAAATACTGCGGTAGTGGATGCTTTGCAGGAGGCGAGTAATGTTTTTAGCGTATCGGATGCACCGCATTGTTATGAGCACTCTCTGGAGGTACAACTGCCTTTTTTACAGCGTTTGTTATCGCATTTTACCATTGTGCCTGTTTTGTTGGGAGGTGTTGATGATACTGTCGTTGAGCAGGTGAGTGCAGCTTTTAAACCCTATTTTAATGACTCGAATCTTTTTGTGGTGAGTACCGACCTGTCGCATTATCCAACTGCCAAGGATGCAGAGCGAGAGGATGCTGGTACAGTGGCGGCAATATGCAGGAATGATCCGCAGGCATTGCTGCAGCACCTGCAGAGGCAGTATGAGCGTGCCGTACCGGCTCTGGTGACAGGCTTATGTGGCCATAGTGCTGTAATGAGTCTGCTTTATCTTACTGCGGGTAAGCGCTTTGTTTATCATCCCGTGCTTTATGAGCACTCCGGCATGAAAGAGGCCTTAATTAAGTCCCGCGTGGTAGGTTATCAGGCGGTTGTGGTGACCGATAAACAAGTATTGTTTAATCTGACGGCCGATCAGAAGAAACATATCCTTGGTATGGCTCGTGGTGCTATTGTTAATTATATTGAAGGAAGAAAGGAGGCTTTTTCAGTCTTGGATATTGAGGTTTCAGGTGTTTTTGTTTCAGTCTATTATTACGAGGAGCTGCGGGGATGTTTGGGGCAGCTGGAGTGCTGTCAGTCACTCAATCGACTCATCCCCAAGCTGGCTGTTGACGCCGCCTTTTACGATACGCGCTTTCCGGCCATCGAAGACGATGAGTTGGATGGCCTGCGCATTGAGATCTCCTTACTGACACCTTTGAAAAAGATTAATGATAGTAGCGCCATTGTTATGGGGCGTCATGGCATCCTTGTGAAAAAAGGCATGCGGCAGGGTACATTTTTGCCTCAAGTGGGAGCCCGCCATAATTGGGATGTGGAGGAGTATCTAGGGCATTGCTCGCGTGATAAGGCAGGTTTGGGTTGGGAGGGCTGGCGCAATGCCGAGCTTTTTACCTACGAAGCCTTGATACTAAAGGAAGGGGAAGAGGATGCATAGGGCTAGTTATTATCGGATGGAGAAGGGATGTGTAGTTTGTGAGCTATGCCCCCATGGTTGTCGTTTGCAGCCGGGTCAAACGGGTATCTGTCGTACACGCACACATAACGACGGGCAGCTGATAAGCACGGCTTACGGAAAGGCGTGTGCCTTGCATGTGGATCCGGTGGAGAAGAAGCCGCTCTATCACTTTTTGCCCGGTACACAATGCCTGTCCATAGCCATGGCGGGCTGTAACCTGCGCTGCTTAAATTGTCAGAATCATGAAATATCGCAGCATGCCCCTTCTGATATTGATAGTATTCCTTTGGCTCCGGCCGCAGCGGTTGAGCAAGCGCTCAGCAAGTCTTGTGCTTCCATTGCCTATACTTATACCGATCCGGTAGCCTACTATGATTATATGTTGGACACGGCACGACTGGCTCGTCAGGCAGGACTGAAGAATTTACTGGTCTCAGCTGCCTATATCAATCCCAAGCCACTGGCTGCACTGATCCCTTTTCTAGATGCTGCCAACATTGATATTAAGAGTTTTGATGAAGGAGTCTGTCGGCGCTTATCGGGCATAAGGCTGCAGCCCGTATTAAATAATTTATTACGTTTAATGATGTCCGATGTTTGGCTGGAGATAACTTATCTGCTGATACCCGGTTACAGTGATGCTGAGGAATCCCTGCAGAAATTCTTTGCCTGGCTGGTCAAAAATGGTTTTTCACAGGTACCTTTACACCTGAACCGTTTTGTGCCCAACCATCGTCTTATGGGCATTGCCTCAACGCCTTTAGAACAACTGCTTGGCACTGCTGAGGCGGCGCTTACAGCGGGTATGCACTATGTATATGTGGGCAATATAGGCAGTAGTAAGTATTCACACAGTTATTGTCGCCACTGTAAGGCTGTGTTGATACAGCGGCAGGCTTACCGCATCACTTCAAAACTTGAGAATGGTCTATGTTCCCAGTGTGGTAGGGCGCCGGAGGGGGTTTATAAGTATTGATCAAAGTTTGAATTTATGATGTGGTGGCTGCCTCGTGATCCACAACAGCTTTATTGTGTTTGGTTAAGGGTTTCAGGCGGTGTCCCACCATTTTACGCATCAACAGCGCTATTACCTTATTCTTATTGATGTGGTACAATGTCTTATTAATGATGCCGGGGATGCATATCACGCGCCGTCCTTTCAGGTTGATTAGCGAGGCTTTTACAACTTCCTCCGGCGATATCCATAACCATTTAGGGATATCCTGCATATACTCGCTGCGACGCGGTATGGAAGCATGGAAATCGGTGCGTGTGAAACCGGGACTCAGGGCCTGAACGCGTATATTGTAGTACTGTAGCTCTGTCTGTAGTGTCTGCGAGAAACGAATCATGGCAGCCTTGGTGGTAGCATACATCACATTGCCTGGAAGTACCATAAAAGCGCTAAGCGAGGCCACATTGATGATGGCACCCCTGCGTTGTTTTTTCATGGCGGGCAGCACAGCGTAGGTAAAGCGCAGAGTACTTGAGATATGTACATTAACCATGTTCATCTGCTCTTGTAAGGGTATTTCGCCAAAATGTCCGGCTACGCCAAAGCCTGCGTTATTGATGAGTAGGTCAACGGAGGGTAATTGCGATAGCTCCTTCTCAACCATGGCGATGGAAGCCTCTTCCGCCAGATCGGCACGTAGGTAGGATGCTTTCGTATTGTAGTGCTGCTCTACGTAACGGCACAGTTCACTCAGTTTATCTTCGCGACGGGCAATCAGCAGCAGACGGTATCCTTTTTTTGCCAGATGGAGGGCAAAGCTACGGCCGATACCACTGGTAGGGCCCGTGATAATCGCTGTTTTTTCAGTTAGGCTTGTCATATCTTAATAAGAATATTTGTTTTTTTAACTGATTCGAGTTAGGGTGTAATACTTCATGTAATTAACAAATATAGTATTTAGTGTGTTTGATTCCTGCTTTTGTGCTTAAAACTACTTATTTGGAGTATAAAGCCGTGCATTCAATATTCTGCCTGGTTTTTATTGTTATTTTCTTCATAGTATCGAGCCATTTTGTTATATAAATCATCAAAAGGGGTGTCCATCAGTGTTTAAGATGCATTGCTTTTTGGTTAGGGTACTTAGCATCTTAAAGGTTGTTGGCGTTAGTGTTTAAAAATTGAAAGCGATGAGAGGATTATGTTGGGGGATTGAAAGCAAAATGTACTTTTATGGCGCTATGCCTTGTCTGACGTGCCCTTTGTTCAATTAAAAGCTGTATTTTTGAAGGTCATAAACATTAAACCATGCAAGGATATCTTAAGCCAAACAAAACAGTTAATTATGGTCTGGACATTAATCGGGTAGCGATAGGCCAGGAAATCATCA
The DNA here is from genome assembly GCF_050589825.1 of Carboxylicivirga longa. Classification (NCBI taxonomy): domain Bacteria; kingdom Pseudomonadati; phylum Bacteroidota; class Bacteroidia; order Marinilabiliales; family Marinilabiliaceae; genus Carboxylicivirga; species Carboxylicivirga longa. The sequence goes on along the minus strand of NZ_JBNGOZ010000006.1, from coordinate 101,961 downwards.
GTCATTTTAACATCACCGCCGACGAGTCGGTACATAGTTTGTGGAGTGGATTGATGCCCACTTCTTCCTATCCTGAGAATAGTCGTGAATTTGCCGGCATACTGGGTTTCCATGAGATGTTTCTGCCCTATGGTTTTTTAATGAATCTGACACTGAGCCTGGGGGTGGAGAACTTTGCACACTCCAGCCTCCTGCATCTCGAGATACGCAATGCGCTTTATCTCAATCCTGCTTTTGCAGGTGATACCTTCTCTTGTGCTATACGCATAAAAGATGTACGAGCCACATCCAATGGTAATTATAGTATTGTGGAGTCGGAACATCTGCTGTCCAATCAGCGGGGCGAGGCGGTCTTTACGCTGGAGCGTATCACCTTGTTTCCGCCCATCAATGTTATTGAATCATCGGGTATGCCCTGGGAAGGAAGTCTTAAGAATCATCATTTTAAAGAGAAGATACTGGCGCGCGTAAGGGGCATCAATATTGAAAATAAGATCAAAGATTTTAAGAGTGGCGACTTGATATTACATCCTTTTGTGCGCCCTGTTGGGAAGAGTGAGAATCTTTTCTGGGCCACTTATTTCAAGAATACGCACCCCATACATTTCAATTATCAACGCTATAAGCCTGGTGAGATTATTATATCGGGAGGTATGGTGGTAGCCATGGTGCTGGGTATGGCAAGTCGAGAGTTCAGGCAGTTGTTGCTCCCACAAGTCGATCGGGCTTTTCATGTGGTGCCGGTGGTGGCTGAAGATCGTTTAGGTGCCTTTAGTTATGTTAAGAGCAATCGGCAGATCATGCCCGGCTTTGAAGAATTAGAGGTGCGTACCTTCGGATTGCGTAACGTGGATACAGAGCCCGAGCTGCGCGATGCTGACTTTCCACTTGAGCTGTTTAATGGACTGGACAGACCTGCTGAAGTAGAAAAGATATTGGAGCAAAAATGCCCTGCCCTGAAAGGTAAGATATGCTGTGTGACCGACTGGAAGGCACTGCGTAAGGTTGAGTAAGCGTAAGTTTTTAGCTCTTAGCTCTTAGGTGTTAGTTCCTAGTATCTAACACCAACCAGCTAACCCCTAACCCCGAAGGGGTTGACAGTGAATAACCACGGGTTAAAACCCGTGTGATAAGTCAGGTACATAGAACAACCCCAAAGCTGGTTGAATAAAAAGTTAACCGCAGATTAATATAGATAGCTTCCCTTCGAGAAGCTGTGCTTCTTACTTTAAAATCGATTGTATCAATAAAAAAGAACTTGTCCACCTTTGAAAAGGGGGACCAGTTACCCGCTTGTTGCAAGCTAAATGTTTCAGGGGGATTGAATAGTGAATTGATTTATGGAACGGTTCTGTCCGCGGATTACGCAGATTAATAAAGATAGCTTCCCTTCGTGAAGCTGTGCTTCTTACTTTAATATCGACTGTATCAATAAAACAAGATCTTGTCCACCTTTGAAAAGGGGGACCGGTTACCCGCTTGTTACAAGCTAAGTGTTTTAGGGGGATTGAATAGTGAATTGATTTATGGAACGGTTCTGTCCGCGGATTACGCAGATTAATATAGATAGCTTCCCTTCGAGAAGCTGTGCTTCTTACTTTAAAATCGATTGTATCAATAAAAAAGATCTTGTCCACCTTTGAAAAGGGGGACCGGTTATCCGCTTGTTACAAGCTAAATGTTTCAGGGGGATTGAATAGTGAATTGATTTATGGAACGGTTCTGTCCGCAGATTACGCAGATTAATATAGATAGCTTCCCTTCGAGAAGCTGTGCTTCTTACCTTAAAATCGATTGTATCAATAAAAAAGATCTTGTCCACCTTTGAAAAGGGGGACCAGTTATCCGCTTGTTGCAGGCTAAATGTTTCAGGGGGATTGAAAGGAACGGTTCTCCACTGCAAGATGCTTAAAGAACTGTTCCCTTTGTGCATACAAGCGAAGTCTTTAGCTTCTAATTAATCGTTTAAAACCGCGAAAGGGGTTGACAGTGAATAACCATGAGTTTTAACCCGTGGGATAAGTCAAGTACATAAAACAACCCCAGGGCGGGTTGAATAAAAAGTTAACCGCAGATTACGCAAATTACCGCAGATTGTGCCCCTTCGTGAAGCTGTACCTATTACTTTAATATCGACTGTATCACTAAAACAATATCTTGTCCACCTTTGAAAAGGGGGACCGGTTACCCGCTTGTTACAAGCTAAGTGTTTCAGGGGGATTGAAAGGAACGGTTCTCCTCTGCAAGATGCTTATAAAGAACTGTTCCTTAGATACTCGTAAACGCCAGTTTCTATCCTCTAACACCTAATCCCTACCAGCTAACAACTACCTTCAAAAACAATCCAACGCACTTACTTGTTAGGAAAGCGTTATTTTTTTGGCAGGACTTACAAGCAATTTTGGAAGAGCCAGGTGCACATAAACGACTACTTGATATTTTGTGGCATGTGGAGCTTAGGTTTTTCGAATTTTTTAGTGGAAAATTTCGCACAAATCGTCAAAAAATGTTGGGGATTAAACAGGGGCTGTATTTCTTTGTGCGCGCTGAATAGGCGGTTATTGAAGGTATTTTGGCAGGTGTAAAATTTCCTAATAACTTGGTTTCAAGTGCGTAGATAACGTAACCTATTACAGAAGGTGCGTATAAGGTCTTTGGTAAAAAGAAAAAAGTGCCGTTGGGGAACAATGAATAAGAAAATTTGAATTGATGAAACATACTTACTTCTTCTTAGTATTAAGTTTATTATTAACTATTTCAGGGCTTGCACAGGCTCAGGATACCTGGTACACATTGGCAAGTGGAGATTGGGATAACCCGGATATATGGACCAAGGATCCCGCCGGAGCCATCCCGGTAGGCAGTGCTGTGCCTTCGGCCGGTGATAACGTGGTGATTAAAACCGGTAAGGTGGTGGCGGTGCAGGTAACTGACCCGGCTATAACTTTGGATTTAGGTACTTTAACCATTGATGGAGGTAGCCTTAAGTTGGGTGCCACTACAGGGCATAAAATCAATACTCTTCGTGGAAGCGGTAAGATTTATATCCAGGGAAATAACTTTCCAACGGTGACAGATGCATCGCATTTTATAAGTAAAGGTAAGGGGGAAGGAACCGTGGTGTTCGAAGGCAACTCATTTACCTATGGCTCGGGTGGTACTGATACCTTCTATAATCTTGAGGTAAATACCAATGCCAATCAAACCGTAACTTTGTTAAATAACCTAGAGCTTAACGGTAAGCTAACGATCTTGCAAGGAACATTGCAAATTAACGATAATAGCAGCACCACAGCTTTAACCCTGGATGTGACCGATGACATCACTGTAAATGCTGCGGGTAAAATATCTGTAGGTACCGGAAATGCTATTCATCGTATTAATGCTTCGGGTGATTTTAAAAACTTCGGAAGCGTTGTGCTCTCTAACGCTAACCAGTATGCTGCGGCCACTACGGGTGCTGTGAATGTTAATTTCACTGGTAACTCCGATAATGACTTAGTATGTAACGGTGTGACTACGCTTTATCGCATGTTCCTCAATAAGGGAAGCGACCGGACTTACACACTGATAGTGAATGCCAATAATGCCAACAATTTTAAGCTCTTTGGTTCCATCAGTGGTACAGCAGGTATTGAAGGTTCTGATGGCTTGGCAGGTTGGGAGCGTCTGGCTTTGGTGCTGAATTCCGGTACTTTAAAATTAGAATCCAATATTAATATCCCTCAGTTGGGAGCTAACCGAGATGGGGCTGCGCCCAATGAGTTTCACATCCCATCTACAGCACAGTTGTGGATTAATGGCGCCACGGTAGCCACGCACGAGTCGGGTGGTGGCTGGCGTGGCATCACCGTTTCCGGAAAACTTAAAGTGTCGGCAGGTTCATTTACTGTACCGGAGGGCACAGGTGGTATTACCTATTTTAGTAATGCCGATAACCCCGGAACGCTGGAATTAACCGGTGGAGATGTATATGCCACCCAGTTGAAGCAAGGAGATGCCAGCGGTAAATTTAGCTATATTCAGTCAGGCGGAACTATGCACCTCAATGCCTTGGCAGATGGACGTGGCATTTCTGCCATATTTGCCTTGCCGGGCAGTGATGACTATTTTGCAATGAGTGGCGGACAGATTATCATCGATGCTGTAAATACGGCCACCACCAATGGCATTGACATTGGCTCGACATTGGGTAACTACAATGTGACTGGCGGTACCATTGAAATTCAAACACCTACTTTGGGAGCAGGAGCTGAGTTTCATATCAACTCTACTGCACCCTTTAATAATCTTAAGCTAACAAACTCGACTATTGGAGGTTCGCAGGAAGTTATTCTGCAAAGCAAACTGACCATATTAAACGATCTTACCATCGAAGCCAGTACCACCTTGAATGCAGCTGACAAAACGCTGGAAATTGGAGGTGCTTTTACCAATGATGGTAACTATACAACGGGTACCAATACAACGCGTTTTATAGGGGCTAACCCCTCTCTTGTGAATGGTGATGTTAATTTTAGCACCCTCGAATTAAACAAAGAGTCAGAAGCGCAAACGGTTACTCTGGGTGAGCGAGTGATAACAATAAGTGGAAATTTAACGATAACTAAAGGAAATTTAGATCTTAACGATAAGGCCATTTCTGTTGGCGGTAATATTTCGGTGGATAAAGGAAATATAACTACTAATACGATTACCGCTGGGAAACTGGTTTTATCTGGGGGTGGAGGACATGTTCTGAGCAGTACCTCTGAGAATTATACCATGGGTCACGTTGAATTGAATGATGCTGACGGAGCCTCTTTGTCAAGTAATGTGGCATTTGATTATTTTACTCTTACTTCCGGTATTATGGACATTGGTAAATACCGGATGACGGTAAACGAACCCATTGCCGGAAGCGGGTTTGGAAATAGCAAGATGATAAAAACCAGAGGCCAGGTATCCGATAAAGGTCTTAACTACAAGTTTTCATTGAGCCCTACTGGCTCTGTTCTTTATCCTGTCGGTGTGTATGAGAGTGGTAATAAATATACACCAGCTACCTTTCAGATTAATAATGCAAAGAATGTTTTGGGCACCTTTGCTGTAGCACCTGTGAAAGGAGCGCATCCTGCATCTAATCCTGATTTTCTATATGGTGTTTTGGATTTTTATTGGCGAACCTTTAAAACAGGTTTTGAAAATATAATTGATGGTGATGTTTCTTTGTTTTTTGATTATTACAAAGAAGTGGACGCGGGACCTTGGAGAAAATTTTATTTTTATCGGCAAAACAAAGGGGAATGGTTTGAACATGCTCGGGGAAATCGAAAAATCAGTCGTCTCGAGTTTGCTAATGCAGGTGGTTATATTGGGGGTGAATTTACAGCTGCTGTAGAAGGTAATTCTACTGGTTATAATCCATTTGTCAATGTCAGGAGTTTTTATAGTGTTAATACTGGTAACTGGGATTCAAATAGTACATGGTCGCATGATGCAACGCCCGGAATAAATGATATTGTCATTATAGAAAGTGGTCATAAGGTATCGACAAATGTAGATGGACGAAGTGCCGCGCAAATTGAAATTAAAGCAGGAGGAACTTTAGATATTGGCACTACTACCGGGCATAATTTTATAATCATTAAAGGAGATGGCACTTTCCGAACTGCAACCGGAACTATCCCGGATGCGGACTATGGTAATTTTGTTTCTTCAGGAACGGCTATTTTTGAATATTATGGTTCTACTGACATTACTACTCTACCATCAAGTCAGGAGGTTTACCCCAACCTCCACATCACAGGTACAGGAACAAAGACCACCGGAGATATTGACTTAACAATTAATGGCAACCTCTTTGTCGATGATGCCACCTTTAATATTAGTGGAGATGCCAATGGTGACGTATCGATTAGTGGTGATGTTGACATCAATACCGGAACCTTAACCTTACCAACCGGTAAGTCACGGATAATGGATATTGATGGCAACCTTACTTTTAGTGGAACAGGTACCTTTAACGTGGCAGCAGGCACAACGGTTGAGCATCATGTAAACTTAAATGGCAATATTGTGCAGGGAACAGGCTCTATTCAATTGGCAGAAGCAGATGCTGGTGCCATTGTGCACTTTAATGGTTTACAATCGGCAATTTTTGATAAGGCTGGTGCAACCAATGAAAAAAGTGAATTCTATAAAATTGAAATCAATAAACCGCTTGGTCAAAATGTGCTTTTTCAAAAAGGTTTTACGCTTCCGGAAGATGCCAGTGATCCGGTAAAAAACTTAATTTTGACATCCGGTGAATGTCACTTGCAAAGCAGTAATATCAACATCAACTTAACCACCGGTGGTAACGATTTCCTTATTCCCTCCGGAACTACCCTAAAGGTGGATGGTGCCACGGTAAAAGTGGGTGGTGATGCCTCCAATACCGGTATCTGGTTAGATGGATCGTTGATTGTTGATAATAATGGAACTGTCAATTGTAACCAGGGATCCAATAGTTTCACCGATAACTACATCGAGTATTCATCGTCGGGCGATGCCTCCATTTGGATTGGTAATAATTCTCAACTCTATGTGGGCTCACAAATACGCCGTTCATTAAAAACCGATGTGGGCTTGTTAAGCTTTAGTCAAAATGCAGCAAGCGATACAGTGATTGTTGGGATGAACGAAGCCGGGAATACTTCTCGCGGTTTATTCGAAATTATGGGTGCCGGTAGTTCCTTTACCCAGGCAGCCGGTGCAAAAATAACTATCGCTCGCGGCCATGGTGCTGGTTACCGCAGTCTTTGCTTCGATCCGGGAACAGCGACCTTGGGCACCGGCAGTGGTTTCGTGATTGGCAGCGATACGAATACGCCGGCCAATCAGGAAGTAGGGATCTATGCCGCGAAGCCTTTTAATAATTTAGTGATCAATGCGCACAATGCTCCCAAGGCAACGCTTATGGTGGTGCCGCTTAGCTTGCAGGAGAGTCTGACCATTGGAGCTGGTGCTGAGCTGGATGCAGCGGGATTGGATGTGAGCATAAAGGGTGACTTTACCAATGCCGGAACCTATACTGCAAATAACAATACCACTTATTTTGATGGTACCAACGATCAAACCATTACGGGTATAACCACTTTTTACAATCTTGTAAAACGGACTACAGCCAACACCCTTAATTTGGCCTCTACCATTGATGTGGCTAATAGTTTAAGTCTCTTGTCAGGCACTTTAAGCACTGGTGCAAACAACCTGAACGTGCAGGGTAATGTTGTGAATAACGCTACTACTTTAAGTAGTGATGCCAGCTGGGGTATCGTGATGAATGGTACCGCCGATATTCAGGAACTATCGGGTACAGGGATGTTTGGTCGATTGACTATTGACAATAACAAAGGCGTGGTGTTGCCCACACAATCTAGGGAAATTGGATTTACCGATAAGCTGGTAATGGTGGATGGTGTTTTTGATATTGGATGCAATCTGTTGGTTTTTGGTGAAAATGCCATTATTGAGGCGGTTAACCCCTTTTCTAATTCCAATATGATTCAGACAAACTTATCATTTACTGATAATGGAATTAAAAAGGTTTTTCCAAAAGTGTCCGGAAGTACTTACAACTTTATTTATCCCATTGGCTCATTAGGAAAGTATACCCCCGTCACTGCTAATGTGTATAATAATGGAAATAATACAGGTTCGATCCTGGTGAAAGCAGCCGATGAGCCGGTATCAGCCATTGTGAATCGTCCCGTAACAGCCTTTAATGATGTTGAAAATGTTCTGCAGTATAACTGGACGCTTGATGCAGAGGGGATTAATGAGTTTGAAGCGGATTTTGTGATGCAGGGCTATGCCACAGATGTTTGGGTATCGGATGGAAACAGGCCCGGTGATTATATAACCGCCCGTATTTTGCTGGGTGAGGTTGAATGGAACAAGTTTGAAGATGCAGATTATTTTGATGAATCAACGACTGAATTGACCTTTGTGTTTGGGAAAAATGGCGCAAGAGTTGATGATAACGAAATAGATGGGGATTATACCGCCGGAGTGGCTGGCGATGATCAAAGTAGTGATGAGGATGATGCCATTCCCGATCAGTTAGCAGCTTATATTACTGTGACTGATAATGGTCATTGGGACGAAAAAACTACCTGGAAACCATACAATCCAGCCACCGGTGATATTGATATGCAAGGCGAGGGACCGAATGGTGGCCCCAGAGGCAGCCTGGCATATATCGACAGGCCTGTGGTCATGAATGCTAATTTTATGGCTGCCTACAGAACAGATATAGCAGCAAACGGGATAATAATTACAGGAAACACTTTTGGTCACCGACTGGGAGCCGTCTCTGGAACAGGGACCATCAAGGTTCAATCCGGTGATATTCCTGCCGGTGTTTATGATGAGTTTTTCTCAGCTAGCGGCGGAACACTGGAATTTGCCGGAACGAATACGGATTATGAGATATTGGGTGAAATTACGGCGGTGAATAATCTGGTGTTTAGTGGAAGTGGAACACGAAGGTTCGCGCAACAGGATTTGCAACTACTGGGTGATTGGACACTGAATGGTCCCGCTGTAATTAACGAACATAATAAAGCCCTTTACGTCTCCGGAGATATAAGCTTCAGTGGAGGTAGTTACAATGGGCGCAGTGGTTTGCTGATATTGAATGGTGCTTCACATCAAACAGTAAGTGGAACAGTTGATTTTACAACGGCAGGCGGAGGAGCTCTGTATGATCTTACCATCAAGAATTCAACCGGTGTTACTTTGTTGAATAATATGGAGGTGTCGAATGTGTTGAATTTAGATAATGGGGTATTAAGCACCAAATCCGGTGGTAGCTTAACCATTACTAATACATCAACTTCTGCCGTTATTGGAGGTGGGGCCACAAGTTACGTGGAAGGTCCGTTGAGGAAATGGATTAATAATGATCAAAGTTTTGTTTTCCCTGTTGGTGATGCAGCTCGCTGTGCCCGGACGGAGCTGAGTGTGGATGCTAATTCAGGCGGAGTTTGGGGCGTGCGTTACCGAAATGCCAACCCTTTGGCTGATGGTAAAGATCCTGATATCAAAACTTCACCCCTTGAATTTGTTAGTCATAACGAATACTGGCAGGTAATTGCACCCAATACAGGTAGCGCCGCAAATATGACGCTGCGTTGGGATGATGCAAGTGGAGTAACGCCCGATGCTAACTTTAGGGTGGTTAACTGGAATAACAGTTGGGAACAAATAGACCGGCCACTTAACCCCTATTCAATTAATACAACGGACAAAAATGTAAGCTTTACCAATGCCTTGAGTTTTTCCGGCGGTACAAGCAGGTACCTGACTTTTGGCACGATTAGCATTCCTTTAGCCACATGGACAGGCGGTGCTGATGGCGACTGGTTTAATGCCTCTAATTGGAGCGATAATAAAGTGCCGGATGCCAGTTCGATTGTGACTATTGCACAGAGTGGTACAGCACCGTATATAAAAAATACGACTCAGGTGGCACAGGTGAATGAATTAACGATTAATCATAGCGACAGCCTTAAAATTTACCCGGGTGGGCAATTAACGGTTAACGGAAAACTGACCACATATGGATATATGCTCGTGTTAAATACCAACAAACAGCCGGCTTCCTTAATTACCAAGGCAAACGTTGATGCTGTTCCGGCAAATGCCAATGTGGTTGGTGATATCACTTTTAAGTGGACTTACGACAATATCCGCTGGTGGTTCATCGGTCATGGGATTACCAATCCTTTGATGAGCAGTTATGAAAAGATTCGTGACCCACAGAATAACGACTACGTGCTCTATGATCTGCTGGATGACAAAACATTCCGCAAAATATCCAATGAGGTAGCGAGCTATCCTTTGGAGGATCAAAATGAGTTAAAGGGTTATCTTTTTAAGGTGCGCGATCCAAAGGCTGAGGTGGTGCATACGGGTAAGCTTAATAATGAAGCTGGGTATTCACGTCCTTTGCAGGAAAGTGCCACTTACGACTGGCAGATTATGGCCAATCCGTACCCGGCATACTATTCCTTAAAGGATGCGGATCCTGCTGATTTTGTAAACACTGCCGGTACGGTTTATGTCACTGAGTCAACCCGCAACAGCGATAAGTTTTTCCATACCTATAATGTGGATAGTAAAATTGCATCGCCCAAGAACAATTTTAATGGCATACTGGCCCCCAACCAGGCTTTCTATATTCAAACAGAAGCAGGAAAAGGCGGAGAGCCGGTTTACATGAAAGCAGCTAACCGTATGCACGATCCCAACAAGTCATCGCTCAAGTCCGCATCGGCAGGTGAGCAGAACGTGTTGCGTTTGCAGCTGCGCAATGAGAGCGGCGAGGCCGACGAGGCGGTGATTGCCCTGCGTCCCGATGGTGATGTGGCTTTTACGCGCTTGGATTCAAAGCAGCGTTTTGAAAACAACCCAATGAGCTACCTTTATTCTTTGGTGGATGATGAGCGGGCGGTGATTAATGTGCTGCCTGAGCTAAGCGGTGAGTTCAGTCAGCCACTGGGTATCTGGAGCAAGGCTGGAGAGCATCATTTATACATTAAAGGTCTTGAGACTTTGACCGAAGATTATGAGCTGGTGCTGGAAGACCGTCACACTGGTGTGATGACCACCATGAAAGCAGAGACTGTTTATACCTTTAATACTGAGAAGGGAACGTACGAGGATCGCTTCGTGCTGCATTTTAAAACTGCCGAGGTGGAAGTGCCCACCGATATTGAGGATCATGATGATGCATCGTCTGTGGCGGTGTATGTGGAGGAAGGCGCTAAGCTGGTGGTGAACTGTGGATGGGATAGCCCCGAGAAGCAGGTAAGTGTTTACACCGTATCGGGTGCCCTGGTAATGAGTGAAGCCTTTAGGGGTGATGTCTTTACCCAACCATTGAACCTTAAGCCGGCTATCTACATTGTAAAAGTTAACAGCGACACAGATAGTTATCAGCAGAAGGTGATGATACAATAACATTGAGATGCGATGAATAAAAAATCCCGGCTATAACAGTCGGGATTTTTTATTGATGCAAATGTTATCGAAGCGCGATGCACAGCCTCGTAGGCCTGCTATCTATTAATACAATCAATATTAAAGCTTCACGCAGGGAAGCAATCTATATAGTCTGTGGTTTATGGGTGTTAGGCGTTAGTTCCTAATAACTAGCAGCTAATACCAAAGAGCTAGTAGCTAACAGCTAACACCTAGCAACAACCTCTATAGTGGTAAAACCTTAATGGCTTCTTTGAACTCCTCCAGCACCAGTGGCTTTTTTAGAAATGCTTTGGCACCAAAGTACTCACAGGCGTTGATGGTTTCGTCCTCGGTATCGCCCGATACCACCACCACAGGGATGCCCATCCATTCTTCCTCCAGGTCCTCCAGTATAGAAAAGCCATCTTTATGGGGCATGTGCAGATCCAGCAATATGAGATCGGGTTGCTCGGCGACAATCTTCTTCCATCCCTCAATGCCGTCGTTGGCCTCACATACCTCCACATCATAGTTTTTTAACATTCCTTTTAAAATTAAACGGCTGTCTGCTGCATCGTCTACAATCAATATTTTTTTCATTATTATACGTTTGAAAGGTTTCCAACGTAAAGATACGGAATAAACCCCTTGGCTAATAATGTAATGAATTGATATATAGGTGGATGGCGGATTTTTTTTAATCCTCAAAAACGTTGAGTTTATCCTGAGAAATCAATTATTAGTCATAATTATCGGCCATAATAGGCTTTGTGCTTGACTTTTTGATGATAGTTCATCTTTTTTGCCGGAAAAAATCCTTAATGATGGCCTGACACTCGTCCTTCATTATACCTGATGACACTTCCGTGCGGGGATGCAGCAGTGGTGGTTCGCAGCGTGCAAAGCCACGTTTTTCATCCGGTGCACCATAGACAATACGACTTATCTGCGACCAGTTAAGCGCCCCGGCACACATTACACAGGGCTCCAGGGTGACATACAGGGTGCATTCGTTCAGGTATTTTCCGCCTAAGTGCTCAGCAGCAGACGTGATGGCCAGCATCTCGGCATGGGCCGTTACATCGTTGAGCGTTTCGGTGAGGTTATGAGCCCGTGCGATAATCTGATTCCGGCACACTACCACAGCACCTACCGGCACTTCGTTTTTCTCTTCGGCCTTTTGTGCTTCGGTGTAGGCCTGCTTCATAAAATACTGGTCAGAAAAATTTATTTCACCCATGCTTATTATTTAAGTAGTTGCTGATTTAGTTGACAAAAATCACGGTGGATTAAGGGGTATTAAAATGCAAATTTCTAAGCATTACACACCTTTTTTAAATACTTTTCTTACTATTTTCGCAAAGATAATTTTAAACGTCAATATCGTTGCATACATTTGCCAACTGGCAACGATAAATAGCTAATTACAATGTATAGGACACATACGTGCGGAGAATTAAGAAGTGAGCATATCAGTCAGAGCGTTACGCTGAGTGGCTGGGTGCAAAAAATAAGAAACCTGGGAGGCATGACCTTCATCGACCTGAGAGACCGATATGGAATCACCCAGCTGGTATTTAACGAAGAAACACATAAGGCACTTTGCGAACAAACTGCTGAGCTGGGCCGCGAGTATGTGATACAGGTAAAAGGGCAGGTTGCCGAACGCAGCAACAAGAATAGTAAGATGCCAACGGGTGATATTGAAATACTCGTAGATGAGCTGTCTATTTTAAATGCATCGGAGTTGCCGCCGTTTACCATTGAGGATGAGACGGATGGTGGAGATGAGCTGCGCATGAAATATCGTTACCTCGACTTGCGTCGTAACCCGGTGCGCGAGAATCTGATACTGCGTCATAAGATTGGCTTTGAGGTGCGTAACTATCTGAATAATGAGGATTTTATTGAGACAGAGACGCCTGTATTAATTAAGTCTACGCCCGAAGGAGCCCGCGACTTTATTGTGCCCTCGCGTATGAACCCAGGGCAATTCTATGCATTGCCGCAGTCGCCTCAAGTGTTTAAGCAACTGTTGATGGTCAGTGGATTTGATCGTTATTTTCAGATTGTGAAATGCTTCCGCGATGAGGATTTGCGTGCCGATCGTCAGCCTGAATTTACACAGATAGACTGCGAGATGTCATTTGTGGAGCAGGAAGATATCCTTAATACTTTTGAGGGCATGACCAAGCATCTTTTCAAAACCATCAAGAAGGTGGATATTAAGGGTGAATTCCCGCGCTTGTCATACGCCGATGCCATGAAATACTACGGATCGGATAAGCCCGATACGCGTTTTGATATGAAGTTTGTGGATATTACCAACACGGTTAAAGACTCGTCTTTTAAGCTGTTTAGCGAAGCTGAGTATGTTGGGGGTATCTGTGCTGAAGGATGTGCGTCTTACACGCGTAAGCAGCTGGATAAGCTAACTGATTTTGTTAAAAAGCCGCAGATTGGGGCCGGTGGTCTTATCTATATTAAATACAATGCCGATGGCTCTGTTAAGTCATCCATCGATAAGTTTTTCTCGCCTGAGGAACTGAAGACGCTGGGTGAGCAATTCAATGCCAAGGATGGGGATTTGGTACTGATATTGGCCGGTGCCCTTAATAAAACACTGAACGCACTGTGCGAGCTGCGTTTGGAGATGGGTAGTCAAATGGGCTTGCGCGATAAGAATAAATTCTCGCCCCTTTGGGTGGTTGATTTCCCCTTATTGGAGTGGGATGAGGATACAGAACGTTTCTACGCCATGCATCATCCGTTTACGTCGCCCAAGCAAGAGGACATGGACAAGTTGGATACGGCACCTGGAGAGGTACGTGCCAATGCTTATGACCTGGTAATTAACGGTGTTGAGATTGGTGGTGGATCAGTGCGTATCTTTAACGATGAGCTACAGCAGAAGATGTTTAAATTACTGGGCTTCACCGAGGAAGAGGCAGAGAGTCAGTTTGGTTTCCTAATGAATGCCTTTAAATACGGAGCGCCTCCCCACGGTGGTGTGGCCTTTGGTTTCGACCGATTGGTATCTTTATTTGCCGGTTTGGACTCCATCCGCGATGTGATTGCTTTCCCAAAGAATAATTCGGGACGCGACGTGATGATTGATTCGCCATCGCCGGTGGCAGTGGAGCAGCTCGATGATCTGCAAATCGCATTGAATATGAAAGAGAAAGAACAATAAATATATATTCTCAAAGGAAATGGGGCATCTGTTCAGGTGCCCCATTTCTATTAAAAACAAGGATCGCATCTTTATAAGCAATACGCTTTAAAGATGCGATCCTTGTTTATTTTTCATTAAGAAATGACGATCACATGCTTTGTAAGTAATGTGTCAATATAGATGCAATCCTATTATAGTTTTCTAAAAATTATAATACAAGCTTTTTAGCGAGGTTCGCACCCCAAAATACAGGTGTTGAGTATCCACCGCCTCTTTATCATTCTTGAGCTTACGAATGCGCGCGCCCGCCACTATATTAAACATGTTACGTGGGTTGATAAGGAAAGACACGTTTACATCGGCATTGTACACATTTGTTTTAAGGCCCTGCCCAATGGTATGACCATAGTCGTAGGGGCGCTGTGTGTTGGGCATGGTTACATCTTTACCCCAGCTAATGCCATCGCCTTTGTCTTTTCCATATTGAGTGGCCATCAGTTCAGCTTTAAAAAGCCAACGATTTTTGCGGTACTTAAAAATGGCTAAGCCTTCGCGGAAGTTAGCGCCAAGCACGTGTGCCATAGGTTGATTCAAGTGGCTGTATGAATAAATGCTTGTGTAGTGGGAGTAGGTGTAGGGGCGTACCTGATTATATTCGAGCTGTACATCTAATTTGTTTATGCCAAACAGGTTGAAGGTGCGGGCGCCCAGCTGAAAACCATGCTTATTGGCCCACCATTTATTACCGCTGAATACTTCATCAAACTTAAACTCACCCAATACAAACTGTCCGTATAGCGTAAGGTCTTTGGATAATATGTAACGGGCGTTAAGTCCCATGGTCACGTTATCGGGCGAGCCCAGGTTGTACTCCACGGGGCGGAAGAAGGTAACCGGGTTAAGGTAGTGTATGTCAAAGCCGCGATGCCCGCTTGTGTCCTGCTCGGCATATACCACATTGGCATAAAAACCCATGCTGAAACGTTTTGTGAAGTTCCAGTCCAGATACTGAAATACGCCATAGCGCCCATCGAAGCGGTAGTCCTGATTGGCTTTGTCCTGGTCGTATTCCAGCATCTTGTTCCACATAATCATGTACTTGATATTCCAAAAGTCGGCCGTGAATTTTATGTAAGGATAGGAAAAGGCGCCATCAGACAGGAGGAGTGATCGGTGTCCGTCGCCGATAAAATGTTTGCCGTTACCCAGCTGAAAATTGAAATATTTAGCAAAGTTAAAGCTGATGTATCCGGTGGCCTGTGCATAATCATGGCCATTGCTGCCAAAGTCTTTGCGTTGCCCCTGTCCGGGCATCATATTGCTTTCTTCGGCAAAGTGTCGGATGTAGTTGGGTGCCACGGCTTGGCTCTCAACAAAATCAGTGTAAAAATGCAGGTGCCTGCCAATGTTCCCCTTGATGAAAAGTCCGCGTGAGTTGGTCCAGGTAGTGATGCCCTCACTATTCTCGCGACCCGCTTCAAAGTTAAAAATGGGGTTGACAACAATGGTAACATCATCTTTATCCAGTTTCAGTAGGTCATCATGAAAGATGCGCTTCCAGAAGTTTAGTTTGCCCTGTGGTATGCGCAGTCCATTGTAAAGAACGGAGTCGGTGTTAACCAGTTTATTAAGCTGATCCATGCGATACTGACGTATGGCCGTATGAAAATTAGTGCCGGGCTGGTACACATATCTTTCGAACGGCGAGTAGTAAGGGTCTTCGTAATGACTATAGGATTGTCCCACTAAATAATGACCACCGAGGAGCAGGGCGATCATGGCGATATACTTTTTAAGCATGGATGATGATTCTTTTTTAACGAATATACAATTTACTCGCCTTTATTACGCTAAGGGCTCAGCAAAGTTTCGTAATCATAGGTGAATGGAGATTGGTATACCCGGTTTTTATAGAAGGATGATTCGTATCTGCCATCACTGCAAAAAAGTAGGCCTGCAGGAAATGACCGGGGATTGTATAAAAGAAAGGGCACAAAAAAAGAGCTAAAAGCCGCTTCATCTCTCGTTATCCTTTAGTGGCAAAACTTTCGCCAGGATCCTCGTAACCTTATTATAGCGAGGTGTCACAGCTTTTGGCTCCATAACTGAATTCGAAATCCCATCCCTGAGATAAACTCAAGATACTACTTGTTCAGAGCAGTGTCAAGCAAAAGTTCTAATATTTTATCGCTTTGGTGGTCGTTATGATTGGCTTTACGATAAGTTTTCTGGTTTAAGGAGCTGTTGTGCACCCTTATCGTAGTTTAGTCATTTATTTTTTAAGGTTTTTTGGATAGAAAATGAAGTATAGGATGCTAAATTTGTGAATTGTAATTCATTATTAACCGCATGCACAGCAAAACTCTTCTTACAATTATGAAGCGCTTTTCACATTATTTTTTTGGCTTGCTTGTCGCCCTTTTACTGTCGCTCGTTCTTGTGGCTGAACTGGCTGAGAACAAAGTAACACAGATGGCACTTATCCGTGTTAATGAGGCGATTGATGCACACATCACTGTGGGAGAAGTCGATTTTTCACTTGTTAAAAAGTTTCCCGACGCCATGGTGGAGCTAAGCCATGTAGCGATAAGTAATGATGAAGATACACTGGCGGTGGTAGACCGTGTATTTGTGTCGGCCGCCATGCTTCCGCTCATCAAGGGCGAGTTTAGTATTACACAGGTCGCTGTGGAAGGCGGCAATGCCTATTACATGGTAGACAGTGCCGGGCGCAGTAATTTTGATGTTTTCATGAGTGAGGAAATAGTCGAACCTGTGGCTGATACGAGTGAGACAGTCTTGAGCATGTCAATGGAAAATGTGGAGCTGAATAATCTTTTCTGCACTTATTGGGATGAGCAACAAGCCATGGGAGCCTGTTTGTATGTCGATAAGGGCATCATCAGCCTGTTGCTGGATGCAGAAAATACCAAGGCCGGCTTCACAGGGCGGGTAAGAGCCAATAACTGTCGTTATCCGCAAACCACGCTGCACCTGATGGAGGAAACCGTGGTGGAAGCTGATGTGCACTATGAAAATGGTTTGCTTAATCTGCACCATGTTCAGCTGCAGTCCGATGGTATTGCCATGTCGCTTCAGGGGAAGCTGAAGAGCGATAGTGCTTTGTGGGCCGATGTGCAGTTAGAGGCCGCTCAAATAGACATGGGCATCCTGCAAAAATATGTGCCCGGTGAAATGTTGCGGGAATATGGCCTGCAATCGCTAGGAGGCGTAGGTGCTTTGGTTCTCAATGTAAAAGGTTTGTATACAGATAGTGTCATGCCGCATATTGAGGCGCGATTTAAGCTAAAAGATGGACAACTGACAGCAGCCAAACTGCCCGTGCTGAACACTGTGCAGCTGACCGGCACCTATTCCAACGGCGATAAGCAGAATAACAGCACTACGCAGATTAAGATTGACACTTTGTATCTGGCATCAGGAAATAGCTCGCTTAGTGCAAGCGGGCAGTTAAGCAATCTGGATCATATCAGCTATGCGCTGCAGACCGAAGGTTTGCTTGACCTGAGTTTGGTAGCGCCGATGGTGCCCGACTCAATAGTCAATAATATGAGTGGGCAAGTGAGAATGCAGCTGGCTACTACTGGTGTAATGCCCGATAGCTTTGGTATTGACTTTGCCGATTATGTGCTGTCGCGCACTTACGCTCAATTGCAGCTCAATAATGTGTCCGTAATGACGGATTCTCTTGTAAACCTGTTGAAGCTGAATGGCGAGATAAGTTATCAGCCCCAAAGGTTGAAGGTCGATGATCTAAGGTTCAGCCTGCCTGACTATAAGTGGGAGCTGAAAAAGGCCGACTTACTTGTCAAATTCAGCGGTCAGCTGTGCAATATGAGCTCACTGGGACTGGATGTGGAAGGGCTGGATGTGCAAAGCAACAAAAGTAGTCTGAAGGGGCAGTTACACTTCAATAACCCCAATCACCCGTCTTATGACATTGATGCTGCTGCTACCATTGATCTGGCCGAGATGAAGCCTTTTGCGCCCGACTCACTTATCAGTGATATGAGTGGTGTTATTCATGCAGGACTGCGCTCGGCAGGTAGTCTACATCTTGATTCTCTTGCTGATGATTTGATGGAGCTTCTGTTTACGTCCAGTCGTATGACAGGCGATTTTGATGATGTGCATATTGACACCCACGATGAGCTGATGCAGCTGCATGGGCTGAGCGGCAACATTACTCTGGCCAATGACTCCATTGAAATTAATCAGGTAGAGGGCGAGCTGGCCGGCATGACCTTTGATGCTGATTCAAGTCTTATTCGTAATTTTTACAAGGCTTATTGGCTTAATCAGCCCGATACAGTGAAGGCGGATGTGTATTTTAATTTTGGTGATATTGACTATGTGGCACTGGCGCCGCTGGTGGCTGGCGAAACCGCTGTAGAAGAGGATACAGATGAACAGGAAGCAGTTGCTGTGCCCACCAATTATCGCTTCGCCGCCAAAGGAAAGGTAAGAGCCAAAAGTTTTTGGTACGACAATGCCTTATTGGAAAATATGAGTGCCCTGTTTAATGTGTCCGACAGTCTTTATGTATTGGATCAGGTGAAATTTGATGCTTTTAAGGGAACTATGAATAGCTCGGTGAAAGTAGAAATGCTGCCCAATGACGAGATGAAGATTAACCTGAAAAATACTACCCACGGACTGGATGTGAATCAACTATTGTATGACTTTGATGATTTTATGGATTATAGCGATGAAGTTTATATCAGTAATGAGCAGTTGAGTGGAATATTAAGTACTGATAGTTTACATGCACAAGTCATTTTTGTTGGCGATTCTCTTGATTTGAATCAATTCAAACTAACGGCAAAGATAAAACTTGAAGATGGTCGCATTAAAGATTATCCGATGACTTCAGAAATGGCGGATGACTATAATTTCCCTGAATTGAAAGATTTGCAGTTTAAAACATTGGATACAAAGATATTTACCCATGATGGAGCAGTCTATGTGCCATTGACTGACATAAAGACAAATGCCTTTGATATTGCTATTTTGGGCAGGCAAGAGTTTAATATGGATTGTCAATATCACTTAAGGTTTTACCTGAAGGAAATTTTGAGAAGGGGCAAAACAGACCGTATTGAAAAGAAGCAAGCATCTGAAGATACGAAACGAGGAGGAGGAGTGAAAGGCCTGGCATCGATGTTTGCTATTTATAAAGTGAAAGATGGTAAAACGGAGAAGAGTTTTCTTGAAGGTAAGGATTCTGATGCCAAGAAGAAGCTGAGAAGCCAGATTTACCTTAAGGAAGCAATGGCTAAACTGGAGTTTCACCCATTGATTGTGACCTATGAAACTGATGTGAACGACAAAAAATAATTGATGAAGTATTTTCGCAGATATATTGCTATAACTCTTTCCGCCTTTATTGCCTTGCTTGCAATATGGCAGGGCTATAAGTTTTATCAGTCGCAAGCAATTCTGAAGGACATAAAAAAAGAATTGTTATCGGATATTGTGCTTGGTAACCCTACGGCGAAAAATAATGTCATCGTGTTCTTTGACTATAATTGTACATATTGTCAGCAGTTTATAAAGGAAGTTTATCCCGAATTGCAAAGGGGTGTGTTTGAAAAATATGATTTAAAGATAACTTTGCGATTGGTTTGTCGTAGCACTGATGTAAAGGCAACGGCAGCCTACCAAACTGCTATTTGTTTATATCAGGCAGGAGGAGACTATATGAAGTTACATCAGTTGTTGATGCATGAACCGGCAATTATCTATTCTGATTATTTTACCCAAATACGTGAGGATTATATTCATAGCAATGAGTTGTTGGCGGAGTGCATTTTGAATAAAGAAAATGAGGATGTAAAACGCAATATTTTCCAGTTTCAACACTTAGAAACCAGGGGTACCCCAACTTTTATTGTTGGTAATAATGTGATTAAGGGTTTTAAAAACAAGCAGGTATTTGAAAGTATTGTAGCGTCTGAATTTAATTGATAATTTTAATAAAAAAATAGGAGTGTGATGAAGAAGAATATGAAACGAGTTGGATTTTTGTCGCTGGGTTTATTGCTAACAGCACTAGTTGCTTGCAGCGAAGACACGAAAGAATCGTGTGACAGATTTGATCGGGATGTGGCAAGCTGTTCTGCCGATGATATCACGGCTTGTTGCGATGACGGTGGCTCATGTTACTACGTTTATAAAGGAAAAGAATACAGCGATGTGAATGACTTGGCTGCGGTTTGTCAAAGTGGTAGTGCAATGCATATTGAGGATATTGCCCTTCAGTTGGATAATTTTACACTTCAGCTAATTGAAGAAGCCCGCACAGCAGCACTTTGTAACTAAAAAAGCATTTAATAAAAACACGGATCGCATCTTTATGTGCTTTATGCTCAACAGATGCGATCCATGTTTTTGCTAGTAGCTAACAGCTATAAGCTTTTTACTCCCAGAAACGGTACCAGGCACTGCGATTCAGACGGCGCAGTTTCTTATGCAAATCATCGTTGCGCAGGTTAATGGCAAGTATCACACCATTCTCATCTATCAGGTAACTGGCAGGCACACTGCGGATGCCATATTGCTTCCCCAGGGCATTGCGCCAGCCCTTTAAGTCGCTGAGGTGGTAGGGCCAGATCAGCCCGTCCTCGGCAATGGCCTGTTGCCATGCCTCCTTCTTTACATCCAGCGAAACACTGATGATGGTAAAGCCTTGCGCACTGCCAAAGGATTCATTTTTATATTGATGATAGGCCTCTACAAGATGCGGGTTTTCGCGGCGGCAAGGGGCGCACCACGAGGCCCAAAAATCGATTAACACCAGTTGTCCCCTGAAGTCCGATAGGCTTACGGTTTCACCGTTGAGGGCGATTTGCGTAAAATCCGGCGCTGTATCGCCTACTTCCAAATCCTGAGCATCGATTAGGGTGTTGATTCCAAATAGAATAAGTATAGCTAGTAAAGTTTCTTTCATATTTGCATGTTTTCGCCTACGAAGATAAATAATATGGAGAACATCCAATTGATGTTCTGTTGGTCAATCAGGCAAACACTTTTAACCATTTCATCCTCCTTTCTACTATGTGGTAGAGGTTGTCTCAAAAGGTGCTATGATTTCTTTACATCTTACGAATTATGATCATGAACCCTACACTTCTTCCCTTTTGCGCCTGAGAGTGAGGGGGCGTACGCCACCAAAAACGGTGGGGTGGGGATTGTCAAGGGGCTTAATAGATGCCGCCCCCTATAATGCAATCGTTGGTGTAAAGCACGATGGACTGTCCCGGGGTGATGGCCCACACTTCTTCATCAAACATTATGGATAGATATTGATCCGTGGGCTTAATTGTGCCCCAATAGCCGGGCACACTGTCCAGGCCGCGTATGCGGATAAAAATGCGCTGGTCTTTCCATAGTGATTGATCCTGTGTCAGATGGAAGTCAGTAAGCTTTACTTGTCGGCTGTTGAGGCGCTCTCGATCACCCGCTATGAGTTGTTTTTTATCGGCATTGATCGCAATTACGCATTTACCCTTGGCTATTCCTTCAATGCCACGCCGCTGACCAAGGGTATAAAAGGGGTAGCCCTCGTGATGGCCCAGCACTTGGTTGTTTTCGTCCACTACTTCACCGCTGCTCAGTGCCGGATGTCCTTCGCCCAGCAGGTCGCTAAGGTAATGGCGGTAGTCGGTGCCCGATAAAAAGCATACACCCATACTCTCTTTCTTGTCAGCTATCTCGTTATACCCTAATTTGCGGGCCAGCTCACGCACTTCTTCCTTATGAAGACCTCCCAAAGGAAACAAGGCTTTGCTAATGATCGCTTGCGATAAGTTCCACAGAAAATAAGACTGGTCTTTGGTTGGGTCAAGTCCTTTTTTGATGTAGTGCCGGCCGTTTAGCATGGCTTTTTGCACATAGTGACCGGTGGCAATATGCTGGCAATTAAGTTTATCGGCTTGTTCTAGCAGTAGCTTCCATTTGATGGTTTCGTTGCATTTGATGCAGGGGTTGGGCGTGCGTCCCTTCAGGTATTCATCGGCAAAATACTTAATCACCGTTGTTCTGAATTGCTCACGGCAGTCAATCAAGTGATGTTCTATCCCTCTTTCAGCGGCCAGATGTTGGGCGGCAAGTATGGCAGCATCCTGTTCATCGGTATGGGTCAGTAGGGTGCTGCCAATCACTTCATAACCTTGCTGTTGTAATATTACAGCCGACATGGAGCTGTCCATGCCACCGCTCATCCCCAGTAAAACCCGTTTTTTCACCATAGTTGAATTGCTTGGCGCGAAAATAGTAAATTTAGATGATGCAGAAAGGAGTGGGGTGAGTAAAAGCCATCAGCTAAAAGTTATCAGCTGATAGCTTTTAATTATTCTTCAATATTCTTTCTTACCTCATTCAGAAAGTTTTGCATGCCTTTGGCGTCTTTTTTGTCAATCAGCTTCAGCAGGTGTTTAAGCTGAAAGCGTATGTTCTCAACCTGTTGATAAGTAAAGGGATTGAACAGGATTTCGGTAAGCAAATGGTCTTCCTCGGACAGCAAGCCTTTGGCAATGTTCATGTGTTTTGTAAAGGTAGTACCCGGTGCTTTTTGGTGCTTCATGCAGGCCGCAAAAACAAGTGATGAGGAGAAGGGTATCGACAGCGAGTAAGCGATGGTCTCGTCGTGGGCATCAAAAGTATATTCATGAATATTAAGACCCAGTGAGGAATAGAAATCCTTGAAGAAGGCTTTGCCCAGATGGTCGCTCTGTGTGATGATGATGGCATGGTGCATGCTCAGATCTTTCAGGTTGGCAAAGGTGGGGCCAAACATGGGGTGGGTGGATACATAGCGCATGCCGCTCTTCTCGTAGAAATCCTGAAGACCTGTTTTAACCGAGGCAATATCAGATAGGATACAGTCTTTGGGTAAGTAGGGCAGTATCTCCTGAAACGAGGCCAGTGTATATTTTAGGCTCACCGCATTGATAAGCAGCTCAGGGGCGAACTCTGTTATCTCATCCAGCGTGGTGAGGCGTTGCGTATTAAACACATAGCGAAGCCGGGCTATGTCTTTGTCAAAAATAGCTACATCGTGCTGTAAGCAAAGGGCGTCGGTAAGCCAGGTACCCATTTTTCCGGCTCCCAAAATACATATTTTCATAATTGATCGTATCGAGTAGTGGGAAATGAGAAGAGAGAGGTGAGTCACTTTTTCTCTCACCTCCCGTCTCACACCTCTTATTTTTATTTCTTTGCTAATTCTTTATTCATCACCTGGTTTTGGCGATTGATTGATTCCTCGTGGATGTGCTCATACACCTTCACCACAAACTCAGGATTTAATCCCACCTCACCGGCTTGGCTGCGTCGGTTATTCATCACCTCGTCGTAACGGCGCGTTTGCAGGATGGTAATGTTATTTTCGTATTTGTATTTACCAATGGCTTCCGAAATTTTCATTCGCGAGCTAAGCATTTCAAGCAGCTGCTTATCCAGGTTATCGATCTTGTGACGCAGTTCATCCAGGGTAACGCGTGGAGTATCACCAATGGCCGAGCGGCGCAATACCAGCTTGCTGCATATCTCGCTTAGCTGCTCGGGTGTTACCTGCTGGCGGGCATCGCTCCAGGCTTTTTCCGGACAGATATGCGACTCAATCAGCAGGCCGTCGAAGTTAAGATCCATGGCTTCCTGCGACAGGCTGGCTATCATCTCACTCTTGCCGGTAATATGGCTGGGGTCGGTAATGATGGGAAGCTCAGGAATACGTCGGCGCAACTCAATTGGAATCTGCCACTCCGGATTATTGCGGTACTGACTTTTATCGTAGGTGCTGAAGCCGCGGTGAATGGCACCAATCATTTTTACGCCCGCGCGGTTGATGCGCTCGATGGCACCAATCCATAGTTCCAGGTCGGGGTTTACGGGGTTCTTCACCAGCACTGG
Source organism: Carboxylicivirga longa (assembly GCF_050589825.1). NCBI lineage: Bacteria > Pseudomonadati > Bacteroidota > Bacteroidia > Marinilabiliales > Marinilabiliaceae > Carboxylicivirga > Carboxylicivirga longa. The sequence goes on along the minus strand of NZ_JBNGOZ010000006.1, from coordinate 77,861 downwards.
CTTGTCAACACCTTGCAGAGCATCGGCCACTTCCTGCACGGCAAATGGGTTGGCCGTAGTACGGGCACCAATCCACAGCATGTCAACACCATATTTAAGTGCTTCGTACACGTGGTGGGCATTGGCTACTTCTACAGCTACAAACATGCCGGTTTCTTCTTTTACTTTTTTCAACCAGGGCAAGCCAACCGTGCCTACACCTTCGAAGGCGCCTGGTCGTGTTCGAGGCTTCCAAATACCGGCTCTGAATATTTTCACGCCCTGTGCCGCCAGCTGACGAGCCGTTTCCAGTGTTTGTTCTTCAGTTTCGGCGCTGCAAGGGCCGGCAATGATAATCGGACGTTTTAATTCCATGCCCGGCAGGGCAAGTGCTTGTAGATCTAATTTCTGTTCCATGTTTAATTCTTTTTTAATGTTTTTATGCGTTGTTTTGCTTCTTGTAAGGTTGATTCGTTGGTACACAGACTGATGCGTATATAGCGCTTGCCTTTGTCGCCAAAGATAAAGCCGGGTGTTATAAACACATCGCAGCCATAGAGTATTTCATCCGATAGCTCTGCACTGTCGGCATAATGTTCGGGTATACGTGCCCACACAAACATGCCGGTTTGGCTGGCATCGTAGTGGCAGTTTAACAGATCCATTATTTCCTGTACCAACACGCGACGTTTCCTATAGACCTTGTTTACATTGTTGTACCAGGTGTCATCCAGCTTAAGCGCTTGTGCGGCGGCCAGCTGCAGGGGTTTAAACATGCCCGAGTCCATATTGCTCTTCACCCTTAAAATATACTGGATAAAGGTTGGATTGGCAATGGCCATGCCCACGCGCCATCCGGCCATGTTGTGTGATTTACTCAGGGAGTTAAGCTCAATGGCTATATCACGGGCTCCTTCAACTGACATGATGCTTTGGGGTGTATCATTTAGGATAAAGCTGTAGGGATTGTCGTTGACAATCACAATATTGTGCTTCTTACCAAAAGCAATTACCTGCTCAAAGAAATCTTTACTGGCATTGGCTCCTGTGGGCATATTCGGGTAGTTGATCCACATCAGCTTTACCTTGCTTAAGTCTTTTTGCTCAAGGGCTTTCAGGTCGGGTAGCCAATGATTTGACTCCTCCAGATCGTAATGTATCATCTCGGCTTCTGTCAGCTTGCTCACAGCGGCGTAAGTGGGGTAACTGGGGTTGGGCACTAGCACGCCATCGCCCGGATTTACAAAGGCCATGGTGATGTGCATAATGCCTTCCTTGGAACCCATCAAGGGAAGCACCTCATTGGCAGCGTTAATGCTAACGCTGTAATATTTTTTGTACCAGTCGCTCATGGCTTCGCGCAGCTGGGGAATGCCCACATAGCTCTGGTAGCCATGGTTGTCCTCTGCAGCACTCTGTCTGTTTAGCTCGGCTAGTACGGCAGGAGCCGGTGGCAAGTCGGGGTTGCCAATACCCATGTTGATAATGTCTTTGCCTGACTGGCGCAGCTGCTCCAGTTCTTTGAGTTTAATGGAGAAGTAGTATTCTTCTACGGTGCCTATGCGATTGGCCGGCGATATGGTGGTTTGTGTTTGCATTTTTATTGTGCTTGTTCAATTTCTAAATGACCATTGTTGATGGGGTAGGATTGTCGTCCTGCTTCGTACTCGCCCAGCGACTTAAGCTTACTGGTAAGGGGCCTGATGGCATCGAGTGATTGCAGGTAACGTTTGTAGTCGTTAAAAGTGAGATCGACATAAAAAAGGTATTCCCATTCCTGACCCACGATGGGCAGCGACTGTATTTTAGTCAGGTTGATGTTATAAAAAGCGAGTATGGTTAAAATTTTAGAAAGGCTTCCTTCTTCGTGCGGCAGCGCAAATACCAGCGATGATTTATTGACTCTGTTCTGATCCAGCAGTTCATCTACCTCTGTTTTACCCCGGTCTGAGATTATTAAAAAGCGGGTGTAATTTCTCTTGTTGGTCTCTATGTTGTGCGCCAGGGTGTCAAGCTGATACATCTCAGCGGCCAGCTCTGAGGCAATGGCACCCACGCCAGGTTGTTGATTGTCGGCTATGCGTTTGGCACTTAAAGCAGTATCTTCTGATTCAATAAGTTTAATGTGCGGGTATTGCTTAAAGAAGGCTTCACACTGGGCAATGGCCATGGGGTGCGAATAAACTTCGTGAATATCGCTGATATGCTGTCCGGGTAGTGCCAGTAGCTGATGCTTAATGCGCAGCTTGTATTCACCAATAATTACCAGGTCACTATCTTTTAGCATGGTGTAGTTGGGTAGCAGGCTTCCTACCAGGGTGTTTTCAATGGCGATAATACCATAGCACTGGCGGTTGTTTTTTAGGGTCTCAAACAAATCGGGGAAAGTGAGGCAGGGGATTACCTCGATATCGTCCGCCTCAAAAAAGGCTTTGGCTGCAATTTCGTGGTTAGCGCCCGGCCATCCTTGTATAGCTATTTGTTTCTTAGTTTTTGTCATGCTTTTGAATTGTGGTCATAAAAAAACCCGCCTGTATGAGGCGGGTTTTAAAATATATTATGTCGTTTCGTTTATATCATAGGAAGCCCACCTCTTTAACTGTTGCTAAAAAAGAAATAATAATAGTTATAAAAGAAAATGTGAGCCATCATTGCTTTGTTTAATTGGCTACAAATGTAGAAATATATTTGCAAATGAAAAATTGTGAGCAAATATTTTCTGAAAAAAATAAATTGACGATAAAATGCAGGATGTAGTTATAGCTTGTAAGCATCGTGCTTTTGTCCGGTGATAAAATAGTAGTGCATTATTTTAGAAGTGGAGCCACAGGTATTTTATGGAGAGTCTTATTATCGGTATGTTGAGTACGGCGAAGCGGGTGATGAAGGTAGAAAGTACTGCCATACCCGGGGGTTGATTCCAGTGTGATGTGTCCCCCCAGCTGTTTGCTTAAATCATTGGCTATGGTAAGGCCCAATCCTGAGCCTGAAGCTTTTCGCATTTGGTTGTTGCTTACTTGCGAGAAACGCTTAAATACCTCCTCCTGCTGGTTGTGGGGGATGCCAATGCCTGTATCTTTAACAAAGATGATGAGTGTATTTTTCCGGCGAGAAGCACCCAGTGTAATACTGCCTTCATCGGTAAATTTAATAGCGTTAGTAAGCAGGTTAAAAATCACTTGCTTAAGCCTAACTATATCGGTATCCATTTCAAGCGTTTTTTCTATCTCCGCGAGTAAGTGGATGGTGAGACGTTTATTAAGTTTGCTTACCTCACTCTCAAATTGCTGATAGATACTTTCGAGGAAGTCCATAATCTTGATAGTGCTGTATTGCAGCTCAATATGACCTGATTCGATTTGTGAGAAAATAAGTATGTCGGAGATGAGTTTGAGTAGTTGATTGCCGTTGGACTGGATGATGTTGAGGTAACTTTTTCTTTCTGCGCTGGTGAGGCTGTCATCGTCCAATAACTCCGAGAAGCCGATGATGGCATTCATGGGTGTGCGTATCTCGTGCGACATATTGGCGAGAAAAGCCGATTTTAGATAATCTGACTGTTCTGCTTTCTCCTTGGCAGCCACCAGCTCTTCTTCGTGTTTCTTTTTATCGGTGATGTCTGATAGAATCTCTACAAAGCCAATGGGATTTTGGTCGGCATCATAGACCGGGTGGGTTTTATGAGTGAATATTTTACCCGATGTGTTACTGATGTGTTCCCTTACCTCAGTCCTGTTAGTTTTTAGGCAATTATCATATTGGCAGAAATTACAAGGGGTATTACGATTGAAATAGGCAGCATAGCATTTTTTACCCACCAGTTTTTCAAAGGGCACGTCATGGCTCTTTTTAAAGGCATCGTTGGCCCACACAAGGTTGTAGTCGTTGTCAATAAATATCACCTGCTCCTCCAGGCTGTTTAGAATCAATGCCTTTTCGTGCTCAATCTGCCGGATGGCTTTGGCCCGTTGTTTTCCAATTTTCTCGGCTTCGTGCAGACGGTTGGTGCGTTTCTTTACCAGATTACGCTGGAAGAAAAGGATGATGGACAAGATAATGGTCAACACCAACAAGGTGTAGAGTGAATTATAAATCCATTGTGGGCCCGTTTTTGCTTCTTTGCTCAGCCATTGGTTAATGGTGTTTTGGTAGAAGGCTGGATGCGTTGTTTTAAGGTGTAGCAGCGCCTGATCCAAATCGTTTAGCAGTGGTCTGGAGAGTGGGCCTCCGGCAATGTGAATATTTACGGGGTTAAAAATAATGGGTGTCGCTCTTAGTTGTTGATCAAGGTTTTGCTGATAACCAAATATTTTATTGACAGCCCCAGCATCTACTTCGTTGTTGCGCAACTTTTTAAATATGGTGTTTATGTTATCGCACCATACAATATTTGCCTTCACATTAAAATCCTTGAGTAAGAGGGTGAGTGCCCGTGCATGTATGTCACTCTTCTCCAGCGCCAGTACTTTGCCTTCCAGATCGGTGATGCTCTCGATGCTGACCGATTTAGTGCTGTATACGATGCCCCAGTTGGTGAAGATGGACTCGCTATTGAAATATACAGTCTTTTCGCGCTCTTTAGTCCTTGCCACGGTGGTAAGCAGGTCGACTTTACCATATTGTATGGCTTTTATTCCTTCGGCAAAACTCAAGGGCACATATTGCACCTTCCAGCGATTAATAGCGGCTACCTCGTTAATGATATCGATAAAAATTCCTTGTGCCTGCTTTGAAGAGTCTATGCTGCAGAGGGGTGGATTATTGTGGACACCCACTTTTATGGTTTGCCCCGGCATTGCCAGAGCTTGCCTGGTCAATACTAGGGCGAGTAAGGTTATTAGTATGCGTATTTTTCTCAGCATAATTAGGTAAACTATCACAAATATAGCATTTTACCTTATCTGGACGGGCTAAATCCAAACATTCTTATTTAAAGAGCCCTGGCTCGACCCATCCAGGTGAGTACTAGCCATGCGTTCTAATTTTCTTCTTTTTCCTTCAGTTCCAGCCAACGCATCTCCTTTTCTTCCAGCGACTCCATGATTTCTGATAATATCTTTGAATTTTTAACCAGCTCATCGGCTTCCAGGGTGCCTGAGTTGAGCGCATTCTGGAGTTCTTCTTTTTGGCTTTCCAGCTTTTCCAGATCAGCTTCAATTTGTTCCAGCTCGCGTTTTTCTTTATAGCTCAGTTTTTTAGTTGAGGATGATGGTTTGCTTTTGGGTGTTGCCTTTTCTTTTTTGACCGCTTTTACTTGCTGTTTTTCCTCAGTTTTCTTTTGCTTATTATAGTCCGAGTAGCTGCCCACAAAATCTTTAATGCGGCAGTTGCCTTCAAAGGCAAAAAGATGATCGGTTACCTTATCGAGGAAATAGCGATCGTGCGATACCACAATTACGCACCCCTTGAAGTTACTCAGATACTCTTCCAATACATTAAGGGTGAAGATATCCAGGTCGTTGGTGGGCTCATCCAGAATAAGGAAATTGGGATTCTTGATCAGCACGGTCATCAGCAGCAGGCGTTTTTTCTCTCCGCCACTCAGTTTATTTACTTGCACATAGTGCATTTCGTTGGGGAAGAGGAAGTAGCGCAGGAATTGGGCAGCCGACATGCGTTTGCCTTCGCCCAAGGCAATGTCATCGGCAATGTCAGAAATTACCTCTATCACCTTTTTATTATCATCAATGGTAATTCCCTCCTGTCGATAATAGCCAAACACCACTGTTTCGCCGATCTCTATCTCGCCGGCATCAGTTTGCAAGGCGCCGGTGAGTATATTCAGAAACGTAGATTTACCTGTTCCATTCTTTCCTACGATACCCACTTTTTCGTAGGGGGCAAACTTATAGGAGAAATCTTTGATAAGGGACACCTGATCGAAGCCTTTACTGACGTTGTGCAGGTTCACTACTTTTTTACCCAGGCGTGCCTGAGCAATGCCCAATTCAAGGTTTTGTTCATTCAGGTTTTGATGGGCCTTATCTTTCAGTTCATGAAAGGCATCGATGCGGTATTTGGCTTTGGTGGCGCGAGCCTGGGGCATGCGATTCATCCAGTCCTGCTCGGTTTTGAGCAGATTACGCGCTTTCTCCACCTCGGCCTTTTTATTGGCCAGACGCTCTTGCCTCTTTCGTAAGAAATAGGAGTAGTTGCCCTGATAGCGATAGATGGTTTCGTCGGCCAGTTCAATAATTTCGTTACACACCCGATCGAGAAAGTAGCGGTCGTGCGTCACCATTAGCAGCGTGGCTTTTGATTTGGAGAGGTACTGCTCCAGCCAGTCTACCATCTCAAGGTCCAGGTGGTTGGTGGGCTCATCGAGTATCAACAGGTCGGGTTCGCTGATTAATATGCTGGCGAGGGCAACTCTCTTCTGCTGGCCTCCCGAAAGTTCAGAAACAGGCTGATCGAAACGTGTTATTTTTAGCTGCGATAGAATTTGCTTAATGCGTTGCTCATAGTCCCATGCTTGCAGGGCATCCATTTTTTCAATGAGTGTGCCCAGTGCCGACTGATTGTTTTGTGCCAGTGCTTGCTCGTAGGCCTTAATGGTCTGTACGGCCTCGTTTTCTGCATTAAAAACCTCTTCAATTACTGTATGTGCCTTATTGAGGTATGGATCCTGAGGGAGATAGCCCAGGGTAATGCCTGAGCGAAGGGTGATACGTCCTTCGTTGGCCGGTATTTTACCGCCTAAAATATTTAGTAAGGTTGTTTTTCCCGCGCCATTGCGGGCAATCAAAGCCACTTTCTGTCCTTCGTTAAGGCCAAAGGAGATGTCGTTAAAAAGGCGTACGTCGCCCCAATGTTGCGTAAGGTTTTCGGCAGACAAGTAATTAATCATAAGCAAAAGTATCGGGCTGTATTACTCTTTTACAGCTATATTGGCTTCAAGTTAAACAGTAAACAATAGCATTGGTTTTCGACCTTGTGGGGTTGAAAGGCCACTGGTCGCAGCAGAAAAAAGGCGGAAATAAATCCGCCCTTCAACTATTGATCATCGTTGGTATAAAAATTTTTCACCGGGTTGGCGTACATCTCCAGCAGGCTGTTGTGCAGAAAACCCTTATCGCCATCGATGCGCGAAAGGTGCTCATCCAGATAAGCCAAAAATGTACTTTTGTCCTCGTCGGAATATTTGTTCTTGTGGCGTTGATCGTTGGAGATCAGATCGGCCGCAATGAAGTTGCCCGGGTGGAACTTGTAGTTTTTGTGTATTTGCTTGTCTATAAGTTCGGCAAGTCCCTGCAGCTGGTCATTCTTATTGCAATCTTTAAGCGTTTGAAGCTCACTATTTATGGGTGTTCCAAAACCAAAGTGAACGCGTCCCTTGCGGCCACGCAAACCGGCGCCCATGTGTTTCAGGTCATCCGCTTCCGACTTTTTATAATCCGGATTATCACGTTTCATCTGAAATTCCAGTGCTTTCAGGTAATCACAAGGATCATATTCATATGAAATGGATAGTGGAACGATGTTTATTTCGCTAAAGTTCTGAATGAAATCCCCATCACCACTGATGTTTAGCATCTTTAGCAGGCTTACCTGGGTGCGGTCATCCCCATCTTTGGAACGACCTTCGCGCTGGGCAATCCAAATGCTTTGCCCCCTTTGGGTAAGCGTTTGGCGTATGTAGGCCGAAAGGCGCTTTGTACTCTCCATCATCTGGCGCACAGGCAGGTTGCGCTGCACAATAAAAGATTTGTTGAGTTTTACCAAATCGGTAATCCACGGATAGATCAGCAGGTTGTCGCCAATGGCTATCTCCGTGGTGTTAAAATCATTCTCCACCATCAGTATGTTCAGTATGGCCGAGTCGAGCACAATGTCGCGGTGGTTCGAAATGAACAGGTAGTGACCATTGGGATCCAGTTTATCGAGTCCCGAGTGGGTAATACCTTTGGTGGTGGTTCGTAATACTTCTTTCACATACGGATAAATAATTTCCGTTTGAAATTCTTGTATCGATTTAATGCTAAGTAGCTTGTTCAGGAAGTTTTCGGTAGAAAAGTTCGGGTAGAGAAAGTTGATCAGCCCTAAAAAGTCGGCCTCATTTATCAAGCGCTCAAATACCTCATGAATCTCTTCGTCTTTGTATGGACGAATCGAATCAAAGTCTAATTCTTTAACCATTTCTATATTGTAATGTTTGTGCACAAAATTACAGCAAAGAATCGTGTTTATGAAATTAATTATTGGCGAAGTAGGTTTATTTACTGGATGAATTCCAGTATTTGGAATAACTTCCTTCGTGTGGAGTTGGTTAGGGCTCAAATTTTTCCTAATCCCTAATAATCAATAAAATAGAAAATGTGGCACATTGCTTGTTTCGATTAAAAGCAAAACACCCAAAGCTATGATACGAGTTAAAGTTTTTAAAAATACCACGTTAATGTCATTCGAACGAAAGGAGTCACTGGATCTTACTACATCGTATGATTTAAAAAATCAGATGATGGCGATTTTAAAGAAACCGTTCTCAAATTTGTTTATTGATCTGGAAAAAGTGGAGCAGGTGGATGCCGAAGGGCTTAACACCTTAATAGCGGGCCAGCGTTTGTCGGAGATGAACCAAAGCCAGCTGAGCTTATTTAACGTGAAGGAGGATGTGCTTCAGGCAATGAAGCAGTACGGACTCGATTCCTATTTTTTCTTTTGTGACCGTCCAAAGCCCTTTTCTGATGACCTGTTAATGGTTTAATTGGTTAAGGATACCAGGAGGCTTAGTCCTCCTGGTTTAATAATTCCCAATATTCCATGGCCCGGCGTGTGTGCGGAATCACAATGGTGCCTCCCACCAGATTGGCTACGGAAAAAATTTCCATCATTTCATCGGTAGAAATGCCTTGCTCGTGGCATTTTTCCAGGTGGTACTTAATGCAATCATCGCAGCGCAGTACCATTGAGCTAACCAGGCCAAGCATTTCTTTAACACGTGTTGAAAGGGCACCCTCCATGTAGGTGTTGGTGTCCAGGTTAAAAATGCGTTTCATCACCTTGTTATCGGCATTCAGAATCTTTTCATTCATCTGTGCACGATAGTCGCGAAATTCCTTCACTTTTTCATTCATGATCTTAAAGGCTTATAGCTATTGGCTAAGAGCCAATAGCCGGGTGGTTTTATATTATGAACATGCTTCACCTTTTAGAGTGGCTTGCGTGGCTTCTTTTATGATTACTTTAACCAGGTCGCCGGTCTGGTAGTTCATTTTCGGAAAAACCACTACCTTGTTTTGAGAGGTGCGCCCATAAAGTTCATCCTTTGATTTTTTTGAAGTACCCTCTACCAATACCTCATAAATCTGACCAATATCACGTTGGTTACTCTCAAACGAGAGTTTGTTTTGCAGTTCAATAATTTCCTGTAGGCGACGTCCTTTCACTTCTTCGGGTACATCATCCTTAAGTTTTTCGGCTGCGTAGGTGCCGGGGCGCTCCGAGTATTTAAACATAAAGGCCGAGTCGTATCCCGCCCACTTCATCAGGCTTAAGGTCTCCTTGTGGTCGACCTCTGTCTCGCTGTGGAAGCCGCAGAATACATCGGTTGATAAGCCGCAGCCTGGTAATATACGGCGGATGGCTTCGATGCGTCCCATGTACCATTCGCGGTCGTACTTGCGGTTCATCAACTTTAATATACGGGAGCTGCCCGATTGCAGTGGCAAGTGTATATATTTACATATATTATCATGCTTTGCCATCACCTTCAGGGTGTCGTCGCACATGTCTTTGGGATGCGAGGTGGTAAAGCGAATGCGCAGTTGGGGGAAGTTTTCGGCAACAAACTGCAAGAGGCCGGGGAAGGTCATGGTTATACCGTCAGCAGCCTCATAACAATACGAGTTCACATTCTGTCCCAGCAAAGTTACCTCTTTAAAGCCCTTGTCGCACAAGTCCTGTATTTCTTTTTTGATGCTTTCAGGCTGTCGGCTGCGCTCGCGACCTCGTGTATAAGGTACAATGCAATAGGAGCAAAAGTTGTTACAACCCCGCATAATGGAAACAAAACCCGATATTTTATTTTTACTCAGGCGCGAGGGAATCACGTCGGCATAGGTTTCGCTGCTTGATAATTCCACATTAATGGCCTTGTCGCCGCGCTCGGCCATGCCAATCAGGTTAGGTAAGTCCATATAAGCATCGGGTCCTACCACGATGTTAGCGCCTTGTTCAAATAATTTTTCTTTTACCCGCTCGGCCATGCAACCAATGATACCAATTATAAGGTTGGGCTGTTGCTTGCGCATGGCCGTAAGCTGTTGCAGTCGTCCCAATACGCGTTGCTCTGCGTTGTCGCGTATGGAGCAGGTGTTGATAAAGATGGCGTCGGCATTATTGATATCGTAAGTAACGCCGTATCCGTCCATTTCCATTACCGATGCCACTACTTCACTATCCGCTACATTCATCTGGCATCCGTAGGTTTCAATAAAAAGTTTTTTGCCACTTTTTGCGCCAACTAAAGGCTTCACATCACTAAACTGCATCATTGCGTTCGGAATAAATTATTTGTATTGATTGTCATTTTTTTAGGCGCTGCAAAGTTAATGCTTGTGGGCTTACTGGCAAGTATAATGGTACTTAATTACACGGTGCCGCGCCGTATCTTCCAAATATTGGAAATTGGTCTTGGGGTTTCATTATTAGTGTGTTCTAAAGTTATTTTATAACTTTAGAACACAGGTTAAACTTTAATCGCCATACCCATGAAAGAAATACTTGTACCCGTTGATTTCTCGGAAGAGTCAATGATTGCGCTGGAATATGCCATAGCGCTGGCCAATCATTTAAAGGCAAACGTGCGGATAATACATGTGAAAACCGACGCACTTATTGTGCCTTTTTTTTCGAAGGATAAGGCTGACGATCGCCTTAGTCAGGATGTGCAAGCATGGTGCGAAACCCTTTATGATCGATACATCAAACAATATAATGTGCATTGCGGGGTGTTTGATTATAAGATAAGGGAGGGTGTTGTGGTGAAAGAAATAAGTAATCAAGCGCGTTATGGCGACTCCACCATAATGGTATTGGGTGCGCATAAAGTTGAAAGCAATGGTCCAAAATGGCTGGGTAGTCCCGCTTATCGTCTTGTGGCTCATTCGCCCTGTCCGGTGATTGTGCTGAATAGGGGCATGGCACTCCATTACGAAATTAAGAATATTGCCCTGCCGGTAGACTATAGTGTGGCCAGCAGAAAAAAGGTGCCCGCCATTGCGGGGTTGGCCAAGTTATTTAAGGCCAAGGTACATGTGGTGGGATTGCTTTCCTCGGATCTGCCCTGGATGAATGCACAGATGCGGGCTTATGTGAAGTTGGTAAGTGACTTTTTAATGACCAAGGCAGGTGTGGAGGTGGTGCAGGAGCAATTGACCGGCCGTGAATATGCTGCAAATCTGATGCATTATGCCGATACGCATAACATTGATTTATTAACAGCTCATGTTCATCATACCAACAATCCTTTTGTTCGTTTGTATCAGTCATTCACCAATGAGTTAATTAATCACTCAGTAAAACCTGTCTTAATCATTCCTACTAAAGATTGATACGAATGATTATCTTTGTGGCGCAGTTCCACTTGAAAAAGGATGCTGTTTGGTGTTTATTTGCCAGAATATTAAGAGATAGTAAATGAAGAAAGCAATTGTATTTTTACTCCTGTTATGTCCGCTACTTGTTATCGCTCAAGAGGATAGGAGTTTGAGTGGAAGTCTTCAGCAAAGCGTTGAGGGGCAGGGGGCAATTACCATTTATGATATGAATGGGGTGGAAGAGCTGCTGACCATTCAGAAAGAGGTGAATCAGCGCATGGATGGCGTGGATGGTTTTCGCATACAACTATTTTCTGGTTTGGGGCCAACGGGAAAGCGAAATGCCTTGCGGGTAAAAAGTAAGTTTTTGAGTAGGTTTCCTGATTATGACGTTGATGTGTCTTTTACATCGCCCAATTGGCGGGTGCGTGTGGGTAATTATCGACACAGGCACGAAGCACTACCGCTATTGAATGATTTGCGTGAGCTGTTTCCAAACTGTTATATAGTGAAGGATGGCAGTGTTGATATGAATAAATTATAAACAGATAAGTGATGTGCAAAGCCGGAATTATTCCGGCTTTTTCTTTTTATGACGTCGGGTTGGGCGAATTAAAAAAATAGAAATAAATTTGCGCTTTATTTTTTTAGACGGAAAAATCATGAGTGATCAGATTAAGCATGAATGTGGGATTGTTCTTATCCGACTGCTAAAACCATTGGAGTACTATCAGAAGAAGTACGGGACTTGGCGCTATGGCCTGAATAAATTGTACCTGCTGATGGAAAAGCAGCATAATCGCGGACAAGATGGTGCCGGGGCTGTTAACCTAAAGATTGATCAGCCGGCCGGTCAGAAGTATTTTTCACGCCATCGGTCCAATCGGGCAAATCCTATAAAGGATGTGTTTGAGAAGATCAATGAACCTTTTATCAAGCAGCAGGAGAAGGATCCCGACTTGCTGAATGATGCTACTTATGCTAAAGAGCACCTGCCCTTTGCCGGAGAGTTGTACCTGGGGCATTTGCGCTATGGTACCTTTGGTAACCACAGTATCGATTATGTGCATCCTGTAATGCGAGAAAATAACTGGCGCTCACGTAACCTAACGCTGGCCGGTAATTTTAATCTGACCAATGTAGATGAGATATTTCAGTCGTTGACCGAACTGGGGCAGCACCCTAAGGATTATACCGATACAGTAACGATTCTTGAGAATGTGGGACATTTCCTGGATGAGGAGAATCAGCTGCTGTTCAGAAAGTATAAGAATGAAGGTCGCTCTAACCTTGAGATTTCCCGTTGTATCGAAGAGGAGTTGAATCTTCGTGAGATACTGGAGCGTTCGAGCCGACGCTGGGATGGTGGTTATGCCATTGCCGGTGTGGTAGGGCATGGCGATGCCTTTGTAACCCGCGACCCTTGGGGTATTCGTCCTGCATGCTATTATGCCGATGACGAAATAGTGGTGGTGGCCTCGGAGCGTCCTGTGATACAAACGGCCATGAATGTGCGTGCCCAGCAGGTGAAAGAGCTGAAGCCCGGACATGCTTTAATCATTAAGAAGAATGGTAACGTAACAGAAGAGCTGGTGCGGGTGCCCCAAACACGTCGCTCGTGTTCCTTCGAGCGTATCTATTTCTCACGCGGCAGCGACCGTAAGATCTATGAAGAGCGTAAGCAATTGGGGCGTTTGTTGTCCAAGAGTATCCTGGAGAAAGTCGATTACGATATTGATAATACTGTTTTCTCCTATATACCCAATACGGCCGAAACGGCTTTTTACGGCATGATGGATGGAGTGCGTAGGGAGATGGATGAGGTGAAGAAACGCCAAATATTGGATTTGGGTACCGAAATAAGCGCCGAGAAGCTGGATGCCATCTTAAGCCGTGAACCGCGTGTTGAGAAGATTGCCATTAAGGATGTGAAGATGCGTACTTTTATTGCTGACGATGATAGTCGTGATGATATGGTGGCGCACGTGTATGATGTTACTTATGGGATAGTGAAAAACCAGGTGGATACGCTCGTTATCATTGATGATTCTATTGTGCGGGGTACTACCCTGAAGCGCAGTATTCTGCGTATTCTGGATCGTTTGCATCCCAAAAAGATTATTGTGGTTTCATCGGCGCCGCAAATTCGCTATCCCGATTGCTACGGCATCGATATGGCAAGGCTGAAAGATTTTTGTGCTTTCTCGGCGGCCATTGAGCTGTTGAATGAGTCGGGACAGACGGATCTGATCGATGAGGTATATAAAAAGTGTAAGGAGCAGCAATTTTTGCCCAAGGAGGAGATTGTTAACCATGTAAAAGACATTTACCGTCCCTTCACCGACGAGCAAATATCAGCAAAGATTGCAGAGATGCTGCGTCCTGAGGATATCGAAGCCGAAGTGGAGATTGTATATCAATCGGTGGAGAACCTGCATGTAGCCTGCCCCGATGATAATGGCGACTGGTACTTTACCGGCGATTATCCAACACCGGGTGGTAACAAGGTGGTTAATACTTCCTTTATCAATTTTGTAGAGGGAAATACCGGCAGAGCTTATTAAATATTCTACTTGTATAGTTTGCAAGTTTAGCGCATAACTTTTAGACCCGCTATGGTGAACAAATTACACCTTAGCGGGTTTTTACTTATAAGAAACATCTAAAGAGTTAGATATTTACATCTGTTTGCGATTATTAGTTTTTAGTAACAAAATTGTGGATGTTTTTGGCACGACACTTGCAATGTTCTTAGTAGATTTTTTTCATAGATTTTGGGTTAGGTTAGTAAATGGGATTTCAAGCAACGGTTTGAGTCCCATTTTTTTATGTACTGCACTTTCTCAGATAAAAAGAGCCGAACTTTAAGAATAAAGCCGGCTCCTTCATCATGTTAAGGGTTTCAATTAATAAATAGGACGTATTTTTACTGCATTCCTTCTACACAGAGGGCAATGCCCATGCCCCCGCCTATGCATAGTGTGGCCAGCCCTTTTTGTACTTTGCGCTTTTTCATTTCATGAACCAAAGTGGTTAACACGCGGGCACCACTGGCACCAATGGGATGACCCAAGGCGATAGCACCGCCGTTTACATTGGTGATATCCGGGTTGAGCTGAAGCTCTTTCATAACAGCCAGGCTCTGGGCGGCAAAGGCTTCGTTGGCCTCAATCAGCTCCAGTTCTTCTTTTTTCCAGTGGGCTTTGTTCAGCGCCTTGCGCACTGCTTCCACCGGGCCAATTCCCATTACGGCCGGGTCGGTACCATGCCAGGCATAGGATACGATGCGTGCCATGGGTATTAAGTCGTATTTCTCAACCGCTTCTTTACTGGCTATCAGCACGGCGGCAGCCCCATCGTTTATGCCCGAAGCATTGGCGGCTGTTACGGTGCCTTCTTTGGCAAAGGCCGGACGTAGCTTGGCGAGCGCTTCAGCGCTTACGCCAAAGCGCACAAACTCATCCTGCTTAAAGCAGATGGGGTCTTTCCTGCGCTGCGGTATTTCAAGGGGTACAATTTCTGTTTCAAAGCGGCCTTCCCTAATGGCTTTCTCTGCCTTGTTTTGTGAGGTGGCTGCAAAGGCATCCTGTTCCTCACGTGTTAGTTTGTATTCACGCGCCAGGTTTTCAGCCGTAGTGCCCATGTGGTAGTTATTAAAAATATCACTTAGGCCATCGGCAATCATGGAGTCTACTAATGTGCCATCGCCCATGCGGTAGCCCGTGCGTGCCTTAGGCAGCAGATAAGGCGCTTGCGACATATTTTCGGCACCTCCCGCAATTACAAGGTCAGCATCACCGGATTTAATGGATTGAGCGGCCATGGCTACAGTGCGCAGACCCGAGCCACACACCATGTTAATGGTCATGGCGGTTTTTTCCTTGGGTATACCTGCCTGCATCGCAATCTGCCGGGCTACATTCTGGCCGTGGCCTGCCTGTAGTACGCTGCCCATAAGAACTTCATCTACTTCATTACCTGCGAGCTTGTTGCGCTCTAAAAGGGTTTTTACCACCGTGGCGCCCATTTGAGCCGGCGATATGCTGGCCAGTGTTCCACCAAAGTTTCCGATGGCTGTTCGCGCTGCATCAATAATATAGACTTCTTTCATGATTAAATATTTTAGTTTAGGATCCGAAGTCCGGAGTCCAAAGTTTGATTATTTTTTATTTGAGCTTCATGTAAATAGCTGTTGGTTTGTAGTCAGTAGCAATTGGCTTTTTCGCTCCACCATTTTTTCAACAATAAAGGAGGCCACATTTTCGGGAAAAGTACCACGGCCAAAGCCTGCGTCGTAGCCCAGCTCCAGTGCCAGTTTATTGCTGATGCGGGGTCCGCCGGCACACACAATCAGTTTGGAGCGCAGGCCCTCGGCCTCCAGTAGTTCCACCAGATCCGTCATGTTTTGTATGTGTACCTCTTTTTGTGTTACTACCTGCGACACCAGTATTGCATCGGCATTCAGTTCAATGGCTTTTCTGATGAGCTCTTCGTTGGCTACCTGTGCTCCCAGGTTGTGGGCTTCCATCATGGGGTAGCGCTCTAAGCCATAGTGCTGGTCAAAGCCTTTCATGTTCATAATGGCGTCTATGCCTACGGTGTGCGCATCGGTGCCGGTGCAGGCGCCTACCACTACTACCTTGCGTTTGATATGCTCTTTGATGTAGTTGTTCACTTCATAAAAATCCATGGACTTTTCCACAGCCTCCACTTCTATCTTGTCATAATCCAGCTGATGCTGTGATTTGCCATACACCACAAAAAAGGAGAAGTCAGCCGACAAGGGATTGGAATGCACTACTTCCACTTCTGCAAATCCCAGTTTGTGAGCGTATTGCCGGGCTGCCTCATCGGCTTTGGCAGAGTGGGGCACCGGCAGGGTGAATGAGAGTTGTACAGCACCATCGTTCAGGGTATCGCCATAGGGACGTATCATATTGTTCATATCTTATTTTTTAGGCCTAGTTCAACTTCTAAATAATCGTAAACAGGGTTGTAGTAATCGGGTGCTTTTTCTTTTACACCTTCAAATCCTTTACCGCCATGCTTAGGGCGACTCACCTCTGCAAATAATTTGTCTTCAATGGAATCGAATAATCCTTTTTCATTGATTTGCTCCAGGAAGGCAATAGTCTCGTTCAGTACCTGTTGTGCCCGTTTTTGCATGATGCCATCTTTTTTAAATTCTATATCACTGGCAAAGTCACGGGTGTTATTGATTATGTAACGGGCATTTTCCACCGCCAGAAAGCGATCCTGCATAAAGGGCGTATGAATGGCTTCGGTTAGCATGCCCAGCAAAAGGATACCCTGGTTGGTGGTTTTCGCGATGAAGTTAAAGAGGACATTCATGATATAGCCTTTAAAGATATCGCCCGTCATGTATTTGGTAGGGGGCATGTATTTTAGCGGTGCTTCGGGGAAGAGTTCGCGTGCCATCTGAGCCTGTGCCATCTCGTAAAGGAAGCCGTTCTCTAATTCAGGGTTCATCTCAAAGGCATGTCCCAGCCCCATCAGTTTGGCCGGTAAGCCTGAGTCGTAGGCAAACTGCTCGTTGATAAACTGTGAGGCTGTTACGGTGTAGGCTTTTTCATAGGCATCGGAGGTGGTCAGGTAATTGTCCTCGCCCGAGTTAATAACGATGCCGGCAAAGGCGTTTATCATGCGCGAGAATTTCTGATCCACGAAGGTGCGGTACATGTTGATATCGCGAAACAGTACGCCGTACATGGAATCATTCAGCATCATATCCAGGCGCTCGATGGCACCCATGGCGGCAATCTCGGGCATGCAAAGGCCTGAGCAATAGTTGACCAGTCGGATGTATTTACCAATGTCGTTGCCTACCTCGTCCAGGGCTTTGCGCATGATCTTAAAGTTTTCCTGTGTGGCGTAAGTGCCTCCAAATCCTTCGGTGGTGGGGCCGTAAGGCACAAAGTCGAGGAGGCTTTGGCCGGTGGTGCGTATTACCGCAATGATATCGGCACCCTGACGGGCAGCTGCTTGAGCCTGTTTTACATCTTCATAGATGTTGCCTGTGGCCACGATGAGGTAGAGCAGGGGTGCATTTTCTTTTTCTTTACAGGCTGTGATGCGGTCGTTGCGATAGTTTACATTTTCCTTCACACGGTGGGCGAAATCTGTCACCAGCTCAGTGGCTTTGTTTTCTATTAGTGCCATGTCAGTGAGGGTTAGGGTGGTGATGTCCAGGCCGTCGGCAATGGCTTCGTTAAGCTGTTCAATACTCATGTTTTTGCGTAGCAGGGCATTGATGTAATATTTAGAGGCGCCATATTGCAGTTTGTCGCCCAAAGCGTTGACAATAACGTTGGGCACCGGTACTTCATCGGCCGTAACGCCATCAGCACCCAACATGCGCAGGGTAGCCCGTTCAATGGCTACGGTGGTATGCTGTGCAATATAATTGTTCACGGGACGGGTAATCAGCTTCGACAGCTCCCGCGCCAGGTCGATTTTTTGGGTATCCAGATTTAGTTTAGATTGTGTCATAGTATCTTTTTATTTTCGTTCCAGGTAGTCGTTGGCATCATTAATGATTTCGGCTTGTAGTCCAAGTAGTTGGGCAATGGCGATGGCATCTTTTGAGCGTTCACCTGTTTTGTCTTCTATCACCTCATACTCCATAAAGGCGTTGATCAGGCGTATGCGTTCCTCCATATCATAGGTTTTGGTCATACAGTAATTTCCCAAGTCTTTGTGATTAAGTCCTTTCATGCGATATTTGCCCACTCCTTTAATCTTTGGCATATTGATAAAGTGCGTGGAGAAAAAACCGCTGATTAGTGGCTTGCTCACCACATACTTTAATGCGGCATACAGTATGGCTTTTGCTTCGGTGGCATTGGTAGTTTTCGCCAGTTCATCTACCAGTAGCAAGGGCGACTGCCCGGCCCTCAGGGCGGTGGACAGCTGATGAACCTCCTGCCCAAAAGAGCTGAGGCCTTCAATGTTACGGTTATTGGGCGTGCCCAAAATATGAATACCGGAGAAGAGGCGGGTGTGATAGGCCTCGGCTGGAGTGCGAAAGCCCAATTGTGTAAGTAGTTGCAGGAAGGCCACGGTTTTAAATAGCACGGTTTTACCACCCATGTTTGAGCCTGATAGTAGGTTGGCGTTGCTCTTGAAATTGGCATTCAGTGGAGTGTAATCCAATCCTTTGTCCCGGCATTTTTCGTAAAGCGGATAGTAGACACCATTTTTGATGCTGATACTGCTATGTGTAAAGTCGGGCTTACTTAGTTTATAGCGGATGGCAAGGCGTGCTTTGGCCAGGCTTGTATCCAGCTGTTGAATGGCTGAAATACCACTTTTCAGGCGATGCTTCACCTTATGAATATGGATGGAGAGGTGCTTGAGAATGGCTTTTTCAATTTGTGCCTCCTTAATGAGGAGTTCCTCTTTTTTTATCAGTATCTCCAGATAATCCTTGCCGTAAACAGGGAGTATCTTCATTCGTTGTGTATCGTAAAATTCACAGCTTAGCAGCCTGGCATCCAGTAGTTCCTGCCGGGATCTATCCACCAGTATAAAGTCGCGCCCATTCAGTTCAAGGCTGTATTGTTTGTTTATCTGCTGATGAACATTCCGTTGTATGGCAGTTAAGGCAGCTTCTGTGGCAATTAGCTCTGTTCTTGCGCTTTTTAACTCATCGTTGAAAGCTGATGAGAGATGGAAGGATTCGCTATTATCCTTATCGGGCGATAGTAAATTCAAGGTCTCCGATAAATCAAACACAAGTCTGCAATGTTTCTTAGTATCTTCATCCAGTAGGGCGTCGATGGCCTTAAAGTGAATCAGAAATTTCTTAATCAGATGTAGGTCAACGCAGTCATATGTCTCCTTATCAAATGGATTTAGTCTGTCGATGCGACTGAGATGATGTTCCATTTTCAAGACTTGCATTTCCTTTTTGCCAATAAAATCAATTAGCTTATCTGTAAGATGATGAATCTCGTCCAGCTCCATGGCTCGGGTGTAGAAAGGCATCATTTCCTTATGTGCATGGCCATAGGGTGTTAATGGCTTATACTTGTTGTAGAAGCTCATGAAATCGGTAAATGCTATGACTTTACGAATGCACATAAGGGTTGTGGATTAAGGGTGTGTTAATGCCTTTGCTGCGATAAAGCTGTTCAAATTCTGCTTCTGTAATGTCTTTGAGGATGATTACAAAAGCACGCAGTTCAAGTGGATGTCGTACGCGCAGTATGGTATTTGAAGTGAGGCTCTGAAGTTGTGCATAGCTCAAAAAGAGCGATGTAAGATTATTTACTTCAATAGCTTTACATCCGGATGGCAAGGTATGCAGGCGGGCGGCGGTTAAGGCACCCTCTATGCTATGCACTTCCTCTCCGGCTGTTGCGGTTTTCAGTGCTGCACCAAAGGCCAACAGTTGCATCAGTTCTAAGGCTTTCTTCAGGTTGCGCCGGTCGATGTTAAGCACGTAGCAGAAGCCACTGTCGGACAGTGCCCCAACCGGCGTTAAACGACTGGCAGCTCCATCAATCACTAGGGATGAATAACCCAGTTCATGTTTAAGAAAACCAGTGATGAGCGGCAGCTGATCGTTGTGTTCGGGGCCCACCAGCTCAAGTGTACCCGCCCTTAGGGTTGTGGCGGCAACAAGTTGGCCGAGGGGTGTTTTAATAGGAAAGGCCTTCTCTATCCTGAATAAAGCGTTGCTTTTTTGCAACATGGGATAGCTGCTTACCACACCATCGCCCGGCTCGCACTTAACCTGTGGCTTGGCACGACCATCAATCTGGTCGTGTTGCTCACCATCCACCCCTATGGTAGCAAACGCCGGTGATTCAAGCCTCCTAATGCTGCTTAAAACCCAGTTCATAAAAGTGGTTTTACCTGCATTCTTTCGGTTGCCCATCACAAAGGTGGTGGTGTTAGTAAAGCGATATGGCGCGTATCCTGTGTTCATATACCTTCTCAGTTGCTCTCGGCTTTTGCCTTTACATAGTGTTTGCTGTTGCCATTGGTGCGTTTCTCGCGACGAAGTGACTGTGGAATGATGGTGCCGCCTTCATTCAGCAATTTGGCTACACCATCTTTGGCCACCAGGGCTTCGTCGCTGCAAAAATCACAGTCCTCAATTTTATGACCTTGGTAATCGGAGGGTTGTGTGTAGCTGGTGATCATGCCTTCGTAGTTGCGCAGCACCACACGTTTCTCGGTCTGTGAAATCAGATAGTCAGGCATCACCGGTATTTTGCCACCGCCACCGGGTGCATCAACAACAAAGGTAGGTACGGCCATTCCGGTGGTATGGCCACGCAGGTTCTCAATAATCTCAATGCCTTTGGAAATGGTGGTGCGGAAGTGAGATATTCCTTCGGACAAGTCGCACTGATAGATATAATAAGGCTTCACGCGTATGCGTAATAAGTCGTGCATTAGCGCTTTCATGATGTTGGAGCAGTCATTGATACCTTTGAGCAGTACCGATTGGTTGCCTAGTTGGACACCAACATTGGCCAGTTTTTCACAGGCTAAACGTGCTTCATCAGTTATTTCCTTGGGGTGATTAAAATGGGTGTTGACATATACGGGGTGATGCTTTTTGATGATCTCGCACAAGTTATTGGTGATGCGCTGGGGTAATACTACCGGCATGCGGCTGCCGATGCGAATAATCTCCACATGATCGATCTTACGCAGCTCTCCCAGGATATAGTCAAGACGATTGTCGCTGAGGATCAGTGGATCACCGCCAGAGATGACGATGTCTCGTATTTCGGGTGTTTGAGCAATGTATTCAAAGGCCTGCTCTAAGTGTCCTTTGGCCATGTCTTCATCGGTTTCGCCCACAATGCGTCGACGAGTGCAATGACGGCAATACATTGAACACTCATGGGTTACCAGCAGTAAGGCGCGGTCGGGATAACGGTGCGTGAGTCCGGGTACCGGCGAATCCACATCTTCGTGCAGAGGATCACTTAAGTCAGACTCATCAATGTGCAGCTCGTTGAGTGCTGGCACGGCCAGTTTGCGCACCGGGCATTTGGCATCTTCCCTACTCATCAGCGCCGCATAATACGGAGTAATAGCCATTTTGAATTTCTTCAGGGTGCTGGCCAGGTGTTCCTGTTCTTCTGTGCTTAAGGGTAATACCTTTTGTAAGCTGGGTACATCGCGAATGGCATTTCGCATCTGCCACTTCCAGTTGTTCCAATCCTCCTCACTTACATCTTTAAAGAGGGGGATGCTTTTATAATCAACGTTCGTAAATTTTCTTTTCATTGTGTAGATTTTTTGTTCGATGCTTGCGTAGTGAACTAATTACTGAGCACTTTTTATGTGTACAGTTCTTCGTATAGGCTTCTGATTTTTTTATTCCTTCTTAAAATGTCGATGGCCATGTTGGCATGCCCCACAGCATATCCGTTGCCGATGAGCATATTCACGTCTTTGCCCACGCCTTCGGCACCCAGCGCCGCCTTGGTAAAAGAGGTTGCCATGCTGAAGAAATACACGGTTCCACGCTCTTTGCACATTAAAATGCTGCCCATCTCTGTGTTGGGTATGTTAACATTGTTAATTACCACATCGGCCATTTTTCCCTCACTCAATGCTTCGATGGTCTGATAGCAGCCCAGTGCATCGGTGGCATTCAGCTTTATGGCCTTGTGGCATACCTCCACCTGACGAAGACGTTCTATGTTTTCATCGGAATAATCAGCGCCGATGACCAGTCCCTGGTCACCTACCATCTGTTTAGCCACGGCACAACATAAAATTCCGGATTTACCACCGGCACCCAGCACTACCACTGTATCACCTTCTTTCACCAGACGTGCAGTTTGTGCGGGGGCACCACATACATCCAGTACCGCCAGCGACAGAGTTTCCGAAAGGTCATCAGGTAGTTTGGCATATATGCCGCTCTCAAAAAGAATGGCTTTTCCCTTGATTCTTACCTGGTCTATGTCGGTCTTAATATCCAGTATCTCATCGATGCGCAGCGGGGTTAGGGAGAGCGATATCAGGGTGGCAATACGATCGCCTTCCTTC
Organism: Carboxylicivirga longa; assembly: GCF_050589825.1. Lineage (NCBI taxonomy): Bacteria > Pseudomonadati > Bacteroidota > Bacteroidia > Marinilabiliales > Marinilabiliaceae > Carboxylicivirga > Carboxylicivirga longa. The sequence goes on along the minus strand of NZ_JBNGOZ010000006.1, from coordinate 55,302 downwards.
AAGTCAATTTTACCTTGCAGCGCCGGGCCTATCTTGTTGACGGTGCCAATGAGCATGCCCCCTGACCCGGTAACCGGGTTTTTCATTTTTCCCTGCTTTGATACGATATCCAAAATAATGGATTTGATGGCTTCCTTGTCTCCGTTGGCCTCCTCTTTAATCTGTGTAAAGCTGGCGGAGTCAATATTTAGCACGTCCACATCAATGAGCAGTTCATTGTCGTAGAGGGTATTTATGTTATTGTTCACCTTGGTGGCCGGTTGGGGGAGTACGCCTTGGGGTTCGATGACCCGGTGTGTACCGTATTTGTTTCCTATCTTCATTTTTTATCGTAGATAAAAGAAAGCTAATTGCTGATAGCTTTTCGTTTGTGGAATCAATAGACTTTGTAGTTAAATCTGTCTTTTAAAGACATTATTGAATTCCTTTTAATTGCAATATTTCACGTACATCGGCCGGTGTGGCAATTTCGTAGCCCGCATCGCGCGATAGTTTGGCCGTGCGCTCTACCAGCTGTGCATTACTCTCGGCCAGCACACCTTTCGAATAGTACACATTGTCCTCGAAGCCTACACGAATAAAGCCATTGCCAAGGGCAAAAGTTCCATAGTGCGCCGGCACACAGGCTCTGCCAACGCCCATCACGGTCCAGAAAGCACCTTTTGGAATACGATTTACGAGCAGATTGAGCAGTTCTACATCGTAGGGGATGGCCGCCGGCACATTCATTACAAAGCCATAGTGGTACGGAGGGGTTAGCAGCCCTTCTTTAATCAGGATATCGGCAGCTGTCACATGCGATATGTCGAAGCATTCGAGGGTGGGACGCACCTGGTATTTATTCATCTCTTTGGCAAAGCGTCGCATGGTCGGCAGGGTATTTACAATGTATTCATCGCCGAAGTTAACGGTGCCACAGTCCAGCGAGGCCATCTCAGGCTGTAGTTCTTTAATAACCGCCACCCGCTCGTCATCGGTCATGCCTACGGCGCCTCCTGTTGTTATTTCAATAACAATGTCGCAGCGCTCGCGAATGAGTCGTATGGCCTCTTTAAATACTTCCGGATCCTGCGTGGGTCCACCATTCTTATCGCGTACATGCAGGTGCACAATAGCGGCACCGGCCTTGTAGGCATCGTAAGTGGCTTCGGCAATCTCTAGTGGTGTTAAGGGTAGGTTAGGATTGTGCTCGCGGGTGGTTTCCGCCCCGCAGACTGCACAGGTAATTATCATTTTTTTCATTTTTTCAGAGTTTTAGTTGTTGATTAAAGGTGTGGGTGTGAAGAAGGGGTTATTAGCCACGTCCAATGATCACGCCGCATGGATCTACTTTCTCACGCAATATTTTTAGTTCCTCGGCGCTGGGTTTAAGTGTTGTTTTGTAGTCATCGGGTATGATGATGTCGAACTGTGCATTGGCTTTCACATCCTCCAGTGTTTTTCCGGGATGCAAGGACAATAACATCATGGCTTTGGAAGTGGGATGATAACCATATACACCGATATCGGTAATTACCTTATAGGGGCCGGTGTGAGCCGGTAGTCCGGCATCGGTGCGCGAGGTACCTCCTTCCAGATAGCCCGGCGATGTGATGAAATCTACCTTATTGGCAAAGCGCTTGGGGTTTTGGGGCGTTACCACCAGGGTACGCCAGCACAGCGAGGCAAGGTCGTTGGCACCGCCACTGCCGGGGAAGCGTGTTTTGGGCTTGTTGTAATCATCGCCGATAAGGGTGGAATTGAGGTTGCCAAATTGATCAATCTGTGCCCCTCCCAGGAAGCAGTAATCCACCACGCCGGCCTGGCATAATTCCATAATCTCGGCCATGGAAGTAGCTTTCAGTCCTTTGTGGGTGGTGCGCGAATCGCCTACTGAGATGGGCATGGTGGGCAGTAGGGGTGCTATTCCGCCGGCCTCAAACATAATTGTGAGGTTGGGTGACTGGGTCATCTGTGCCAGCATGGCAGCAGCCACCGGAACACCTGTTCCAACGACCACCATTGCGCCGTCTTCCAGACTACGTGCGGCAATCGTAATCATCAGCTCCATTGGATTATATGAATTTTCCATGTTGTTGGGTATTTTTATTGTTAGTACAGGTGTTCATCTTTCATGAGTTTGCGCATCTTGTTCATGCCGCCATTCTTCGATAGGTAGTCGTAAAAGTCTTTTGACGACAGGATATGGTGATCGATAAACTTTTTCAATGCTTCCTCGTCCTTTTCGGTCATTAACCAATCGGTAAGATGTTCTTCGTCAGAGAAGTATTCGCCCGGCATATTGCCAGGATAGGAACCAAAGGGAACTTCAATCACGGCATCTACACACCAGTAGGGGATAACAGTTTTTGAGGGTTCGCGTCGTATTTCTTCGTTGGATATGATTTTTTCAGTGGTGATGATAACGCGCTTGGAGGCTTTGGCAATATCATCATCGGCCACTAGGATACCATCGATTTGGCAGTTGCCGTACACATCGGCACGGTGCACATGAATGATGGCCACATCAGGATAGAGGGCTGGCAGAGCGGCTAGCTTTTGTCCTGTGAATGGGCAGGCTACTTCTTTGGCAGCCGAGTGTTTAAAGGTATCGGTGCCTAGCATTACGCGTGAGGGCAGATAGGGCAAACCCATGGCGGCTGCCTTAAAGCGCCACGACAGGGCTCCATTGGACCATTCTGTTACCTTCACATTACCTGATTCGAACATGCGGCGCGAGTTTTTAGACAGTCCCCGTGCTTCCAAGCCCACGATGTAGGCCGCATCGCAGCGATTAAAAGATTGACCGGCACTCAGCAGCTGACAATCGTGCGTGGATACATGACCGGCAAAGCCCAGATCTTTTTTCTTTTTGCGAATGATTTCATGAATCAGTGCCGTGGGTATGCGTACGCCGCCAAAGCCACCAATGGCCAGGTAGTCGCCATCATTCACCAGTGTGTCGATGGCCTCTGATACTGTTGTCACCTTGCTTTTTAGTTGCTTTTTTTTGTGGCGCAGAAAGTCCCGCATTTGGTCGGCATCGGGCGACATAAATAGTTCGCCAATACCGTTTTTTAATTGTTGATTGCTCATATCGGGGAGGGTTTAAAACCACTGAGACCCTTCAGAGCCTCAGCGGTACTTTGTGTTTAGTAATTATCAGTTAAATATTGCAGGGCTTCTTCAATGGCCTTCACAGTGTAGTCCAGGTCTTCCTGTGTATGACGATGGCAGATGTAACCATGGTGATAGGGCTGCAGGAATACTTTGCGACGAATCAGTTGAGTGTAGAAATCGTTGCGTTTCTTTTTGTAGCTTCCATCTTCATCTTTATCAAAAGTGATGAACATCATTGGAGCAATACCACTAATGCGTGCTCCAACCGGATATTTCGTCAGCAGCTTCTCAATTTTTCCGTTAAACTCTTCGCCTTTTTCCCAAATTTTGTCCAGCACCTTGTCGCGTTGAAGTATTTCAATGGTTTTAAGGGCGGCTATATAGCTCAGACTGTTGGGGAAGAAGGTGGAGGAGATGAAAACATTGGACTCACCCTCTTTCATAATTTCAGCCTTCCCGGTAACGGCTCCTATGGGATATCCGTTGGCCATGGCCTTGCCAAAAACGGCCAGGTCGGGTGTTACTTTGTAGAGCTTTTGCGCTCCGCCAATGCTGGCACGGAAACCGGTGCGAATTTCGTCAAAGATCAGCACCACGCCGTATTGTTCACACAAGGCCTTTACGCCTTCGAGGAAACCGGCCTTGGGCTCGGTAATGGGTGCCGCCAGGGGATGCCCCAGGGGCGTGATGATAACCGCTGCGGTATCGTCACCGTATTCTTTCAGTAGATTTTCCAGCGAATCCAGGTTGTTATACTCAAACTCATGCACGTCTTCATATAACTTTTTGGGGATGCCGCCTTTTACTTCCACGCACCAGTCGTGCCAGCCATGATAACCGCAGCGCATCACCTTGTTACGCTGAGTGTAGGAACGGGCCAAACGAATGGCTGTGGTGGTAGCATCAGAACCTGTGCAAACAAACAGACTCATTTCGGCGCAGGGAATGAGTTCGTTCATTTTTTCGGCCAGCATGTTTTGATAGGTCTGTGTTAGTGAGAAACAAAAACCTTTGTTCTGAATTTGTTCAATCACTGCGTCGTCCACTTCCTTCTCGCGGTTCCCCAGTATTATAGGGCCGTAGGCACACAGATAGTCGATGTATTCGTTACCGTCGATGTCGGTAACGCGTCCACCCTGACCATGATCGAAATAAATGGGGAACTCACCTTCTACGAAGTTATAGGGGCGACGAATGCCTAATACTCCGCCGGGAATCAGGGTTCTACCTTTTTCTAATTCGTTTAATGACTTCTCTAATTGTAGCTTCTTTGCTTCCATAATATTATATTTTTGAACTTTTCAATGTGTGGAGGGGCCCAGGGGGGCTAAATGTGTGGGTGCAAACAAGTAGTTACGTGTCTGGCGAGACTGTAACGGGCAGATTTAGAAGTCAGTAACTTCTATGCGTTCAAACTTGTCGTAGATAAATTTAAATACCCAATGCATATTTATATAGATTAACACACTGTGATAAATGTTAAAATATACACAAATATAAAGATGTAGTTAAAAATACAACATGATAAAGCGCAGTTTTTACTTGCGCCGTCATTCATAATAGTTATTTATACTCATTCTAAACGGAGGGGTATTGCTTTATTCAGGTCGCCACTCTCTGATGTTGATGAGGTCGGGAAATGCTTCGGGTTTGAAGATAGATTTGCCACTGAGGGTGCGCAGGCATTCTTGTATGCCTTCCGGTATGCTGGGGTGAGGATAAAATATTTTAAGTACTTCGTGCAGGCTATTGCCCTGATTAATTAGGTGGGCTACCGATACAATAAAGGCTGATGCCTGGGGGCCTGCAGCGCGCATGCCCAATATGCGTTGCTCCTCATCGTTACTCACAAGTATTTTTACAAAGCCATTGGTGTTGCGCATAGCGATAGCGCGGTTAACCAACTGGTTGGAGTAATAGGCAGCCTTATAGGCGATCTTCTTTTTTTGTAGCATTTTTTCGTTGGCGCCAACGGCCGCTACCTCCGGTTTAAAGAACATAAGAGTGCTCATGTGGGAGTAGTCCAGGGGATATTCCGGTACATTACCAATTTTTTCGGCCGCCAGGCGTCCCTGAAATTCAGCTACGCTATACAGTTGCGTGTGTCCGGTAACATCACCCGCGGCATACACATGGCAGTGGCCTTTGTCATCTTCCAAAAGGCAGTCGTCTTTGATAGGAATGGTGCCGTTTTTGTGTAGCTCAATGCCAATTTTCTCCAACTGGAGGCCTTCGGTATTGGGAACACGACCAATGGCCACCAGTGCCACATCCACTTCAATTACCTTACTGTGTCCATCGTGGTAGTCAAGCACAACCTCCAGGTGATTGGGGTGCTTGCGAATGTGACGCAGGGTGGCTGTGTGGTGAATATTTACACCGTTGGTTTCCAGGTTGTGCGACACGAAGTTACTTACATCGTCATCTTCGTAGGGTAGCACACGGTTGGATCGATCCAGCAGGTGTACTTCTGTTTGGCCAAAGTTGGAAAAGATGGTGGCAAACTCGCAGCCAATGATGCCGGAGCCAATGATGAGCATGCGTTCTGGAAATTCTTTCAGATCGAGAATGCCATCGGAGGTAATGATACGTTGGCCATCAATTTGTAAGCCTTCGTAGTGGCGGGGGCGCGACCCGGTGGCAATCACAAAATTCTTACCTTTAATAAGTTTGCGATCATTTTCATTACTTACTTCAATGTGGTCGCTGTCAACAAAGGCGGCCCAGCCGTACTCAATGGTTAAAGCGCCTTTTTTGTTCTGTGCCGGCGAAAAGGTTTCAATCTGACTGAGCATTTGATACTGCTTTTCTTTGGCAGCCTGAATTACGGTTTTCTTGACCTTCTCAAAATTAACACTGAGTGATGATACACGATAGCCTCGATCAACGCGTGCGGCGATGGCGTAATCCATGGATAGTTCATACATGGTTTTGGAGGTGAGAGCGCCGTTCATAATGCCTGCGCCGCCCAAGTGCTTGCCTTCAATTATGCAAACATTTAATCCATAGTCTAATGCGCGAATGGCGGATGAGAAACCGGCGGGGCCGCTGCCAATAACAACTAGGTCGTAAGTGTGTATCATCGGTTAAAAACTTATAACACTATAAAAAAAAAGAGTCGCAATTGTTTATTGGCGACTCTTCTTTCTTTATATCTAGTTGATAAGATTATTTTTCGTGTGTTTCATTGGGCTTGAAGGTGTCCACGTGACGGGTAATTTTTTGTTTATACAATTCATTGATTGTAAGAATTATGCCCGTTTCTTCCACATCGCCAAAGCGATCGTTGATAGCAGTGCCAAAGGTTTTCATAGAGGGCGATAAGTTCATGTATGCATTGATTAGCGGAGGTATGTTTTCGCCAAATTCACGCACTCGCTTCGTTAGGATTTTATAATCCTCCTGATAGTTTTCACCACAAAAAATTTCTTTCAAGTCCTGTTCGCTTAAATCTATTTTCACGGGTTCGTGAGGATAGAGCAATTTGTCGGGATCGTTAAAATATTTCTGCATGAAGCCCAATATCAGGTCGCGCGCATAACGGTTGAAATGGGTGTACATGGTTACCTTGCCAAAGAAATATTTCATTTCAGGGTGACTTACGATCAGCGAACCCAATCCGTCCCATAGGTTGTCCAGTGCAAAAAGACTTTTGGTACCTGCTTTGGATGACTGATAGGTGGGTTGCACAAAAGAGCGGCCCAGTTCAATCATGTGGGGCAGGTATTCTTTTATAAATTTATCGGAGAAATGAAACAAGCGCGAGGTGGCCAGTTTTACATTACCCAATTGGTCAACGGGAATATCGCTACCCAGCAAATAGCGGTAGCCCCCCAGAATTTCTTTTGCCTGCGGATCCCACACGATTAGCTGTCGGTAGGGTACCTCGGCTGTATCGTAATCATCTATATCCGCTTCCTTTCCGGTGCCGCCACCAGCCATACGAAAAGTGATTTCACGCAAGCGTCCCACTTCGCGCATTAAGGCAGGTGCCTGCTGTGCTGTGAAGTCGTATATCTTGTTGTCACCTTTGTTGGTGTTGCGCACAAACGTCTCCTGATTTAGCTCAGCTTCCAATTCTTCCCTCGGCACAGGAGGTATTATTTCTTTTACTCTCATTCAGTGAAATCTTAACAAGTAGGCTACAAATTTAATGTAATTTTGGTAAGGCATACACTTCATCTTTTATTTTTTGTGCCCACGCTTTACCTGTTTTTAGTTCTTCTACGTCACTTATTTTAATTGGTTTCCCAAAAGTAATGGTAATTGTTTTATGGCGCTGCAGATAAAGTTCGTCAACCAGGTAAAGCATTTCTATGTTGGCCTTGATGCCTAGTTTCTTACGCCAATTGGCCAGGTTGTAAAAGCGATTGGTGTTACGTCCCGAAATATGTACAGGAATAATATCCCGCTTGTGTGTGCGGGCTTTTTTAATAAAATTGGGTTTCCATTCCAGGTCTTTGATACTGCCATCTTTTCGTTTACGCGATACCAGGCCGGCCGGAAACATGAGTATTTGGCTGTCGCTGGCGTAGGCATCGTCAATGGCGCGTGCGGCTTCTCGACTGTGTCCGCCGTGTTTGTTAATGGGAAGGAAAATTTCTTTCAGGTTGGTGATATTCATAAGAATATCGTTAACCGGGAATTTTAGCTTATTAAAATAGCGCCCCACAGCCGCAACAAACACCATTCCATCCATTCCGCCCAAGGGATGATTGGCTACAAAAACAAAGCGACCCTCTTTGGGTATATTTTCTTCTCCTTTAATTTCGTAGCGCGACTTAAAGTTGGCAATAATGGCTTCAGCATAGGCGATGCCGTAAATGTCTTTGTGATCGGCAATAAAAGTGTTGATCTCTTCCTGATGGGTGATGCGCTTTAGGTAGTTGATCAGAAACCTCGGGATAAAACGCTTTAGTTGAGGGTTTTTATCGTGGAAGACTTTGTCGATGTCAATAAATTTATCTTCTGTATTCTTTTTCTCCATATTAGCTTGTTCAAACAGAGTTCAATTTTAGGAAATATTTTAGAAACTATGTGAATTTAGCAGTATTTCCTCAATTTTCCTGATTTATTGCAAAGGTACTATTGTAGCGTAAAAGTTATCAACAAGTGTCATAAAGTGGTTTAAAGTGGTTGTATGTGGGTTGAAAGTTTTGTACTTTTACGATTGAGATAGGCAATTTATAATGATCACATTTATAGGCGATTTTGTTTGTAAGCCCGATGCAAAAGGGCGCATTGTGCTGCCATCACTCTTTAAAAAAGTGATGAGTGAAGCCGGGCAATCGTCGTTTGTGGTTCGTAAAGATCTTTTTGACAATTGCCTTGTTTTGATACCGCAGAGCGAATGGTTGAAGGAAGTTCATATTTTTGAGCAGAAGCTTAGTGGTTTTCGTCAGAAGGATAAGCGATTGAAGCGTGCTTTATATCGTTCAACGGCCGAGGTTAATCTGGATGCTAATGGTCGTTTTTTAGTGCCTAAGCGTCTGATGGAGATGATTGATGTGCAGGGCGAAGTGGTATTGTTAGGGGTAGGAAGTAATATTGAGCTATGGAGTAAGCAGCAGTTCGATAAGGATGATTTGAGTGCTGATGAGCTCGGAGAGTTGGCAGAAGAGTTACTAGGTGGTAACTTTGCGGGCGAAGAAGAAAATTAAATAGTATGGAGCAGGGGTATCACATACCGGTTTTACTGAAGGAATCTGTAGATGGGTTAAATATTCATCCGGATGGCGTATATGTTGACTTGACCTTTGGTGGCGGAGGACATTCGCGCGAGATCTTATCGCGATTGGGTGCGGAAGGTAAGCTTATTGTTTTTGATCAGGATGAGGATGCTTATGCCAATCGTCCCGAAGATGAGCGGCTGATTTTTGTGCGTCATAATTTTCAGTACCTATCCCATTTTCTGCGCTACCTGGGCATCAATCATGTGGATGGTATTTTGGGTGACCTGGGTGTGTCGTCGCATCATTTCGATGCGGCTGAAAGAGGTTTTTCATTTCGCTTTGAAGGGAAGTTGGATATGCGCATGGGGCAGGGTCTGAAGATGACAGCGGCCGATCTGGTGAATACCTATCCGCTGGATGATCTGAAACGCATCTTTTGGCAGTATGGAGAGATAAAATCATCTTATAAACTGGCTTCTGAAATAATCAAACAAAGAAGCAGTAAGCTCTTCGAGACCACTACCGATTTAAAATTATTAGCCGAGAAGATTGGTCCTAAAAAAGAGCAGTCAAAGTTTCTTGCGCAGGTATTTCAGGCTTTACGCATTGAGGTGAATAAAGAGATGGATGTGTTGAAATCGGTGTTGATGCAAAGTGCGGCGGTGATAAAGCCGGGTGGGCGACTGTCGGTTATTGCTTATCACAGCCTCGAAGATCGTTTAGTTAAGAATTTTATCCGTTCAGGTGATTGCGACAAGAGTCAGCCTGACAAAGATATTTATGGCAGGGCTGAGTTGCCCTTTAAGGCCGTTAATAGAAAAATCATCATTCCCGGTGAGGAGGAGATAGAGCGCAACAACAGGGCGCGCAGTGCAAAACTGAGAATAGCAGAGCGACTATGAAGTTGAAAATGGATAAAATACCTGATTTTATTCTTTCCAAAGAAGAAGTTGATGAGCTGAAGAATATCTCGGTGCGTGAGCTTATAAACGGAAGGCTTTTTACCCGTTCGTTTATTGCCAAGCAGTGGTCTTTGGGTCTGTTCCTGGCGTTTTTCTGCTTTCTATATATTGGTAATCACTATAAAATGGAAGAGCAGATGCGCCGCATTGATTCGCTTAATCAAGAGCTGAAATCCTTGCGTTATGAAGCCATTACCACATCCTCGGAGTTGATGTATATGAGTAAGCAGAGTGAAGTTTTGAAACAGATAAAGGAAAAAAGCCTTGACTTGGAAGAATTAACAGAACCGCCGCGGCGCTTAAAAGTGAAGAAGTAAATGCAGATTAAGAAGAGTATCATATTACGATTTGGTTTGACGTATATATGCCTCTCTGTGTTGGCAGTGGTCATTCTTGGCAAGGCTGTTTATCTGCGTGTGGCTCATGGTGAAGAGTGGGAGGAGCTTGTGGAGGAGCATACCAATAAGGATATAGTAATTGATGCCAACCGGGGCGATATTCTGGCCACAGATAATCGTAAATTGGCTTGTTCGGTGCCCAGCTACCGTATTTATATGGATATGCGTGCCCATGGGCTAACCGATGAGGTATTTAATGCCAATATCGATAGTTTGGCGCTTATGTTATCGCGATTCTATGGCGATCGCACTTCAACAGCTTTTAAACGCGACCTGAAGCAGGCGCGGGTGAAGGGGCGACGTTATTACCGGGTGCATCCGCGCCGTATCTCTTTTACTGAGCTGAAAAAAGTGCGTGAGTTCCCCATATTTCGTTTGGGAGCGAATAAAGGAGGGTTCATTGCTAAAAAGTATGAAAACCGCGAGTTACCTTTTGGTGAGCTGGCGGCCCGTACCGTAGGAAGCCTCTATGCCGAGAAAGATCTGGGCGGACGCTTCGGACTGGAGATGGCTTATAACTACCGTTTGAAAGGGGTTGCCGGCATTAGTACGCGTACACGGGTGAGTGGTAACTGGGTAGAAGAGGAGCAGGTGGAGCCTGTGGATGGTAATGATATTGTAACCACTATCGATATTGGCTTGCAGGATGTGGCCGAAACAGCCTTGTTGCAGCAATTGCAGCGGCATAAGGCTGATCATGGCTGTGCTGTGCTAATGGAAGTAGCCACGGGTAAGATACGAGCCATTGCCAACCTGGGACGTACAAGCACCGGAAAATACATAGAGAAATATAATTATGCCATTGGGGAGGCCACCGAGCCCGGTTCCACCTTTAAGCTGGCATCTATGATTGTGGCTCTGGAGGACGGAGTAGTGAAGTTAACGGATAGCATACAAACGGGAAAGGGGTATTGTTATTTTTACGATCGAAAGATGACGGATAGTCACCGTGGTGGCTTCGGTAAGTTGTCAGTGCAACAGGTGTTTGAGAAATCCTCCAATGTGGGGATTTCAAAAATTATTTTTGATAACTACCGTGCCAACCCCAGAAAATTCGTCAATCGCATATACGAGATGGGCCTTAACAAACCCCTGGGTGTTGAGATAAAAGGTGAAGGGCACCCTTTGATAAAATATCCGGGTGATAAAACCTGGTCGGGTGTAACCCTGCCTTGGATGTCCATTGGATATGAGATAAAACAGACTCCGCTACAAGTACTAACCTTCTACAATGCGGTGGCGAATAATGGCAAAATGGTGAAGCCCATGTTTGTGGAGGCCATACAGCATCATGGTGAAAATGTGGAGGAGATGGAGCCTACGGTGTTGAATCCATCGATCTGCTCATTGGAAACCATTGAGAAGGTTCATAAGATGCTGGTGGGCGTGGTGGAGCGTGGAACAGCCGGAAATATACGAAGTGACCGCTACCTGATTGCCGGTAAAACGGGTACGGCACAGATTTCCAACGAGACGACTTCTTATGATGATAAGAAGCATCAGGCCTCTTTTGTGGGTTATTTCCCGGCCGATCGTCCTTTGTATTCTTGTATTGTGGTAGTAAATGCGCCATCAAAAAATGTCTATTATGCCAATGTGGTGGCGGGCTCTGTTTTCAAGCAAATAGCCGATAGGGTATATGCTCAAAGCTACAACCATGACGATGTGGAAACTGAATACGAAGTAGAGCTGGCTCGTCATCAACCCTATTCAAAGGGAGGGAAGAAAGAGGAGATATTGACGGTGTTGGACGAGGTGGGTGTGATGGTACAGGGGCAGGAGGTAAATTCTGAATGGATATCCGCTTCGGCCCGTGAGCACGATGTTACGCTGCAGCGTAAAAGTTTTCCGAAAGGGATAGTGCCCAATGTAAGGGGCATGGGCGCCAAGGATGCTGTATCTATACTCGAGAATATGGGATTTAATGTTGTTTTGCGAGGTGTGGGGCGCGTTGTGCAGCAGTCTATTTCTGCCGGCCAAAACTACACCAAAGGTTCAACTATTTATTTAAGCCTGGGATAATGATGCATAAATTATCAGATATATTAGTGGATGTGCAGGTTGAGAAGCGCATCAATACAATGGATTGTGATATCGAGAATATTGTGTTTGACTCGCGTCAGGCAGGGGCGTCAAGCCTGTTTGTAGCCATGCGGGGCACGCAGGTAGATGGACATGATTTTATTGAGCAGGTGTTGGCCGCCGGTTGTCGGTGTGTGGTGTGCGAAGAATTACCTGCTGCCTATCCTTCAGATGCAGTTATGATTAAGGTGGTCGATAGTGCAAAGACACTGGGTTTGCTGGCCGCTGCTTTTTATGGTCATCCTTCACAACAGCTTAAGCTGGTGGGGGTAACCGGCACCAATGGAAAAACAACAACGGCTACCTTGCTTTATCATCTAGTGATGGATCTGGGCTATAAGGCCGGATTGTTCTCTACGGTGGCCAACTTTATTGGCAAATCTAAAATACAAGCCACGCATACAACGCCCGATGCGGTGACGCTAAATAAAATAATGGCCGATATGGTGGCCGCTGGCTGCGAATACTGTTTTATGGAGGTGAGTTCTCACGCTCTGGCACAGAACAGGGTGGCGGGTTTACAGTTTGCAGGTGCCCTGTTTACCAATATTACGCACGATCATTTGGATTACCATCTTACATTTAAGGCATATATCGCTGCCAAGAAGTTGTTCTTCGATGAATTGGGAAAAGAGGCTTTTGCCCTCATTAATGGAGATGATAAAAACGGGCAGATAATGGTGCAGAACACCCAAGCTTCCGTTTATCGGTATTCGCTGAAGAGCATGGGCGACTTTAAAGGTCGCATTATCGAAAGTATGTTTGAGGGCATGCAGCTGGAGCTGGATGGGCAAGAGATATGGACGCAGTTTGTGGGCGATTTCAATGCCTATAATCTGTTAAATGTATATGGTGCTGCCTGTTTGCTGGGGCTTGATCGTGATGAGGTGCAGGTAGCGTTAAGTCGTTTAAAACCGGTTGATGGTCGCTTTGAAACCATACGGTCTGCCGCGGGTAAAACGGCCATTGTGGATTATGCGCATACACCCGATGCCCTAAAGAATGTGATTGAAACCATTAACCAGGTGCGTCAGCCCGATCAGCAGTTGATTACTGTGGTGGGTGCCGGGGGCGACCGCGATGCATCCAAACGACCCGAGATGGCTCATGAGGCTGTGGTGGGCAGCTCCAAGGTAATTCTTACTGCGGATAACCCGCGCAGTGAAGAGCCGGAAGATATTATTGCCCAGATGATGGAAGGCGTAAGCTTTAAAGAGCGTATCAAAGTATTGTCTATCGTAAACCGTCGAGAGGCCATACGCACGGCTTGTATGGTGGCTGGCCCGGGCGATATTATTCTTATTGCCGGCAAGGGACACGAGACCTATCAGGAAATTAAAGGGGAGCGCATTCATTTTGATGATCGCGAGGTGGTGAGTGAAGTATTTAACGAAGGATAAAATCTGAAACATGCTATATTATTTATTTGAATATCTTGAAAAAATGAACGTACCCGGAGCCGGTGTTTTTCAATACATCAGTTTTAGGGCAGGTATGGCCATTATTGTGGCACTACTCACGGCAACTATTATTGGCAAAAAAGCCATTTTGATGCTTCAGAAACAGCAGATTGGCGAAATAGTGCGTGATTTGGGTTTGGAGGGGCAGTTTGCAAAAAAAGGCACACCTACCATGGGCGGAGTAATTATCATTGCCTCCATCCTGTTGCCTGTACTGTTGTTTACACAGCTGGATAATATTTACATTATACTGATGATTATTTCTACCGTATGGCTGGGTACTATCGGTTTTATCGATGATTATATTAAGGTATTTAAAAAAGATAAAGAGGGATTGGCCGGGCGCTTTAAAATTGCCGGCCAAATTGGTCTTGGCCTTATTGTGGCCATCACCTTGTTTAGTAGTGGTGATGTGGTAATTCGTGAGAAGGTGCCAGGTGAAACGGTAATGGTGCAACTTGAGGATGGCAGTCAGGTAGAGCGGAGTGCTACGCGTGAGGTGAAGTCAACGGTTACCAATATTCCTTTTGTGAAAAATCATCAGTTCGATTACTCATCTTTGTTGTGGTTCTTGGGTGATCAGGCCAAGAAGTGGGGCTGGCTTATTTTTGTGGTGGCTGTTATTTTTATCATTACCGCTGTGTCCAACGGGGCTAATATGACCGATGGGCTCGATGGCCTGGCCACGGGTACCTCTGCTATTATTGGAGTTACTTTGGGTATTTTTGCGTATCTGTCCAGTAATGTGATTTATGCCGACTATCTTAATATTATGTACATCCCTCATTCGCAGGAATTGGTGGTCTTTATGGCGGCATTTATAGGTGCTACAGTGGGTTTTCTGTGGTACAACTCCTTTCCGGCACAGGTATTTATGGGCGATACAGGCAGTCTCACCCTGGGAGGTATTATTGCTGTGTTTGCCATCTTACTGCGCATCGAACTGCTGATACCTATTTTATGTGGTATCTTCCTGGTAGAGAATCTGTCGGTAATGATACAGGTGTCGTGGTTTAAATATACTAAGAAGAAATATGGCGAGGGACGACGTGTGTTTAAAATGGCACCCTTGCACCATCATTATCAGAAATTGGGATATACCGAGTCAAAGATTGTAACCCGCTTCTGGATCATCGGCATTATACTGGCCGTGTTAACAATAGTAACCCTCAAAGTACGATAGGAAGGATATGCAAAAACTGGTTGTATTAGGAGCTGGCGAGAGTGGTGTTGGAGCAGCCTTGCTGGCGAATCAGCAGGGCTGGGATGTATTTGTATCGGATAATGGAAAAATCGCCGATAAGTATCAGCAGGAGCTGGATGCTGCCAATATTGATTGGGAGCAGGGGGGGCATACGCTGGAGCTGATTTTTCAGGCGCATGAGGTGGTCAAGAGTCCTGGCATTCCCGATACGATACCCATGATACAGCAGTTGCATAACCGCGATATACCGGTAATTTCGGAAATTGAATTTGCCGGCCGTTATACTACGTCAAAAACGATATGCATTACCGGAAGCAATGGAAAGACTACTACCACCATGCTTATCTATTTTCTGCTGAAGCAGGCTGGTGTAAAGGTGGAGATGGCAGGTAATGTGGGTACGAGCCTGGCGCGCCAGGTGGCCATGGGAAAGCAGCCAGAGTGGTTTGTCATCGAGCTGAGTAGTTTTCAGTTGGATGGTATGTATCGCTTTAAGGCTGATATTGCCGTTTTGCTTAATATTACACCCGATCATCTTGATCGTTATGATTATTCGATGCAGAAGTACATCGATAGCAAGTTTCGTATTGTCCAAAATCAAACGCCCGATGATGTGTTTGTGTATTGTCAGGATGACGAGGTGATTGCCCGGGAGTTGAAAAGCAGGATATTACAATCTGAATTATTACCCTTTACGCAGCATGATATTTTGAAGCAAGGAGCTTATTCAACCATGGATGAGCTCATTATTAATTATAACGATGAAACCATGAGCATTTTAGCCAAAGAATTATCGTTACAGGGGCGCCATAATATTTATAATTCAATGGCGGCCGGTATTGTAGCCAAGGTCTTGAATATTCGAAAGAAACTGATCCGTGAGAGTCTTGCGCGTTTCAAAGGGGTGGCCCATCGTTTGGAAAAAGTAGCTGCCGTGCGGGGTATTGAGTTTATTAACGACTCAAAGGCTACTAACGTAAATGCTTGTTGGTATGCTTTGGAGTGCATGCATCAGCCTGTTGTGTGGATCGCCGGCGGGGTGGATAAAGGAAATGATTACAATGAGTTGATGCCACTTGTTGAGGAAAAAGTGAAGGCTTTGATTTGCCTGGGTGCTGATAATTCGAAGTTGCACGCAGCCTTCGGTAATCGTATCAAAACGATAAAAGAAACCCAATCGATGGAGGAAGCTGTGAAGATGGCATATAAGCTGGCCCGGAAGAACGATGTGGTTCTTTTTTCACCGGCCTGTGCTAGTTTCGATTTGTTTGATAACTATATGCAGCGCGGCGATTTATTTAAGGAACATGTGCGTAACCTTTAATCAGAACGAATGAACGAGCAGTTGAAAAATTTTATTAAAGGCGACCGTATTATATGGTATGTTATTTTATTGCTGGCGGTTTTTTCCAGCCTGGTTGTTTACAGTGCAACCGGAAACCTGGCTTACAAGCAGCAGGATGGCAATACTGTGTATTTCCTCTTTCGTCATGTTAAATTTATGCTAGTGGGTATCGGACTTATTGTACTGGTGCATCGCATTGACTACAAGTGGTTTGCTCGCTTTGCTACCATTGGCCTTTATTTTTCTATGCTGTTGTTGTTCATTACCGCCGTATCCGGCGATAGTCTTAACCAGGCAAGTCGCTGGCTCACCATACCTGTTGTGGGTTTTCGATTTCAGCCCTCTGAAATGGCCAAGGTGGCACTCATGGTGTATATTGCCAAGGTGTTGGCACAGTACCAGGCCAATGATCGCACAGCCGATGAGGCCTTTAAGCCTATTATTATTCACGTGGGACTTGTGTGTGCCCTCATTTTTAAGGATGATTTTTCAACAGCTGCACTCATTGGATTTGTCAGTATGCTGGTAATGGTGATCGGGCGTGTCTCGCTTAAGAAGATCGCTTTGACGGTGATAGCGGTCGCAATGCTTATTTCCGTGGTTATCTGGCTGTCGGAGTATGTGCCTTTACTGCATCGTGCATCCACTTGGAAGGCCCGTGTTGAGCGTTTTATAGGTGGTGATGAAGAGGGTAACGAGGGAGGCTCAACGGCCGACTATCAATCGCAGCGTTCGCAAATAGCCATTGCCACCGGAGGTGTCTTTTGGGGGCGTGGACCCGGTAATAGCCAGCAACGATATTTTCTGCCGCATCCCTATAGTGATTTTGTGTATGCAATTATTATGGAAGAGTGGGGTATATTTATTGGGGGTGTTCTTATTATGTTTGCCTATCTAATACTCTTGTTTCGCGTGGGCGTAATAGTCAGAGCCTGTAGTCGTACCTTTCCGGCCTTTCTGGTCATTGGCCTGGCTACTATGATGGTGGTGCAGGCATTTATTAACATGGGGGTTGCT
This sequence comes from Carboxylicivirga longa, assembly GCF_050589825.1. Lineage (NCBI taxonomy): Bacteria > Pseudomonadati > Bacteroidota > Bacteroidia > Marinilabiliales > Marinilabiliaceae > Carboxylicivirga > Carboxylicivirga longa. Next base: position 38,063 of record NZ_JBNGOZ010000006.1, on the reverse strand, counting down.
GTGGGTGTGTTACCTGTTACAGGACAGCCATTGCCCTTGGTAAGCATGGGAGGTACATCAACTTTATTTACCTGTTTGGCCTTTGGTGCTATTCTCAGCGTAAGCCGAACGAATATGGTGGATAAAGAACAGTTGGAAAACGAGGAAAAGAAATAAATATGAAGCCAATAAAAGTGATTATTAGTGGAGGGGGCACCGGTGGCCATATTTTTCCGGCCATTGCCATTGCCAATGCCGTAAAAGCTATCCGGCCTGATGCCGACATACTGTTTGTGGGAGCTCTGGGAAAGATGGAGATGGAGAAAGTTCCGGCAGCCGGTTATCGCATCATCGGCTTGCCTGTTGCGGGTTTTCATCGTAAGCTCACCCTAAGAAATTTAGCTTTCCCCTTCAAGCTCATTAATAGTCTATGGCAGGCCCGTAAAGTAATCCGTGATTTTGCACCCGATGTAGCAGTAGGCGTTGGGGGGTATGCCAGTGGCCCTGTTTTGCAAATCGCCTCGCAGCAGGGTGTGCCTTGTTTGTTGCAGGAGCAGAACTCCTATCCCGGTGTTACTAATCGGCTACTGGCAAAGAAATCAGCCAAAATATGTGTGGCATACGAACAGATGGATCGTTTCTTCGATCGTGAAAAGATATTGATAACCGGTAACCCGGTGCGCAATGATTTACTTAACCAGATTCAACATAAAGAAGCGCTGGACTTTTGGCGCCTGGATGAGGGCAAAAAGACACTTTTGATTATTGGGGGGAGTCTGGGTGCCCGATCCATAAATCATGGTATTATTTCAAGTATTGATGAGCTGCCTCCTGATGTTCAGGTGATATGGCAAACGGGACGTTTTTACCTTGATGATATGCGATCGCAGCTGTCCGATCACTTGAAGGAACGCGTTATTATAACAGATTTTATCAGTCGCATGGATATGGCTTTTGCAGCTGCTGATTTGGTGGTGTCGAGAGCCGGTGCTAGCTCCATCTCAGAGCTGGCCATACTGGGTAAACCTTGTATTTTTGTGCCATCGCCTAATGTTGCTGAAGATCATCAGACAAAAAATGCCATGGCCCTTGTACATAGAGGAGCGGCTGTTTTAGTGAGTGATGATAAGGTAAATACATTGATTGATAAAGCAGCTGAATTGCTGAACGATGGCAGTCGACTTGAGGCGCTTGCTACCAGTATTAAGGCTTTCGCCAAGCCAGATGCTGCTCGTGATATTGCCCGCGAGGTGATTGGTTTGGCTAAAAAATAGAAGGATATGTTAGAGTTGAAAGATATACAAAGTGTTTATTTTGTGGGGATTGGTGGTATTGGCATGAGTGCCTTGGCACGCTTTTTTAAATGTGAAGGTTTGCATGTAGCCGGTTACGACCGCGTTGCCACAGTATTGACAAGTGAGTTAGAGGTAGAAGGAATAGCAATTCATTATGAGGATAATATTGAAAAGATTACCCTGCCTTTTCGTGATAAGAAAACTACGTTGGTGGTATACACGCCAGCGGTACCTTCTGATCATAAAGAATTAAATTATTTCCGCGATAAGGGGTTTGTTGTGCGAAAACGCGCCGCTGTGCTGGGGCTTATATCCGCGGGTATGAATAGTGTTTGTGTGGCAGGTACCCATGGTAAAACAACGATATCGTCTATGACGGCCCATCTCTACACGCAGTCGGAAGTGGGCTGTAATGCCTTTTTAGGAGGTGTAGTAAATAACTATAAGACTAATTTCCTGCACAATGCTGATTCTAATTATGTAGTGCTTGAAGCAGATGAATTTGATCGTTCCTTTTTGCAGTTGACACCTCATTTTGCTCTTTTGTCGGCCATGGATCCCGATCACCTGGATATTTACGGCGATGATACACAGATTAGCAATGCTTTTCATGATTTTGTGGACAAGATTGAACCTGGTGGTGTGCTGGTGTATAAGAAAGGCTTGCCCCTGGAGGTAAGTAATGAAGATATTGAGATTTTTAGTTATGCGGTAGATGATAAAGCTGATTTCAGTGCCCATAACATACGGCTGGTGGAGGGGTTGTATCATTTTGATATGGCAACGCCATTTGGTAGCATAAAAGGCCTGCAGATGGGGGTACCCGGGTTGGTGAATGTGGAAAATGCTGTGGGTGCCATCGCACTGGCCTTGCTGGGGGGTGTGGCAGCCGAAGAGGTGATTACTGCCCTGCCGTCCTTTCAGGGCATACGTCGTCGCTTTCAGTATCGAATCAAGTCTGATGATATGGTATTTATTGATGACTATGCTCACCATCCTGAGGAGATTAAGGCGACGCTGAAATCTGTGAAGGCACTTTATCCTAATCTTCATCTCACGGTTGTTTTTCAGCCGCACTTATATTCGCGCACACGCGATTTTGCATCCGGTTTTGCGGCGGCTCTGGATGTGGCCGATCGAGTTTTGCTCATGGATATTTACCCGGCGCGCGAACTGCCCATGGAGGGTGTAAGTTCAGAAATGATTGCCAATTTGATGATGAACAAAAATGTTGAAGTTGTTAAACGAGGGAATCTTTCCGAGGCCCTCCTTCGTGAGCAGCCTGAATTGGTTGTAACTATGGGAGCCGGTGATATAGATAAGGAAGTGTCGGTTTTGGAAGATCATTTGCGTCGGTTTACCCGTCATATCTAGTCGTTTAGCAAATTGTTAATAAAAAATTATAGATAGATAATCGTAAAAAGTCGGAAAAAGTTATATTTAAACAGAATAATGGCGAGTTGTTACAAATGAAACGGTGGAAGAACATAGCGATAGGAGCGGTGATGGGATTATATTTTCCCGTTGTTTTTGCGTTTGTAAACTACGATAATGATCGGGTGGTGTGTGGCAGCATCCAGCCGGTGGTTAATGATAGTTTGGTCAATCGTTTTGTGTCGGGTAATGAGATCAAAGATCTGGTTCTTGATGAGTATGCTGGTATATTGGGGCGTCCCCTTGGTGAGCTTGACTGTCATCAGATGGAAGCGTTTTTTTTGAACCACCCGGCCGTAAAGAATTGTGAGGTGTTTACGACCTGCGGCGGGGCATTGCATGTTCATGTAACACAGCGCGAGCCTTTGTTGCGTGTGTTTGATGTGAGTGCTTCGTATTACCTGGATGAGGATGGGCATAAGATGCCATTGTTCAAAAATCACTCGGCACATGTGCTGGTGGTTACTGGTTTTATTAAGCGTCTTAAGTCGATGGATCAGCTGATCCAACTGGCACGTTTTATACACAAGGATGCGTTTTGGAAGGCGCAGATTGAGCAGTTGTATGTGGATGAGCAAGGTGAGTTAAGCATAGTGCCGCGTGTAGGCGATCATATTATAGAGTTTGGCCACCTGGAGGATATCGATGTGAAATTTCGTAACCTCAGAGCGCTTTACACCAACGGATGGAACAGCCGTGAGTGGAATGTGTATAAGAAAGTAAGCTTGAAATATAAAGGACAAGTCGTTTGTACTAAAGGATAAAAAATTATGAATCACGAACCCAACCTGATTGCAGCGATAGACATTGGCACTACCAAGATAGTGGCCATTGTAGGTCGTAAAATGGACAACGGTAAGTTGCAACTGCTGGGGATGGAAAAAGTGCCATCAATTGGCGTGAAAAGAGGAGTTGTTTTAAATATTGATGAGACAGTAGCATCCATCAAATTGGCAATTACCCGTATTGAAGAGAAATTGAACACGAAGCTGACCAATGTTTATGTTGGTATAGCTGGGCAGCATATAAAAAGTATGCGCAACCGGGGGTACCGTTTTATTGATAGCGGACTGGAAATTACCCAGGAGGATGTGGATCATCTGTTTGATGACAATTTTAAGATTCCGGTGGATGCCGGCGAGAAAATTATGCACGTTATCCCCCAGGATTATATTGTGGATAATGAGATGGGCGTGAAAAATCCCGTGGGTATGTCGGGACGACGATTGGAGGGTAACTTTCATATTGTGCTGGGGCGCATTGCCTCAGTAAAAAATATTGAGAAATGTTTTCGACGTGTGGCCTTGCAATTAAACGACTTGATTCTGGAACCACTGGCTTCATCGAGGAGTGTGCTGACCGAAGAGGAAAAAGAGGCGGGCGTTGTTTTGGTAGATATAGGAGGCGGTACAACAGATGTTGCTGTTTTTTATGATGGTATTATCAGGCACACGGCCGTAATTCCTTTTGGTGGTAATGTGATTACCTCTGATATAAAAGAGGGATGTTCAGTATTATATAAGCAAGCTGAGTCCTTGAAAGTGCAGTTTGGCTCAGCCATGGGAGATATGGCGCGCGAAGATCAGGTGGTGACTATCCCTGGTATGTCGGGCTGGGAACCCAAGGAGATTTCCTTTAAGAGTTTAGCCTACATTATTCAGGCCCGAATGGAGGAGATTATCGATTATGTGATGTATCAGATTGAGCACTCGGGTTGTTACGATAAGGTGGGAGCCGGTATTGTGCTTACTGGAGGCGGTGCATTATTAAAGAATCTACCCCAGCTGATAAAGTTCCGCACGGGACTGGATGTGCGCATCGGTATTCCGGATCAGGGATTGACCGGTGAGGTGCTGCCTGAAGCAATGAAACCCAATTATTCTACCAGCATAGGACTTGTGTTGAGCGCTATGGAGCGTCCTCGACGAAGCATTGTAGAGCCTCAGCTGTTTGGCGAAGTGGAGCCACAATGGGAAGAGCCGGTTAAGAAAGTAAATGCCAAACGAAACAAGCCGAAGAAAGAAATTATGATTAAAACCGGTAACTTGTTTAGCGGTCTTAAAAATGGAATAGCAAATATCTTTGATGAGAAAGATGTTGAAATGTAGAAGAAATAAAGGACGGAAATGAGTGAAGAGTTGATGAATTTTGACATCCCGCAAGCTGAATCGTCCATTATCAAGGTCATTGGTGTAGGTGGAGGAGGCAGCAATGCGGTTAACTATATGTATGGCCTGGGCATTAAAGATGTGAACTTTGTGGTGTGTAACACCGATGCACAAGCCCTGGCGAGTAGCCCTGTGCCGGTTAAAATACAGTTGGGCGAATCCTTAACGGAAGGCCGTGGAGCCGGTAACCGTCCTGAAAGGGGACGAGAGTCGGCCATTGAAAACCTGGAAGATGTAGTGAGTGTGCTGAAGCAAGATACCAAGATGGTATTTGTAACCGCCGGTATGGGTGGTGGAACGGGTACGGGTGCCGCTCCTATTATTGCTAAAACAGCTAAGGAGATGGGCATCCTCACGGTGGGTATTGTTACCATACCGTTTCGCTTTGAAGGTAAGCTGCGCATTAACCAAGCCCTTGATGGCATTGCTGAGATGGAGAAAAATGTGGATTCCTTGTTGATTATTAACAACGAACGACTGCGTGAGATGTTTGGCGATTTAAAGTTGTCCAACGCCTTCTCCAAAGCTGATGATGTGTTGGCAACCGCCGCCAAGGGAATCGCTGAGATAATTACAGTACACGGATATATAAATGTGGATTTTGCCGATGTTGAAACGGTGATGAAAGATAGTGGTGTAGCTGTTATGGGCTCCGCTTATGCCGAGGGTGATAAGCGGGCGATCGATGCCATTCAGGCTTCTTTAGAGTCGCCTTTATTGAATAATAATGAAATACGGGGCGCTCGTAATATACTGCTTAATATCACCTCGGGCGAAGAGGAGGTGACCATGGACGAGGTGTTTGAAATCACTGACTATGTGCAGGAGGCAGTGGGCGATGGTGCTTCTATTATCTGGGGTACGGGTGTTGATCATGACTTGGGTAAGCAGGTGTGTGTCACCATCATTGCCACTGGTTTTGTGTCAGATCAGTTGATTGAGCATCGTGTGAGTAAGAAAAAGGATACGGTGCAGCGTTTTTCGCTCGATGAGGAAGGGCAAGTTACAGAAGTAGCGCCCGATTGTGAGGTGACTATGGATGTGCCGCCTGAAGTTAATAGTGAGCAAGGGCGTGTCATCGACTTTGAGGTGGAAGAGCGCAAAAAACAGGCCCGTATCGAATCTTTTTATCAGCCCGTAGTACCTCCACAGAACCGTAAGTCAGAGGTGGATCATTATAACCCGGCCAATGATAATTTTATCGATGAAGGTTTTAGCGCTGCGGGTGCCAGTTATTATAAGTCGCAGTTGAGTCAGGAAGAGATGGAAGACGAGCGCTATATCGAGCAAATTGAGAATGTACCTGCCTATAAGCGACGCAAGATGGCCATTGAAAATCCGGCAGGTCGACGCCTTAGTCAGGAGAAAAAAGTAAGTCGTTTTTCCTTGTCTGATGATTCAGATAAGGGACCGCAGATTAGCAGAGACAATCCATATCTTCATGATAATGTGGATTAATGTAAGAAATAATTAATATCAGATATTATGAGTTTAGAGGCACAGATAAATAATGACATTAAGGAGGCAATGAAGGCCAAGGATCGTATTCGCTTGGAGGCATTGCGTGGTGTGAAGAAGGAAGTGATTGAGGCGAAAACATCAAAAGGAGCAGCCGAGGAGCTGACCGATGCTGATGTGATGAAGATTGTGCAGAAAATGGTGAAACAGCGCAAGGATGCCGCTGAGCTTTTTAAATCGCAGAATCGCGAGGACTTGGCTGAAAAGGAGCTGGCTGAAGTGGAGGCCATCTCAGGTTATTTACCCGCTCAGTTAAGTCAGGCCGAACTGGAGCCCCTGGTGAAAGCTATTATAGAAAAAGTGGGAGCTACCACCATGAAAGAAATGGGAAAAGTGATGGGCGTTGCTTCCAAGGAGTTGGCCGGTAAGGCCGATGGTAAAGATATCTCTGCAGTAGTAAAACAATTGTTAGGATAAGGTTTACCCCTTAAAATAATGAAAGCCGGTATCTTTGTTGGGTGTCGGCTTTTTATTTATATCAAATTTGCTCCGCAAGCAAAAGAATCATTACCCATAGGTAAAAGCTGTTAAATAGGATAAATTGCTTCCTGAGCATTGATTTAGTTGTGGTTTGGTGAATGTGATAAGTGCTTATAATAACCCAAATAGTCATCATAAGCACACTAATGGATATTATGGCGCTAATGAGTTTTGAGTCAATAATATGAAAAGGTAGAAGTAAGAGTGCCGACATCAGGGTGGCGAGGCTCCAAATCATGTTAATTCTGAACAATTGCTTGTTGGACAGGTAGTCGGTAATAACAGGGAAGCCGGCCTTTTTATACTGATTCTTATACTTGATGACCAATAGCCAGAAATGGGGCATTTGGCCAAGGAAAAAGAAGAAAGCTAAAAAGTGAATACGCATATCGATGATGGAACCTCCAGCAGCTGCCCAGCCCGCTATTGGGGGTATGGCACCCACGAGGGCTCCTGGAAATACCGAGAAAGCGGTTCTTGCTTTCAGTGGCGTATAGATAAAATTGTACCAGAAGAGTCCCATCCATCCCCATAAAACGGCTTGACCATTAAAAAGAGAGAGTAGCCAGGTGCCGAAGGCGAGATATATAAGAATGATTGTAATCGCCGCGCTTTGTGATAAAAATTTACGGGGAAGAGGGCGACCACTGGTGCGCAACATTAAACCATCCCGGTCAGCTTCCTGCAGTTGATTGACTCCTGAGGCGCCGGCTGACATAAAGAATATGCCCAAGGCTGCCAGCAAACCTTTGTAGCTTAACGACTCGCTAAACATTGCATAGCCCGTGTAGGCTGTTAGAGCAACAGGCAGTGAAATGGTGTATTTTCCAAAAATAGCTATGTGTTTTATCAGTTGCTTCATTGATCCGATAAGTATTTGAAATACTCTAATAGCTTCTGAAATTCCTCTTCGCTTACCTGGTCTTTATACGAAAGCATCAATCCTTTTTCATAGCCTTTCACTATTTCTGCGTTGGGTTCATAAATAGATCGCCTGATATAGTCTTCATCTGCCACTACTTCGCGTTCTTCTCCATCAATTAGTACTGTTCGTGTACGTCCCATAATGTTTTTGTAGGATGGGCCAATCAGCTTTGAGCCATCGGCTGTATGGCAGGCATTGCAGCCGTACTTTCGGGCAATGCTGTTGCCGGCTTGTCTTGTGTCAACAATCATGTTATTGCTGGTAAGCTTGGAAGAGTCAATGCGTGTCATGGCTTCGAATTCTTCTGGAGGAATAACTTTAACCACCGATTGCATATAGGAGTGGCGAAGTCCGCAGTATTCAGCACAGAAAATTTCATATTCCCCTTCCATACCTGATTCAAACCAAATATTTGTTTGCTTGCCCGGCACCATATCTTGCTTGACCCTAAAGGCCGGTATGTATAGGCTGTGCAATACGTCTAGTGCTACAAGGTCGAGGTTTACGGCTTTGTCTCTGGGCACATATAGTGTATCGGTAATGAGGCCATTTTCATATTGAAAGGTAAAACTCCACATGCGTGCAATTGTTTTAATCGGAATGGCATCCTCAGGTATTTCTCTCTGAAATTTCCAACCCGACCATCCATAGTAAAACATTGAAAGTACTAATATTGTGGGAATGATTGTCCATATGATTTCCAGCTTGTTGTTGCCTTCGATGTGAGTGGCTTCTGTGTTTTTGCTTTTTCGATACCGGATGATATAGTAAACCATAAATGCTGTGATGCCAACAAGAAACAGCAAGGAGATGCCAAAGATAAATACAAAGGCCGAATCGACTTGTGAAACAAAGCTGGAGGCATTATTTGTAGATTGTTCGTACATAGCTAGCGGTAGTTATAGTCGAGAAATGTGATAAAAAGCACTAGGGCGACCAGTATAAAAACTGATGTGACAAGGATTTTTAAAAGGGTATTATCGAATTTCAGATGCATGAAGAATACCAATACTAACGCGGATTTTGACGAAGCCAACAGTATGGCGACAAATACTGAGAGATTGCCCAGATCTATTTTTGTTACCCCAACCGATACGATGGTCATTGTGATAAGGCCAGCTAATACGGTCAGGTATAATTTATAGGGTATAATATGATTATTATCTTGTTTGTCCATGGTTGTATAATTAGGGGATGAGGTAAAAAAGAGGAAATAGAAATATCCAGATTAAATCAACCAGGTGCCAGTATAATCCTGTGTTATCGAGTAATACAGGATTATTGTTTGTTAGGGTGTTGTTATTCACCCGGTAGCACACAACGGATATCAAAATAAAACCAACCACAATGTGTAGGGCATGTAAACCAGTCATAAAAAAATAAAGGCCATAAAATAGGGTATCACCATGTCCCAATCGAAGCAGATCATCACTGCCCGGGAATATGCCATGGCCAAATTTTCCTTTCCATTCAAAATATTTATTGGTCATAAACATAAAAGCCATAAACAGTGTGGACAATAATAGGATGATGGTCAATTGTTTGTTTTTGAGTCGGAGTGCACTGCTTGCCATGGCTATGGTGGCACTGCTAATAAGCAGTATAATGGTATTGATGGTGCCTGCTGTAATGCTTAGTTCACTGGCTGCCAAATGAAATGCCACTGGGTTAAGGTAGCGATACACGCCATATACGATGAACATACCTGCAAACAGGAGTAGTTCTGTGAAAATAAATAGCCACATGCCCAATTTGGAGGCATCATCATCTCGGTGTAATTGAATGCTCATCATGCCTCGGTTTTTTTTCGATAATCATAAGGACCTCGGGTTACTACAGGTATTTCTTCGAAATTTTCGAGTGTTGGTGGCGAGTCAACACTCCACTCCAGTGTTCGTCCGCCCCAGGGATTTTTACTTGCCTTTTCTCCTTTGTAGGCAGATCTGATTAGGTTATATACAATAATAACCAGGCCCAGTATTAATACCCATGAGCCAATGGTTGAAACGATGTTGGGGCCGTGAAAACGCTCCACATAATCATAGTAACGGCGGGGCATTCCGCTTACCCCCAGAAAAAACATGGGTAGGTATAATGTGCAAAAACCAATGAAGAAGATGATCCATCCGCTGGTGGCTAGCTTACTGTTGTACATTCGGCCCCATATTTTTGGAAACCAATAATGGATGGCACCCATAAAAGCAAAACCGACCCCGCCAAACACTATAAAATGAAAATGAGCCACCACAAAAGCAGTGTCGTGCAGGTGTACATTAGTAGCTAATGCACCTAGTGCCAACCCAGATAAGCCTCCGATCATAAATACGAATAGAAATGAGGCCGCCCAGAAAAAGGGTGTTTCCAGTTGAATAGAGGCCTTATGTAAGGTACCCACCCAGTTAAAAACTTTGATCGCACTGGGTATGGCAACAATAAAGGTAAGGAGCGAAAAAGTATACAAAGCAGTTCCGCTCATGCCTGAGGTAAACATGTGATGTCCCCAAACAAAATACCCCACAAAGGCGATGGCCAAGGTAGATATTACAATTACTTTATACCCGAATATGGATTTGTTAGCAAAAGTAGGAATTATTTCAGAGATGGCACCCATGGCTGGTAGTATCATAATATAAACGGCCGGATGGGAATATATCCAGAATAGATGCTGATAGAGAATAGGATCCCCTCCCAATGCCGGATCGAAAAAGCCGATACTGAAGATTCGCTCGCCAACAATCATAAGTAGGGTGATGCCAACAATGGGGGTGGCCAGTATTTGTATCCAGCCTGTGCCATATAGTGTCCAGGGGAAAAGAGGCATTTTGAACCATGTCATGCCGGGTGCCCGCATGCGATGTATGGTTACAATAAAGTTAATGCCTGTGAGGATGGATGAGAAGCCCAGAATGAAGGCTCCTATAACAGCCGGTAGCATGTTGGTGTTTGTCTTAAATGCGTAGGGTGCATAAAAAGTCCAGCCGGTGTCGGGAGGGCCACCACTCATAAATAATGAGGACAGCGCTATGATGGCGCCTATGACGTAAATCCACCAGGACAAGAGGTTTAACCTTGGAAAAGCAACATCCTTGGCTCCAATCATAATGGGAAGCATGAAATTGCCAAATATAGCCGGCAGGCCAGGTATCACCACCAGAAAAATCATGATAACACCATGTAAGGTAAAGATGGCGTTGTAGGTGGCTGCGTCCATCACTGTTTTTCCGGGAGCTAATAATTCAAGTTTCATAGCTGCTCCCAATATTACACCTGTGAAAAAGAAGATAATAATGGAGTAGAGATAGAGTAGGCCAATTCGTTTATGGTCGGTAGAGAAAATCCAGGCGAAAATGCCTTTATAGCGGCTTTGTGCTTCTCTGAAACTGACTGTTTCATGCTTGGTCATCGGATGGGGATTTAGGATTTGATACTTCTTTTAGGCTTGAGGGTTAACACCAATAAGACGAGTCCGGCAATGATGATTATGAGTAAGCCGGCCATTTTGGTTATGTTAAGAACGTAGGATTGACCGACAGGATCGTAACTGTAACAAAATTGCAGAATACGATTAACGGTGGGACCGGGAATGCCTTTCGACGCTTCTATAACGGCCAGTTTAAATTCAAAAGGCAGAAAATAGGTGCCGTTTAAGTAACGCGTAATTTTGCCTTCGGGGCTAATGAGAATTAAGCCTGCTGTGTGAATATAATCGTTGCCGGTTTTTTTATAGGTAAATCCGGTCGCTGTGGTCAGTCGTCTGATATTTGCGCTGTCGGCTGTAAAAAAAAGCCATCCTTTCTCCATGCCCTCTTTTTTTACCAGCATTGAGTAGTTATTTCTTTTTTTCAGGGCGAGTTCCGGTGTTTCCTTGTAGTCAAAACTAATGGTAACGACTTGGTAATCCTGTCCCAATTGCATATCAGACAAGTTAATTACTTCTGCAAGGCCATCCATCAAGGGAGTGCAAATACCCGGACACCGGTAGTAAACGAAGTTAAGAACCGTGGGTTTGTGTTTGATTACGGAAAGGAGATTAATGGTGTCTCCTAGAGTGTTGATTACCTCAATATTATTCTGAAGCGACTCGTCCAGGTGCTCGGTGATCCCAATTTTTTGTGTGTCTTGTCCCAGGCTTAATGTAGCAATCATTAATCCCAAAAGCACAAAAGCATTTAACTTCATAATGGTGATATTCAGTGATAAAGTATAAAAATACCCCATTATCTGCTAAAAGGCAATGTCCAGAAAAATAAACCTCAGAAAAATAGAGGACGCATAAATTGAAATGAAGAATTAGGGTTGTATCTTCGATATAAAGTAGGGAGGGGTTAGGTGTCAGGTCTTTAGAGGCTGATAACTCCCTTGATTTCCGAAATTTTGCTGGTGACCTCAATAATGGCATCGGCGCTTTTCATGCTTGCTTTGCAGGTTACCGATACATATTTTAAGTTTTTCGTGTGCTTATAAGTTACTGTGCCATGCTTGGGCAATAGGTCAACAACATCTTGCACCTTGCCGTCCTGATTGGGGGCAATAAACTTAAACATATATAGCAGGGGCCATTTTTTGTTCTCAGTCAGCAGGGCTTTCAACTTTTCATATTTCTTTTCTATCGACATGGTTCTGAATTTTAGAATCTAATAAATAAGATTTTTGTGCTTGTTGGCAAAGTTTTTTTAACTGGCTTTAAATTCATTTTGATATTTACAGCTTGGCACCTAGATTATTTTTGGCGTGTCTGCATTAGGCTTACAAAAGTAATTTAAAAAGGCGAGGCTTAATAATGTTGGCCCGATACATAGTACCACATTCCTTTTTCTTTACGAAATAAGGACTGCTCATGAATGGCCTTTAGCTGCCCCTCTTCCATATATACGGCCTTGAACTCAACCATGCCGGTGTTATCATTTGCCTGTCCGGCATCTGAATTAATCACTGTTAGCCCTATCCATTGCACTGACTGAGTCCATTGGCGTATGCTGTTTTTCTCGCGAACAGGGCGAGTACTGGAATGGTGGCTTTTCATTAGGTAATCAATTGCGGCCCGGGTGAAAGCGGTGTATCTCGACCGCATTAGTTTTTCGGCTGTGGGGGCATTATCTGCTCCTTCGATAAAAGGTGCGCAGCATGCCGAATAGGCAATGCCGATTCCGCAGGGGCATTTTTCTTGGCTTTCTTGTATCAATGTGTTGTGCCTTAATGGTTTTTTGTATTGTTTTAGCTGTTTTGTGTACGGCGGTGCGTGCTTAGTCCTGTTCAATATCATTCAGGGTGTTGATGATGTGTGGCCCTTTCATGATGCGCTCCTCAACCGTATCAAAGCTTTGGTGCCATTGATCGGCAAAGAAGAGTACCTGAGCATTTTTGAGTCCATCGGCTATGCGGTAAATAATGGCATGGTGCGTGTTGCGTATCACCAAGTCGGCATCGTCAACAATTAGCAGCTTCACCTGTGTCATGGGCACTCCGTTGATGTTGACCAATTCCATCAGACGTTTGGGCGTACAGATAAGTACATCCAGTCCGTCGTATATTTCATCTTTTTGATATTGTAGTATGCCTTGATCAAAGGCTACGAAGGTACGTAAATTGGTGTTTTTACCCAGTACTTTAAACTGCTCCTCCAGTGCGAAGGCTTTCTCTTTGCTCGATGTGATAATGATGGCACGGGGAGCTTCTTCAAAGGCTTCCTTGAGCTGTTGGATAGTGCCAATGATGGCACAGCTTGTTTTGCCTGCATCGGTGGGGGCAATGCAGAACAGGTCGGCACCCGATTTTATTTTCGGGATACACAGTGATTGAATTGTTTTGGGTGAATGCTCAAAACCGGCATCAACAAGGGCTGATGCCAGTGGGGGGAATATTTTCTTAAGTTTCATTACTACGATTCTTTGACTGCAAAGATGGTGAAAAGTAATAAAACACAAATGGCCTTCGTTTGAAAAGGCCATTGCGTAATTGTGTCGAACAAGTTATTGTACCCTGTCCATCACATGTTAAAGTTATTTTTTAGGCGTAATAAGCAATTAGATTCTTATCGGTATACATCTCAATGCTGCTATCTGAAACCTGCTTTATCTGAAAGCTAAATTCCGGATTTTGCTTCTCCATGTATTGGTGAAGGCGTTTTATTAAAATGGATGCTTTTGTATTGTTGCGCTTGGTAATAAAATTATCTAAGGCAATTAAAAATGCTATTTGCTTATTCTTGGCTTTTGATGTTATACGAAGATTCATAGCTGACATTTTTAAATTAATTTTTGACAATTATACCAAAATTCTTTATTGAGGTTTCATTTTTAACAATTAATAACTTTCTTGTAGTGTGCTAGTAGTTGTCTAACGAAATGCTAAGCAGCTGATGATGATCGTTGATTGATGTTGCACCAATAAGTGTGCCAAAAAAAACGGAGGTTTTTGTGTGTTTGGGAGGTATAAAACAAACGGTATTATCCCTTGGATAACACCGTTTTGTAATTGCTTTTTTCACTCTTTAATGATGGGTCCGGCCTTCTCAAGTGTTTGCCCTTGAGGGGTGTCGGTGTATTTTTTAAAGTTGGTAATAAATTTTTTCGCCAATGTCCTTGCCTTTTTATCCCATTCCCCGGGATTCTTGTAAGTATTACGCGGATCCATTATTTCGGGATTAACATCGTGCAGATATTTGGGTATTTCCAAATTGAAAATAGGAATAGTGCTTGTTTCTGCTTTTTCGATGCTGCCGTCGAGTATGGCATCAATGATGGCGCGCGTATCTTGAATGGAGATGCGTTTACCGGTTCCGTTCCAACCCGTGTTCACCAGATAGGCTTTTGCACCGTGTTGCTCCATTTTTTTTACCAGCTCGGTGCTGTATTGGGTGGGGTGCAGTGACAGGAAGGCTTCGCCAAAGCAGGCCGAGAAGGTAGGGCGGGGTTCGGTTACACCTAGTTCAGTACCTGCCAGTTTAGCCGTGAAGCCCGACAGGAAGTGGTATTGCATTTGCTCCGGAGATAGCTTCGAAACAGGCGGCATTACCCCAAAGGCATCTGCTGTTAGGAATATAACTTTCGTTGCATGGCCGGCTTTAGAAACCGGTTTAACGATGTTGTCGATGTGATAGATCGGGTAGGATACTCGTGTGTTTTCTGTGACTGAGTTGTCGTCGAAATCGATTTTGCCATTTTGATCCACCGTTACATTTTCCAGCAGTGCGTGCTTTCGTATCGCATGGTAAATATCCGGCTCGCTTTCTTTGTCCAGGTTGATAGTTTTGGCATAGCAGCCGCCTTCAAAATTAAAAATACCTTCATTGTCCCAACCGTGTTCGTCATCGCCGATGAGGGCGCGCTTGGGGTCGGTCGACAGGGTGGTTTTGCCCGTGCCCGACAGGCCGAAAAAGATGGCTACATCACCGTCTTTTCCGCGGTTGGCTGAGCAGTGCATTGCTGCCATGCCGCGCAAGGGAAGGTAGTAATTCATCATGGCAAAAATACCTTTTTTCATTTCGCCGCCATACCAGGTGCCACCAATAATCTGCATGCGTTCAGTAAGATTGAAGATGGTGAAAACATCAGAGTTAAGCCCTTGCTCTTTCCAGTTTTTATTTCGCATCTTGGAGGCATTCAGTACCACAAAGTCTGGTTCTCCATAAGTAGATAATTCCTCAGCACTGGGGCGGATGAACATATTTTTCACAAAATGGGCCTGCCAGGCCACTTCCGTAATAAAGCGTACCTTCAGTCGGGAGTTGGCATTGGCACCACAGAAAGTATCAATGACATATAGCTTTTTGTCTGAAAGGTGCAGGCAAACGTCTTGTTTGATGGTTTTCCATACCGCCGGCGAGATCGGTTTATTGTCGTTTTTGGCCTGTTCGGAAGTCCACCAGATAGTATCTTTGGTGATTTCATCTTTAACGATGTACTTATCTTTTGGAGAGCGGCCTGTGAATTTACCGGTCATCACGTTTACTGCGCCTAACTCGGTTAGTTGGCCTTTTTCATAACCCTCTAATTCCTTGTTCAATTCATCTAAATATAAATCTTCATAGGACGGATTGTAAATGATGTTTTGCTCGTTCACAATGCCATACTTCTTTAGCTGAACTGTTGATTTTACTGCTTCCATTTTGTGTTTCATTAATTGGGTTTGCTTTCAAATAGAAATTTAATTGGGGTTTAGTGTGACTTGATTGTGATAAAAATATCCTAATATCTTTAAATGTTTAACAGATTTTTCGATGTTAATAGAATAAAAATGATGAAAATTCATCTTTATTATCAGTTGATTAGATGTTTTTCATCAAAGAAATATGAAACAATACGCTAAGGTTTGTTAATTGTTGTTAAATAAACAAGTAATTGTTAAGCTTTGTTTTTGTAAGTGGTGTAACGTATTGATATAGAGGGATAAAAAATTAATTAAAGAAATAAGTATTCAATACGACTTCCAAATCGTAATTGTTGTGCATTCTGAGATGTCGCAAAAAAAAAGGTGCAGCTGATTTCAGCTGCACCTTTTTATGGTAGGATACTTTGATTATAGTTTAGCGAAGAAGTCATTGCCCTTATCATCCACAATGATGAATGCGGGGAAGTTTTCAACCTTGATTTTGCGCACGGCTTCCATGCCCAGTTCTTCAAAATCCACTACTTCAACCGATTTAATGCTGTTTTTTGCTAATATGGCTGCCGGTCCACCGATGGAGCCCAGATAAAAGCCGCCATTGTTTTTGCAGGCGTCGGTAACATCTTGCGATCGGTTTCCTTTGGCTACCATAATCATGGAGCCACCTTTTTTCTGAAATAGATCAACATAAGGATCCATACGACCGGCCGTGGTGGGACCGAAGCTACCTGATGCCATGCCCTTTGGTGTTTTAGCAGGACCGGCGTAATATACCGGATGATTCTTAAAATATTCGGGCATTTCTTTGCCCTCATCTAGCATTTGCTTGATGCGTGCGTGTGCTATATCACGTGCCACAATAAGGGTGCCCGAAAGGTTCAGGCGCGTTTTAATGGGGTGCTTGCTAAGCTCTTTAAGAACATCTTCCATAGGTTGATCCAGGTCGATATTAACCGCCGGTGCCATATGTGGTGCCTCTTTCGGAACAAAACGAGATGGATTCTTCTCCAATTCTTCAACAAAAATGCCTTCCTCGGTAATTTTTGCCTTGATGTTGCGGTCGGCACTGCAGCTTACGCCAAGGCCAACGGGGCAAGAGGCAGCGTGACGAGGCATGCGGATAACACGCACATCATGCACAAAATATTTACCGCCAAACTGAGCACCAACAGTGCTTTCCTGGCAAATTTTCTGTACTTTTTCTTCCCACTCCAAATCACGGAAAGCCTGTCCTCCCTCGTTGCCTTCAGTAGGTAGATGGTCAAAATATCCGGCCGATGCTTTTTTCACGGCTGCTAATGTTGCTTCGGCAGAGGTACCGCCAATAACCAATGCCAGGTGATAAGGTGGGCAGGCAGAGGTACCAAGATCTTTAATTTTGTCCTGCACAAATTTTGTCAGGTTTTCCTCGGTTAGCAATGCTTTGGTCTGCTGATATAGGAAAGTTTTATTACCCGATCCGCCTCCCTTGGTCATGAAGAGAAATTCATACTGATTACCTTGTTCGGCATAGATATCGATTTGTGCCGGTAAGTTCGTTCCCGTATTTTTCTCATCAAACATAGAGAACGGAACCACTTGTGAGTAACGCAGGTTGCGATCGCGATAGGTTTCAAACACGCCTTTTGACAGGTGTTCGGCATCGTTGGCACCTGTAAATACGTTCTCTCCCTTTTTTCCGAGAACAATAGCGGTTCCGGTATCCTGACAAGTGGGTAGTTCGCCCTCGGCGGTTACCACCTGATTCATCAACATGGTATGTGCCACAAAGCGATCGTTATCCGATGCTTCTTCGTCCTGAAGAATATTGGCCAGTTTTTGCAGGTGCGTTGGGCGTAGGTAAAACGAAACGTCTGCAAAAGCCTCTTTTGATAGGAGCTCCAGGCCCTTGGGATCAATCTTTAAGATCTTTCGGCCATCCACTTCAATGCTTGAAACATAATCTTTGGTAATCAAACGATACGGCGTTGTATCTTTTAAGATTGGAAACGGTTTTTGGTATTTAAAATCAGCCATAACTTGAAATTGGTTATTGGGCAGAAGTCATTAGTTTGTGAGGATGACACGAAACTACTGGCTTAAGCACGATTAGTTATTTTGTAATTCGTATTCAGCTAGGCGAATATTGCTTTTTTCGCCCCTTGTTATGCAAATCTAAAATATAATTCAACATTGATTAAGGAAAAAGGTCTTTATTAGCGTTAAAAAAATATAAAGGCAGGGCTGTAAATGAAACGGGTTGAAATATATAGTCTGCTCATAATCAGATAATCGTGGGGTGATGGTGCATGTCAATTCATTTTGTTTCGTTTTGTAGTTTTTTTTATCTTTCTGTGATGAAAGATTTTGAACAACGGATTATCGAATTTAGTGAGTTTATTTGGGGAACGCCACTCTTAATATTGCTCTTGGGTGGTGGTTTCTTTTTTATGATTTACAGTCGCCTTATGCCCTTTCGGCATATTGCTCATGCTGTGGCCATTCTTCGTGGAAAATATGATCAGGCGGATGAGGCCGGACAGATTAATCATTTTCAGGCATTATCAACGGCCTTGGCTGCTACGGTAGGTATGGGTAATATCAGTGGTGTGGCGGTGGCAATAATGGCCGGAGGCCCCGGTGCGATCTTTTGGATGTGGATCAGTGCACTATTGGGGGTTTCCACCAAATTTTTTACCGGCACCCTGGCTGTCATGTTTCGTGGTAAGGATGATGCTGGCGAAGTTCAGGGTGGTCCCATGTATATTATCACCGAAGGATTGGGAAAACGATGGAAGCCCATGGCCGTATTTTTCGCTGTGGCCGCTATGTTTGCTGTCTTTCCGGTTTTTCAGAGTAATCAACTAACACAGGTGTTTCGCGATATTGTATTGGAGCCCAATGGTATTACTACCGGCTTTACTAGCGATTTTATTTCGGGTATTATTATTGCGGCATGCATGTCAGTTGTTATTTTTGGGGGTATTCAACGCATTGGCAAGGTAACGGCAGGTATCGTGCCCTTCATGGTATTGCTGTATGTGTTGGTGGTGCTGTTTATTATTTTTTCTCATCCCGATAAGTTGTGGAGTGCCTTGGTACTAATTTTTACCGATGCCTTTGAGGCAGAGTCGGTGCTGGGGGGCGCCGTGGGCATTCTTATTATCACGGGTATTAAGCGGGCAGCCTTCTCTAACGAGGCAGGTATTGGTACGGCGCCGCTGGCACATGGTGCAGCCAAGACCAACGAGCCTGTGCGCGAGGGTTTGGTGGCTATGCTGGGGCCTATTGTGGATACGCTGATTGTGTGTACCATGACGGCGCTGGCTATTTTGGTAACCGATGTGTGGCAAACGAGCGATGCCGATGGTATCACCTTAACCGCTTTGGCCTTTGATAAAGCTATTCCCGGGTACGGACCATACTTGCTGATTATTTGTGTAATGTTTTTTGCCTTGTCAACTTTGTTTACTTTTCCCTATTATGGAAATAAGTGCTCTTCGTATTTGTTTGGTACAAAATCGCGGAATATTTATAATGTGCTAAGTGTGATAAGTGCAGTTGTAGCTGCCGTTGTATCCATTGATGTAGTGATTGCGTTTATCGATTCAGCTTATGCATTAATGGCCTTCCCCAATATGATTGCTGCCATTATATTGGCGCCTCATGTAAAAAGAGCCACCAATGATTATTTTAAACGATTGAAAGCAGAAAAGAAAAAATAAGAGCCTGTAACCGGAAGTCATAATAATGCGTCTTTTTTAATATAAAACCACAACTATGAGGAATATTGCATTGATGGTGATGGCACTATTATTCACGAGTGTCATCGCGGGACAAGAAAAGGAACTACGTTCGGTAAGCGAGTTTGTAAGTGTGGACGTTTCGTCCGGCATTGACCTGTATTATACGCAGGCATCGGAAACAAAGGTGGAGGTAGTTTGCTCCAAGGATGATTTGCATCGTTTGATTACCAAAGTACAGGGCAATACGCTAAAGGTGTACATGGAGGGCAGCAGTGGCTGGAACTGGATTACCGGTGCAGCACCCAAGGTATATGTATCTGCCGCACAGTTGGAAAACCTGAGTGCCAGTGGTGGTGCAGATGTGTATGGACAGAATGTGATAAAAGGAGCTTCCGTTACATTAAATGCCAGTGGAGGAGCTGATATTTATATGGAGCTGCGAAGCCGTGTGTTGACCCTGATAAGTTCTGGCGGTGCCGATATTAAGGTGAAGGGGCAATGCGATCAGTTGGAGGCTACGGCAAGTGGTGGATCTGATATTCATGCCCGTGAGCTCAAAGCACAAAAGGTGAAAGTTACCACATCGGGTGGTGCAGAAGCTATTGTATGGGCTGAAAAGGAGATTATCGCCAAGGCCAGTGGGGGCAGCGATATTGACTACTATGGGAAACCAGACCTCAAGGAGCTGAATGAGTCAGGTGCAGGTGATATTAGTCAGCGATAAAAGTTCTAATAGAAAAGGGTTGTGTTGTTATTCTTACATCTTACACGACCCTTTTTTTTCACAACTTGTTGGATAAGCGCTATGCGATCAGTCGTTAAGTTATTGTAAGTATGAAGTATTTTGGTTAGTTTTTAACAAAAATACTATCTTCAAAGAAAAAAATAATGCGCCTACCCCTCATTTTTTTACTATTGATAATAGTAAAGTCCTCATTGTATGCCCAGCTGCCCGATTGCCAGATTAATAAAAGGCTTACTTCCATAAAATATACGGGTAATAAGGTTATTGAACATGCTGAGTTTGAAATTCAGATAAATACAGCCAAAGGCGCCGAATTCGCCGAAATTGATATTTCTTATGTCAAGGGCAATAATATTAAGGAATTGGAAGCAGGTATTTACGATTTGATGGGTGATGAAATACGTTCGTTAAAGAGAAAAGACATTATACATTCTCACGCCTATTCGAGTGGACAATTTCATGGCGACGATATGATATTGTCTTTTAAGCTAATTCATAATCGTTACCCTTACGTTATTAAGTATAGCTATACGCAGGAGCGTAATGATTATTTATTTT
Organism: Carboxylicivirga longa; assembly: GCF_050589825.1. Taxonomy (NCBI): domain Bacteria; kingdom Pseudomonadati; phylum Bacteroidota; class Bacteroidia; order Marinilabiliales; family Marinilabiliaceae; genus Carboxylicivirga; species Carboxylicivirga longa. The sequence goes on along the minus strand of NZ_JBNGOZ010000006.1, from coordinate 17,130 downwards.
TAGCTTACTGGATTCCTCGCTGGCAGAAAAAAGTTCCTGTTAAAGATGCCGAGCTAACAGTTGAGGTGCCCGGGGAAGCAAGTTTTGAGCTTTTTCAGCAGGGTATTGATTCAGCTAAAATCACTGAACTATCAAGTGGCTATCGCTACCAATGGCAGGCTAAAGATATACCCTACGTGGAAAGAGAAAAGTATGGACCACGGAAAGAGGAGCTGGCAGCAAAGGTTATTATAGTACCGAAAGATTTTAAATATGGCATAAAGGGTAGCCTTCACAACTGGAGGAGTTTTGGGCTTTGGATGAGTAGGTTAAAATCTAACCTCGATCTTTTGACAAATGAAGAGAGGGCAAAGGTTCATGCTTTAACGCAAAACTGTGCCACAGACATAGAAAAGATAAAAGTACTGTATCAGCATTTGCAAAATAACACCCGTTATATCAATGTAGCCTTAGATATAGGAGGCCTGATGCCTGAAAGTGCGATGTATGTGTGCAATAATAAATATGGTGATTGCAAAGCCCTGACTAACTATATGCAGGCCCTGCTGAAGGAGGTGGGTATCAATTCCATTTACACACTGGTGTATGCTGATTCTCATCCCGTAAAAATTAGGACAGACTATCCATCTCAGCAGTTTAATCATGTGATACTCTGTGTCCCACAAGCTAATGATACGATATGGCTTGAATGTACGGATAGCACGGCCCCTTTTAATTATTTGGGTACTTCTACCCAAAATCGTTCAGTGCTTTTAGTAGATGGAGAAAACAGTAAGCTTACCCGTACGCCGAGTCTTAGGGCAGAGCAGGTTGGTAATTATTTTAGCACTAAAGTTACGGTTGACGATTCCGGAGAGGTAGGCATGGTATGTACTGGACGAGCGAAGGGGCTGCTTTTTAGTTATCTGAAAGGGTTAAATGAAGCTTTGTCGGAGCGTGATAAAATAGGATATCTGGAAGATTTGGGTTTGTTTGAACGTTGCGATATACAAAGTTATGAAATGAAGCGCACAGACTCCGATTCTGCATTTATAGATATCAGCATGGAAGCAACACTAAATAATGCAGTTGAGAAAATAGGCGCTCGCTTATTGTTGAAACCCATTCGTCCCATTGTCTTTCATCTTGATAAACCCGAGAAGAGAACTCAGGAATTGCGTTTTGATTATCCCTACAGCTTCTGTGATACGATTGTGTATGAAATGCCTAAGGCAATAGCAGACGTTTCCGGCATCAAATCACTTCAGTTCGAATCGGAGTATGGCTATTATAAAAGGGAGCTTAGGGTGGAAGGCAATTGTCTGCGGGTGCATCGGCAGGTGCTTATTGAGGCGGGCATTGTTCCGGTGGAGGAATACCCCCAGGCTTATGCCTTTATTAAAGCTTGTAACAATGCTGAATTACAAAAAGGAATTGTAAAATATTTATAATGTTACTAATACCCCACAAACGATGAAAAAAATATTTATAGCTTACTCATTATTTTTATTATTTATCAGTTTCAGTGTTAATGCCCAGGATGTTAAGTTTGGTTTTTTACAGCCTGAAGAACTGCAAATTAAAGAATGTGATTTCGAAGAAGATGCCCCCGCCGTGGTGTTATTTGACAAGGGTAATTCTTGGTTTGTACAGGAGGTTGACGGTTTTGTGTTGCGTTTTGACCGACACGTGCGGATTAAAATTTTTAACGAGGCGGCCTTTGATCAGGGTGAGTTTGAGATTGCATTATACCGAACGAAAGAAGGACTTGAAAAGTTGAAACAAGTAAACGCATTTACTTTCAACCATGAGGATGGTATTTTAAAGAAAGTAGCACTTGACCCCGATCAGGTGTACCAGGAAGAGATTAATAACAATTGGTACGTGAAAAAATTTGCCATGCCGCAGATTAAAGAAGGTTCCATTATTGATGTGCAATATTCCATCTATTCTCCTTTTTATACACATTTGCGAGATTGGGATTTTCAAACCAATATCCCAACCCTGTATAGTGAATACAAAGTGAATATGATTCCATTCTATTCCTATCGTTACCGTATGCAGGGAACCACTAAAATGGATCATTTTAAGAGTTACAAGAAACCCGGATTTGAGCGTACTTTTGCCAATATCCCCTTTAAAGACATGGTGTATGAGTTCGGGATGAAGAATGTACCTTCTTTTCGTGATGAAACCTTTATATCATCGAGAAATGATTATATAATAAAGATTGATTTCCAAATGTCAGAAATCAATTATCCATCCGGATATACTAAAACATACATGAATACCTGGCCATCCTTGGCGGAGGAAATGCTAGATCATGATGACTTTGGTAAATACCTGAAAAGATCAGAAAAGTGGGCCGATAAAAACCTTTCATATTTAGCAGAAATGGCCGAGGAAGAGCGCCTTGGTGAGGTGTTAAACTATATGAAAACCAATTATAAATGGAATGAATACTATGGGAAGTATGCTCAGTATTCATTAAAGGAGTTCAATGAGAATAATACCGGAAATATTGGCAATATAAATTTATGTACCATTGGAGCATTACGTTCTGTCGGCTTGCAAGCTTTCCCGGTGATTGTTAGTACGCGCGATAATGGTAAAGTTACCGACTCATTTCCCTATTCCAACTTATTTAACTATGTATTAGTTTTAGTTGAAGTAGATGGTAGGGTGCGTTTGGTTGATGCAACTCAGTCTATGTGTCCTAATCACCTGATACCTGCCCGATGTATTAATGGAAAAGGCTTTGTAGTAAAGGAAGATAGTGAAAGTTGGGTGACAATCGCCAACAGTGCAACATCACTTGAGGAGATTAATCTGTCCTTACATCTTGATGTTGAAGAAAATCAGCTAGCAGGCCTTTGCAAAGCTAAAAGTACCGGTTACATGGCACTGGCAAACAGGAGCGGGTTTCATAATGATAAAGAGAAATTTAAAAGAAGAATAGCCCAAAAGGGCTTAACGATTAAGGATGAGATTGAGCCGGATAATCTATATGATAAGGCTTTGCCATTCAAGTATAGTTTTGAATTTTCTCAAAGTATCGATAGGGTTGATAATCAATTAATTATTTCTCCTTTTGCTAATTTAACACAAAATGATAACCCTTTTAAACAGGAAAATCGTTCATTGCCAATTGATATGGTGTATCGGCAAGGCTATCGTTACATAACAACTATTCAAGTGCCCAAAGGTTATCGCATTGAGGAGTTACCGACCCAGCAAAAGATTAATTCGGATAATGTTGCATTTAATTTTGTGGTAACGGAAGCCGAAGGGAGTATTCAGATTATTGCCAGCTATAACTTTAAAAAGCAAAGTTATTTGGCCAGTGATTATCGCGAGTTGAAGAATTTTATGAATACGGTGGCATCAAAAATTAATACAAAGATAATTTTAATCGAAGATGAAGAGCTGGCAGAACTTTAATGGTTATGCCTTAACTAATCATGCTCCAGTTCATCTTTTCACTGGCCAGTTTTTTTAGCTGTTTATCGAGGATGAAATTTTCTTGTTTCTCCAGCAGGGGGTCGTTGCTTAATATGGCTTCGGCCACCTGGCGGGCAAACTGTAATATTTGGCCATCGCGCCCCAGGTTGGCAATTTTTAAGGTAAAGGGCAGGCCTGACTGCTGGGTGCCCTCCAGGTCGCCCGGCCCCCTCAGTTTTAAATCGGCCTCGGCAATTTCAAAGCCATCGGTCGAGCGGGTCATAATGTCCATACGCTTGCGGGTCTCTTCCGATAGCTTATAGTCGGTCATCAGGATGCAATAGCTTTGATCGGCACCGCGCCCCACGCGGCCGCGTAGCTGATGGAGCTGCGACAGGCCAAAGCGTTCGGCGCTTTCAATTACCATCACCGAAGCATTGGGTACATTCACGCCCACTTCAATCACGGTGGTTGAAACCAGTATCTGCGAGCGATTGGCGGCAAACTCCTGCATCTCGGCATCTTTTTCGGCCGGCTTCATGCGGCCATGTACCATGCTCACCTTGTAATCGGGGAATACGCGTTGCATATACTCATAGCCTTCGCCCAGATTTTTAAAGTCCATCTTCTCCGACTCCTCAATGAGTGGATAAACCACGTACACTTGTCGGCCTTTGTCCAGCTCGCCCTTGATAAATTTGTTGAGGTTATTGCGTCGGTTGTGAAAATAATGGGCTGTTTCGATGGGTTTACGTCCCGGGGGTAATTCATCGATGACTGATACTTCCAGGTCGCCGTAGATAGTCATGGCCAGGGTGCGTGGGATGGGTGTGGCCGTCATCACCAGTATGTGAGGGGGCTGGGTATTTTTACGCCACAAGCGCGCACGTTGTGCTACGCCAAAGCGGTGCTGCTCATCCACCACCACTAGACCCAGGTTGTTAAATATTACCTTATCTTCCAAAAGGGCATGGGTGCCAATGAGTATCTGAAGCTCACCCGATTGAAGATCCTTGTCGATCTGTTCGCGCTCTTTCTTTTTAGAGGAGCCCGTTAGTAAGGCTACTTTTATATTTAAGCCATCAACCATCTCGCTGATGGTTTCGAAGTGTTGGGTGGCCAGTATCTCTGTGGGTGCCATCAGGCAGGTTTGATACTTATTGTCTAATGCAATCAGCATCACCATCAGCGCCACTAATGTTTTGCCCGAGCCCACATCGCCCTGTAGTAGCCGGTTCATCTGCTTGCCACTACCCATGTCGCGGCGTATTTCTTTAATAACGCGCTTTTGTGCATTGGTTAGTTCAAAGGGTATTTTCTGGCTGTAAAAAGAATTGAGGTAATCACCCACTTTTCCAAATAGATGCCCTTTGATGGCGCGTGTGCGTTGGTTGCGTTGTCGCAATATATTTAGCTGAATATAAAATAGCTCTTCAAACTTTAGGCGCAGCTGTGCCTTCTCCAATATTTGTGCATTGGGCGGAAAATGAATAGCCTTTAATGATTCGTGTAGATTCAGAAACTTGTATCGCTCAATGATGGAGGCCGGCAGTGTTTCACTTACTTTTCCCTGAAATGACAGGAATATATTTTGCTGTAGCTTCTGAATGGCTTTGGAATTTAAAAAGCCCTTTTTCATTTTCTCCGTAGTATTGTAAAAAGCCTGTAGTGCCGATGTTATCTTCACCTGTGTTTCGCTGACTTTTTCCAACTCGGGATGCACAATGTTTATTTTACCGTTGAAGGAAGAGGGCTTGCCAAAAACAATATACTCGTTTTCGGAGCTGATGCCTTCTTTTACATATTTATGACCCTTGAACCACACAAGTTCCAGTACGCCTGTACCATCGGTAAAAGTTGCGGTGAGGCGGCTTTGACGGCCGGTGCCCACTGTGTTAAGCGCGGTAAACCGACCCTTTACCTGTATGTAAGGCAGCTTGGCATTAACCTCTCTTATTTGATAAAACTTACTACGGTCAATGTATTTATAAGGGAAATAATAGAGCATATCCTCGTAGGATGCAATCTTAAGCTCCTGCTTTAACAGTTCGGCCTTTTTGGGGCCAACGCCCGGCAGGTAGTTTATATTTTGCATCGCTAAGTCTGACATAGATGCAAAAATAATAATTCCTTTAAAATGGTTAGCGTTTTGGTTCAAAAGCAGAACGCCAAGCCCATCTTATTAAGGAAAGGCTGAGCATAAAAACCTATAGTAGTGTTCTTAATCCGGAAAGATTTGTCTAAAGTCTTTTTTCATACTGATGACATGCCATCCCTTGCTGTTGGCATCTGTAACTGCTTTTTCGGTGCCATGCATGTAGCTGTATTCTCTTTCTGCATCATCGTGATGCACCAAAATAGCCATGGAAGGCTCATCGCCAGCTAGTGTATACTCCATCATTTCATAGTCTCCATCGCTATTACCGGCAGCAAAAATTGGCTTTTTACCAATATGCAGTTCAATGTTACAGGGTTTTACGTGTTTGTCATTGGCCGATTGAATTGTGCCTGTTCTAATTATTCTGACGCCCTGTTCATCGGAAATGTAATTAAGTTTTACACTGCTGCCTATCACATTTTCAACCGGGATGTTATATATTTCTTTGGAGATGGTTCTGACGAAAGAAATTTCTCCTCCTGTAACGATATATACTTCAAAATCGTGTTGTTGTAGGTGATGAACCAATTCAACCATTGGCTGGTACACCATTTCTTTAAAGGGGCGTTCAAATTTTGGATGAAGGTTATGGGAAAGGAAATGATAGACGGACTCTTTGTACTTATCTTCATTTTGACCATTATGTAACGCAAATAGTTGTGTAATTAGGTTAAATGTGTTGTAGTCTTTCATAATGGCCAGGTTACCCTCCGCTAAGCCTTTGTATAATTCATTGGACAGTAATGATGTGTCGCCAGCAAGCTTTGTTTGAATGTTATTGATTTCAAATTCCAACGGAATGTACAGTGGCTTTTCGTTCCATAGTGTTCCGTCATTATCAAATACAGCAACCCGATTTTCAACAGGCACGTAATCAACTGATGATGGATCGGTTACTTTTTTTACAAATGAAAAAATTTGCTCTTTCACCGGTGTGTTGTTCCAAGATAGTAAGGCCTTTGATGTATTGTAATTGTGTTTCGCAGGTTGGTTGCAGGCCAATAGGAATGTAAAACTAAATACAAGTACTGAAATACGCATTTTCGTGAGTGTTTAGGAGGGTAATTCATGGCGTACAGCCCGCTGCACGCCATGAGAATATGAAATGGTAGGTTTAATTTAATTGTTTGTTGGAGTTTTCATCATTTCCATTACTTGGCTCAAACTGAAACTAGCAGCCTCTTGCCGCGGTGGATATTCCTTAAAAGTTGAAAGGAATTTTCCCACATAGGCTTGAGCAGGAACAAGCATAAATGCATGATCGAGTAACCAATCGTAATAAGTATTGGAGGTAAGCGGAGCTTGTTCATATGGGTCGCGTCTTAAGTTAAAGATGAGGGGAATCCGCAGCTCTACAAAAGGCTCTGACCAAACACCAAGTGTGCCATATTTGCGCTGTTCCATAAAAACCATTTTCCAGTCTTTATATCGTAGAGCTGTCAGGTCGCCATCATCCGAGAAATAAAAAATCTCTTCTCGAGGCCCTGTTTCAGTCTTGCCGGTCAGATAGGGTAAAAAGTTATACCCATCCAGGTGCACATTATAGGTTCTATCAGCCACTTTTTTACCTTCGAGTAGTTCGTTTTTAATATTCTCATTACCAGCAACGGCCAATAAGGTTGGTAACCAGTCCATGTGGTGCATAATCTCATTGGATACTGAGCCTGCCTCAATGTTTTTGGGCCAGCGTACCATTGCAGGAACACGCCATCCGCCTTCCCAGTTGGTGTTTTTCTCGCCACGAAAGGGACTTACGGCTGCATCGGGCCATGAATTTTTGTGAGGGCCGTTATCGGTACTATAGAAAACTAAGGTTTCGTCGGCAATACCAAGTTCATCTAAAACAGCAAGTAGCTCGCCAACATGCATGTCGTGCTCAATCATACCAATGGCGTACTCATTCAGTCCCTGGTATTTCGGATCGTTCATCAGCTCATCTTTCACGTGTGTACGAAAATGCATGCGCGTTCCATTCCACCAGACAAACCAAGGTGTTCCTGCTTTATCCATTCGTTTAATGAAGTCAACAGCTGCAGCCACTGTTTCGTCATCAATGGTTTCCATTCTTTTCCTGGTAAGCGGGCCGGTATCCTTTACGGGTCCATCAGCCGACGAACTAATAACTCCTCTTGGACCAAATTTTTCCCTGAATTCCGGATTTCTTGGGTAATCGGGAAGCTCCGGTTCTTCTTCGGCATTCAAATGGTAGAGGTTTCCCAAAAACTCATCAAAGCCATGCTGGGTAGGCAAGTGTTCGTCTTTGTCGCCCAAATGGTTTTTGCCAAACTGACCTGTGGCGTAGCCCAATGGTTTGAGTAGGCCGGCAATGGTTGGGTCTTCTTTTTGCATGCCCAATTCGGCACCTGGTAAGCCCACCTTGCTTAATCCGGTTCTGAACACACTTTGTCCCATAATGAAGCTTGATCGACCAGCAGTGCAGCTTTGTTCGCCATAATAATCGGTAAAAATTATCCCTTCGTCGGCAATGCGGTCAATGTTGGGAGTTTTATAGCCCACCAGACCATTGGTATAGGCACTAATATTTGACTGGCCAATGTCGTCGCCCCATATAACAAGTATGTTGGGTTGCTTACTCTTTTGAGCATAAGTTACGATTGCCAGCAGTAGAATCGCACCAATAAAACCAAGTTTTCTCATAATTCCAGTTTTTAATAATGATGATTTAGTACTTATTGTAATTTACATAGAAAGTTGTATGCCATAATAAAATCAAGGGAGTGATGAGTTTTTAGTAGAGCAGGGTTAAAAGTACGAGAGATATTCTGTAATGTCAATTATTGATTTGTAGTGTGTTAGTAGTGTGTGTGGGCTTGATCTTACTAGTGATAAACTAAGTATTGTTATCTTGCTCCTTATGGATGGATGGGTTTTGTATGGCGTAATAGTAGCGATTGCTTTTTTCCTTCTGTAGTTGTTAATCGCATTTTATTTATTCACTTTCCAGTAGCTGCGATAGCGTATTTTTTTGTGAGTCATTTTATTTATTAGCACCTTGTACAGCTTTATTTCAAGTATAATTTATGGGTAAGAAATATTTGCGAACGACTTTTCTCATTGCAGCGACAGTACTTGCCGGGCTTTTGTCGTCTGTTAATGCACAGGGTAGGGTAGATAGTTTAATTCAACGTGGACAGTTTTTGAGTGCCTTTGAGTGCCTGAAGCATTGTGATGATCAGCCCGATTGTGTACTTAAAAAGGTTGATTTGGCATTAAATTATCATCTGACCAGTCATTATCATCAGCGTTTTTCATTTGTCAATCTGCGTTCAGGCGAATCATTGGATCAGTTGCGGAGGCAGGAGCCACTGCTACCCGCAACCATCATTTTTCAGGTGGATTCCGTTTTGCTGAAAATGCAGCAACTTCATCCTGCTGACTTTCGCATAACCAAGGCGTTGGGCGATTTTTATACAAGGGTGTATCACGACTTTGGTGATCGTTGGGGTGAGGGATCTGAAGTATTACTCGAAAAGAGCAATCACTATTATCGGAAGGCCTTTGAAAATGGGGTGTACGATTTTTATAGCCTTTATTCCCTTGGATATTATCAATCAATATTGCAAAATTATTACGCCGCTCAGCAGTGGTTTTTAATGTCGCTTGACAGAAAACCCGATGAAGCCCTTACCAACTACAGCCTTGCGGTTACATACCTTTTCGATGGCTTGCCGCAAAAGGGAATTGAGTATGCTGTCAGGGCCTATGAGCTCTATGCTGACTCACTGGAGCGATCGGATGCCGCCCGCATAAGTGGTGTTTTGTACTTAAAAACGAAGCAGCCGGAGAGAGCAGAGTGTTATTTTGAATATGCCAATCGCTTACAGCCTAACTATCGGCCCAATGAGTTGTATTTGCTTAATGCGAAGTTAAAGCTTAATAAGGATAGTGTCAGTGGGGTGTTGGCTTACGATTTGCTGCTCGGTGCCCCCTATACTCCCACCTTGCCCGATGAATTGAACAGTATATTTGTCTCTGTAGGTAAACCTGATTTACTGCTTACTGTTTATAAGCAAGTACTTGTAGCCTGTGCCGATGATGCCGAAGCCTGTGGAAATTTGTATTTCCATTATGGAAAACTACTGTACAAAAATGGCAGGCGGGCACGGGCACGTCGTATGATTAAGAAAGCCCGTAATTATTTTCAGGAGGTTTTTGACCCTTGTCATCAGGCTTTTCAGGCAATTGACGAAAGCCTAAAGCACTTGTGATAGCTTGTGAGTCATGTGAATGAGTGGGTTTTTAAGTAGAAAATACGCCGATATTCCAAAAAATTAAGAATTTTATACAAAAAAGTACACTGTTACTATCGTACTGTCAAATAAATTAATAGTTTTACAGCGATTAAAAATTATAAGTCCGGTTAAGTCACTGGCTTACCTGCAACGGGAGGTAACTTTTCGCAATTTATTTGCGATAATATCTGAGAGAAGCTATTAGAATTTATTCATGATTCTTACACTTTCCACCTAAGCTCTCTCAGATTTTTTTATTCATCCAGCCCTGGTCGAATAAATTTTCGCGCCTCCGGAAAATAGCCCTCCAAATCTTCTCTTAAGTCGGATAGATGACGTAACATACTTAATATACTGTCTTCTTTGCTGGGGATTGCGTTTAGCAGGTTATTCCAGGCGTGTATGGATTCGTCAATGGCAATAAGGGCAATCTTGGCTGATCCTAGTGAGTCTTGCAATTCATCATTGTCGCCTTCCCTGCATTGGCGTTTGCCATTAATGGCTCGGTTTACCTTAGCGGCTATAAATAGCTGAAACCAGGTAATGGTCTCAAAATCATCCTTCAGACCGGTAGCCTGCTCGGTTACTATGCGGCTTTCGATTTCCATCTGATTTGAATTAAACCAGCGGTTTAGTTTCTCGGCATACGACTCTGCTTGTTTTTCAAGGCTGTGTTTGGGAGGCTGCGGGGGCAGCTCATTTTCTTTAATAAGGTTCATGGCTTCTTCCACGTCAATGCCTTTGTTTGAAAGCTCTTCTTCAATAATCTCAGAGGTGGCCTTAAAAAATACTTTCAGCTGTTTTGCGCCATCATCATTGCATTTTACTTTATCAAACTGTGCGTTTAACGCGTACGAGCTGCATTGATGGGTGAAGGTGCATTTCTCGCAACGGCCATCGCAATAATTGTAAATGCCGGAAATAAATGAATCATCATTGGGTTGCAGCATTAACTTCTTCAAGCGATCAACGTCATCGCGTATTTCATCATCCTCTCGCTGAAATTCCGGTATGAGGTCGGTGAAGTCAATTTGTCCTTTACACAAATGATGGCTGTCATCGTCATCAGTTTTGAAGCTGTGGCATACTTTGCATTGCCCGGGAAAGGGACACTTTCGCTCGTCAAAGGTGCAGGTTTCAATTTGCATCATGCCTTCTTTGCAGTATAACTGCTGGGTGTCCCAATGGTCACGAATGTATTGGTATTTGTTGGTTTCATCGATCTGCTCCGGAAACATAAACTCCCAGTTGTAGGCCTTCAGAAGCTTTTCCAGCGCCTTCACGATATTTTTCATCTGCATTGCATTTAGCTTATCGGGAGATGGAAAATTGACCTTCTCAATGCCGGTCACAGCAGATATTTTCTCCGCCTTGCTTTGAAGGAACTCTTGTGCAAGCAAGGTAATGTTGTTGAAATCTATCTCACTATCATATTTTTTGTGGGGCGCCTTTGTAATTGCCTCTTCTATCAATTCCAATAGTTGCGTTAAATAAGTTTCCATGCAGTTGATGCTAATGTTCGGTATACTATAATCAGTAAACAACGGCTGGGGCGAAGTGTTTACTAGGTTACACAAAAGAGTTTCTTGGCGGCAAGGTCTTTTTTGAGAATGTAGTTTGGTTCTTTTCAATTGCAATCTGTTCACTCACTAATTTGTTTTTTTACCTTTGCCTTTTGTGAATTGTAATTAGTTTTGACAAGCACCATGGCTTTTTATTTTACAGTGAGAAAGGGTGGTGCTCAATAAAATTCCGGGAGCGTTTGTAAATGAATTTTTTTCAGGCAAAATCTTATTTGAGATACCTTTTGAAAGCACGGTACCATAAAGGTTATGGCTTGCATAGCCCTTTTGTATTTAATTTGGTACGCGATGTTTTTTACAGTCCGCATTCGTATTATGCTTTTGAAACAATAAATGTGCTGCGGAAAGAGTTGTGTCGCTCGGATAAGTTTATTGAGGTGCAAGACTATGGTGCCGGAAGTAAACGTTTTAACCGTCGAAGAAGGAAGGTTGGGCATATTGCAAGGTATTCGTCTATAGCGCCACGTTATGGTGAGCTATTGTATCGCTTGCTTTGCGAGCTTCAGCCAAATACTGTGATTGAGTTAGGTACGTCGCTGGGTATTAGCGGTGGCTACCTTGGCCTTTCTGATACCCGGCGAAAAGTAATTACTATTGAAGGATGTGCAGCAACAGCTGCCTTAGCTCGCACGACCTTTCAAAGGTTGGGTTGTGATAATGTGCAGCAAATTATTGGCCAATTTCAGGATGTACTGCCTTCTTTGCTGGCAGATTTGTCAAGTCTTGATTTTGTGCTTTTTGATGGGCATCATCAAAAGGAAGCCACCCTCGATTATTTTAATCTGTGCCTTACAAAAGCGCATAATCATTCGGTTTTTGTGTTTGACGATATTCATTGGTCACAGGGGATGGAGGAAGCCTGGGAAACCATTTGTCAGCACCCCCGTGTCACGGTTTCCATGGATTTGTTTCGTCTCGGAATTGTCTTTTTTAGGAAAGAATGTCAGAAACAGCATTTTGTAGTGCGTTATTAATTCTGGCTTTGGGGCTTCACCTGATAAGTTGGTAAGGGTGCTGTGATAAGATATAAAATCTTTTGTCTTGTTTTAAATCAGCTCTAAAAAGTTATATTTGTTTGCTTAAACTTAGCTCTATGAATACTAACGTCATTGAAATAGCCGAAATTAAGAAGCATTATCAGGTGGGTACCGAGGTTGTTAAAGCTCTTCAGAGTGTATCGCTTAGTATCGCCAAAGGTGAATATGTTGCTATTATGGGGCCTTCAGGCTCGGGTAAATCTACCCTGATGAATATTATTGGGGCGCTGGATACGCCCACTGGAGGGCAATATGTGCTGAACGGCACCGATGTTAGTCGACTCACTGACGATTCCCTCGCTGAAATCCGGAATAAGGAGATTGGCTTTGTTTTTCAGACTTTTAACCTATTGCCGCGGTACACTGCTTTGGAGAATGCCATGTTACCCTTGATTTATGCCGGGGTGTCCAAGCATGATAGGCAGGCCCGGGGTAAGGAAGTGATGGAGAGTGTGGGTTTGAGTGACCGCATGCATCATCGACCCAACGAAATGTCAGGGGGACAGCGGCAGCGGGTTGCTGTTGCACGTGCTTTGATCAATAAACCTTCCATTATTTTAGCCGATGAGCCTACCGGAAACCTCGATTCCAAAACCTCTGTTGATATAATGCGCCTCTTTGATGAGATTCATAAACTGGGGAATACTATTATCCTTGTAACGCATGAGGAGGATATTGCTCAGCATGCTCATCGTATTATTCGTTTGCGCGATGGTCTTGTTGAGTCGGATATGATCAATGAACAGGTAACTGTAGTGTAGTGCAATTAGTATTGTCTTGTGGGGTAAATCGCCTTTGCTAGAGAGTTATATAGGTTTCCATTTGTACTGTAATATCGTGTCGTTTATCAAAGTATTTCATTGTTTTTGAAATTACAATGAAAGCGAAGTTGTAAGATTGGAAATTTTTTTTAAATTCGCAGATGAGTTTAGTGAGAAATAACACAATTATATTAATGTTAAATTGAGTTGCTATGTATTGGACACTCGAACTAGCCTCTAAACTGGAAGATGCACCATGGCCGGCTTCAAAGGATGAATTAATTGATTTTGCAATTCGTTCAGGAGCGCCACTTGAGGTGATTGAGAATCTCCAGGAGATTGAGGACGAAGGGGAAGTTTTTGAAAGTATTGAGGATATCTGGCCAGATTATCCGAGTAAGGAGGACTTCTTTTTTAATGAAGATGAATATTAGAGAGAGCAAACGGGGGCAATGCCCCCGTTTTTATTTTCATCGTTCATTGCTGTGTTTTTGACTTAATGTAAACGAACTGTACCTTACTTGCTGTCGTCCCCAAATTGGTAGTCGTCGTAGTCTTTGGATAACTCGTCGAGGGCAGGCATGGGCACGTGCTTAAAAATGTCTGTTTTATTCTTTGGGCGTATTGCTTCCAGCCATAAGAAGCCCTGAAGCTTAACATCTTCATCGGGCAATAGATAAGGTGGGTTTAAATTGCCACCCGGCTCTGTTCGCATCTTAATGCCGGTAATTTGACGCTTCTCCAGGAATATGGATAATGTACTACTTTCAGCGCGGTTAACACCAATAACGGCTTCCCTGTCTTTTGGATAATAAATAGTTTGTCCGTTGCCATCCACATCAATGCGGTATAATTCATTGTTCCTAATATGACCGATCATATTTCGCCCTTTTATTTGGTTGAAGAGCAGGCTATCTTTCTCCGGTGCTATAATAAAGGCTGAATTGATTAGTTCGGCTTTGTATAGGGCGTTGTTTCTACTGAACAGTTTTATGGTTTGAGCTGTCATTTGGTTTTCTTGTGCCCATATTACCGGACTGTTATAAAAGGTGTTGGTTGAGTCACGCATATCATACACCATGGAGTCGCATCGTCCTTGCATATCTTTCCTGAAGAATTTCACATTGTAATAGGCCTTAATGAGTTGGCTCTCTTCATCGGGCAGGGGAATAGCTTGCAGTGTATCGGCATGTAAATAGAGGGTGTCGCGCTGATAAATCTGCAGTAGTTGTGCTTTTTCTGTTGCCAGGGCATATTGGGTGGACTCATTATAATATCCATAGTTGCCCCTGATCATCATATTATTGGTGGTATCGTGCAGTTCAAAGTTGCTGAATGCTTCCCCAATTCCACCCTGACGATCATAATAGATGGTATCGCCCTTTAATGTGTTTTCCTTGCCCTGAACATAGCTTTGTGTTGCCCCACGGAAGAGTTTTGCTTTATCGTTTTGGGTGTCATAAAAACCATCCTCGCTGTAAATAAGGTTGTCATCACTTTGTATAAAGGTGGGGCCCAGAATACTTGCTACCTCTGTTATGGTATGGTATTTCAATGTGTCTGAAAAAATAGTGTATTTGGGATTTGTTACCACAACCGAATCTTTAAAGTGTACTTCGCTGAGGTCGGGGTAGTAGAGGCCTAAATCGCTGATAAGGGTGTTTTGCCCGCTTAACACTTCGCCACCATTAAAATAGTAACCAAAATTCTTCACCCGGTCGTAGTCCAGGTACTCCGTTAAAACGGTAACATCTTGTTTCTGTATTTTCACATTGCGCCTTACCCGGGCAATACCTTCTGTACCACTATAGGTTAGATAATCGCCATATAAATGGATGGAATCATTTTGTATGATATGAATGTGATTAAAGGCTTCGATAAATGTTGAGTCTTTATAATCGTGAAAATAGGCACTGTCGCAGTGCATTATAGTATTCTCATGCCTTAGTTTTACATTGCCTAGTAGGAGTCGTACGTTGGGTCCAAGGTTTTTTCGTTGTTCGCCTGAATTTGCGTTATCTATTTTTATTCTGTTCTTGGATTGTGCCTCCAATTGTGTGAGACTTAATATACTTATGAGTATGTGAATGAAAAATATTTTGATATGCATTGCTGGTGTTTCAATATATTGTAAGCTGCAAAGTTGGTAAAAAAATATGGTTTATTTTAGTGTTACGGAGGCTTCGGCTTTGCTTTTATAGCTTCGGAATGTGTATATAGCTTACGACAACTATTGATGATTATGCACGTATATAATAGGGGTGATGAATATTTTTGTTTTTAGCATCGTCATAAGTAATGTGTAAGTATTGTTGATTTTATTGCGATGAGGAGAGTTGTTTTTAGGAACATATTTTAACACTCGTGCAACAGTCGACAAGTCAGCGTGTAAACTGTCAAGTCTGATTTTTGCCTCAAAAAACCTTCCTTTTTAATTTGGATATGCGAAATAAACGTCGTTATTTTGCACCCGCTTTTGAGGACAATGGTTCTGCTGAAAGGCACGATTGATAAGGGTTTAGGCGCTTATCGATACATTTTGAAAGATGAAATTGCAAAGGGCTATTGACATGGAAAAAGAGAGTTCATAACTTGCCTGTTCTGTCAAAAATAAGCTCCAAAATAATCAAAAAATAATTTTGGAAGTTTGGAATAAAAAACCTTACCTTTGCAGCCGCTTCACAAACGAGGGGAGTAGCAAAAACGGGCTTCGGACAACGAACTCCGGACTTTTTTGAAAGACATAATGGTTAGTGTTTCAGTTCGATTCTGAATATGTCACTAAGATGCAAGGCATCTGAAAGATCTTTGAAAATATTGGATAGTACCTAATTTAAACGATTAAATTAGAAAGGTAAAAGTGAAACCTGAAGTCAATTAGCGTTATTAAGATTTTCGATAGATATTTAAAATTTTAATACAACGAAGAGTTTGATCCTGGCTCAGGATGAACGCTAGCGACAGGCCTAACACATGCAAGTCGAGGGGTAACAGGGAGCTTCGGTTCCGCTGACGACCGGCGCACGGGTGCGTAACGCGTATGAAACCTGCCTTATACTGGGGGATAGCCCGAAGAAATTCGGATTAATACCGCATAATGTTATTGATTGGCATCAATTAATAATTAAAACTCCGGTGGTATAAGATGGTCATGCGTGACATTAGCTAGTTGGTAAGGTAATGGCTTACCAAGGCGACGATGTCTAGGGGTTCTGAGAGGAAGGTCCCCCACACTGGTACTGAGACACGGACCAGACTCCTACGGGAGGCAGCAGTGAGGAATATTGGTCAATGGACGCAAGTCTGAACCAGCCATGTCGCGTGCAGGACGACTGCCCTATGGGTTGTAAACTGCTTTTATACGGGAAGAAATATAGCTACGTGTAGTTATTTGCCGGTACCGTATGAATAAGGATCGGCTAACTCCGTGCCAGCAGCCGCGGTAATACGGAGGATCCGAGCGTTATCCGGATTCATTGGGTTTAAAGGGTGCGTAGGCGGAATAGTAAGTCAGGGGTGAAAGTTTGCGGCTCAACCGTAAAATTGCCTTTGATACTGTTATTCTTGAGTACATTTGAGGTAGGCGGAATGTGTTGTGTAGCGGTGAAATGCTTAGATATAACACAGAACACCGATTGCGAAGGCAGCTTACTAAACTGTAACTGACGCTGATGCACGAAAGCGTGGGGATCGAACAGGATTAGATACCCTGGTAGTCCACGCCGTAAACGATGATAACTAGTTGTTTGCAATACACCGTAAGCGACAAAGCGAAAGCATTAAGTTATCCACCTGGGGAGTACGTTGGCAACAATGAAACTCAAAGGAATTGACGGGGGCCCGCACAAGCGGAGGAACATGTGGTTTAATTCGATGATACGCGAGGAACCTTACCTGGACTTAAATGTAGAGTGACAG